>CAMDQJ010000051.1 GCA_945905835.1 Asaia bogorensis
TCGTTGGGATCGGCGGCAGGCTTGGGCCCGCGCGGCCGTGCCAGCGTAGCGACGTCACCGCTGCCCTGATCGCCGGCCGCGGCAGGCTGTGGGTCGCGGAAGAAGCCGATATCCTCTGCCATGGTGGCGCGCGCCGGATCCTCGTGCACTTCCTGCATCGGCGGCTGCTGGGGAAATTCCGGCGGCGCCTCGACGCGGACCTGCAGGTTGGCGAGCACGCTGGTGACCTGCTCGCGCAGGTTGGTCAGCAGGTCGCTGAAGAGATTGAAGGCCTCGCGCTTGTACTCGTTCAGCGGATCCTTTTGGCCGTAGGCGCGCAGCCCGATGCCCTGGCGCAGATGGTCGAGATGCAGCAGATGGTCCTTCCAGCTCTGGTCGAAGAGCTGCATCAGCACGCTCTTCTCGACCTGGCGCCACACTTCCGGCCCGTACTGCGCCGCCTTCTGGGCGAACAGCCGGTCGACGGCGTCGTTGAGGCGGTTCTTGATCTCCTCCTCGGCGATGCCTTCTTCCTTGGCCCACTGGTCGACCGGCAGGTCGAGGCCGAACACGCGGGTGACGTCTTCCTTGAGCTCGGCAATCTTCCACTGCTCGGCGTAGACGTCCTCGGGGATATGGCGCGCCACCATGGCGTCGGCGACGTCGCGGCGCATGCCGGCCACCGTGTCGGAGACGTCCTCGGTGCCCATCAGCTCGATGCGCTCCTTGTAGATCTCGCGGCGCTGGCTGTTCATGACGTCGTCGAAGCGCAGCAGGTTCTTGCGGATCTCGAAGTTGCGCGCCTCGACCTTGCCCTGCGCCGTTTCCAGCGCCTTGTTGAGCCAGCGATGGGTCAGCGCCTCGTCCTCGGCCATGCCCTTCTTCTGCACCCAGTCGAGCACCTTGTTGTTGCCGAAGATGCGCATCAGGTCGTCTTCCAGCGACAGGAAGAACTTCGAGGCGCCGGGATCGCCCTGGCGGCCCGAGCGGCCGCGCAACTGGTTGTCGATGCGCCTCGATTCGTGGCGCTCGGTGCCGACGACATAAAGACCGCCGCCCTTGAGCACAATCGCGCGGTCGCGCTCGACGCCGGAGCGGATCTCGGCCTCGATGCGGGCGATCTCGGCCTTGCGCTCGGCTCGAGCTTCCTCTGAGTCGCCGGCGAACTTCTCGTTGATGACGGGCACGCTCTGCTGCACCAGCATCTCGACGTTGCCGCCGAGCTGAATGTCGGTGCCGCGGCCGGCCATGTTGGTGGCGATGGTGACGCTGCCCGGCCGTCCGGCCTGGGCCACGATCTGGGCTTCCTGCTCGTGGAAGCGGGCATTGAGCACGCTGTGCGGGATCGAGCGCTTCTTGAGCTCTTCCGACAGCGCCTCGGACTTCTCGATCGACACGGTGCCGACCAGCATCGGCTGGTTGCGGGCGCGGCATTCCTCGATCAGCTTGACGATGGCGCGCGTCTTGTCGGCCATCGTGCGGTAGATCTCGTCGTCGGCGTCCTTGCGCACGACCAGCACGTTGGTCGGGATCTCGACCACTTCGAGGCGGTAGATCTCGCCGAACTCGGAAGCCTCGGTCATCGCCGTGCCGGTCATGCCCGCGAGCTTGGGATACATGCGGAAGAGGTTCTGGAAGGTGATCGAGGCCAGCGTCTGGTTCTCGCGCTGGACCTCGACGTTCTCCTTGGCCTCGAGCGCCTGGTGCAGACCCTCGGAGTAGCGCCGGCCCGACATCATGCGGCCGGTGAACTCGTCGATGATGACGACCTGGCCGTCCTTCACGATGTAATCGACGTCGCGGGCGAACAGCTTGTGGGCGCGCAGCGCCTGGGTGATGTGGTGCAACACCGACACCATGGTCGGCGCATAGAGGCTGATGCCCTCGGGCAGCAGGCCGTCCTGGCGCAGGATTTCCTCCACCGCCTCGATGCCGGCGTCGGTCAGAACGACGGTGCGGTTCTTCTCGTCCTTCTCGTAGGACTCGGCCGGCAGCTTGGGGATCACCGTGTCGGCGCGCCGGTAGAGCTCGCCGGAATCCTCGGCCGGGCCGGAGATGATCAGCGGCGTGCGCGCCTCGTCGATCAGGATCGAATCGACCTCGTCGACGATGGCGTAGTTGAAGGGCCGCTGCGCCATGGCGTCGACGCGGTACTTCATGTTGTCGCGGAGATAATCGAAGCCGATCTCGTTGTTGGTGCCGTAGGTCACGTCGCAGGCATAGGCGACCTTGCGCTCCTCGTCGGAGAGGTCGTGCACGATGACGCCGACGGTGAGGCCGAGGAACTTGTAGATCTGGCCCATCCACTCCGAATCGCGGCGGGCAAGGTAGTCGTTCACCGTGACGACATGCACGCCCTTGCCTTCGAGGGCGTTGAGATAGACGGCCAGGGTGGCGACCAGCGTCTTGCCTTCGCCGGTCTTCATCTCGGCGATCTTGCCGCTGTGCAGCACCATGCCGCCCTTGAGCTGGACGTCGAAATGGCGCTGCACCAGCGTGCGCTTGGCCGCTTCGCGCACCGCGGCGAAGGCCTCGATCAGCAGTCCGTCGAGGGTCTCGCCCTTGGCCAGGCGCTCGCGGAATTCGACCGTCTTGCCGCGCAGCTGTTCGTCGGAAAGCTTGGCGAATTCGGGTTCGAGCGCATTGATTTTCGCCACCGGCTTGTCGAAGCCTTTGACGATACGATCGTTGGCCGTCCCGAATAGACTTCGCGCCAGCCCGCCAAGCATGAAAACCTCGACTTTATAATGACTTGGGCGGGCGCTGGGGCCCGCCTCTTGACCTGAGAGATAGTGAGCGCCTCCCCCAGTGTCAACGCAATGGCGAGCCTGGCAATCACGGAAAAGTATAGCATTGGCGGGCTTTGCACGGCGTCTTTGCAGTCCTGCCGCTTGCGTCGACGAAGACCCCGTGGGAAACGGACGCAGCGCGTGCCCGCGCCCAAATTCGTCATCCGGAGTCCTCCATGAGCCGTCTTTTGCGTACCCTGCGCCCTGTTGTCGTCTTTTGCGCAGTACTGGCAATCGCCGGCCCGACCTTTGCCCAGGTGCCTCCGGCGCAAACGCCGCCCGCCCAGCGCCCGCCGCAGGCAGCGGCGCCGTCGGCCAAGGATCCGGTCGTCGCCAACATCAACGGCCAGGTGATCCGTCTCTCCGACCTCGAGATCGCCCAGCAGACGCTGCCGCCGCAATTCCGCAACATGCCGCTGCAGGCGGTGTTCCCGGCGCTGCTCGACCGCCTGATCGACAGCAAGCTGGTGGTGCTCGAAGGCAAGAAGAACAAGGTCCAGGACGATGCCGCCTTCAAGAAGCGCATGGTCTTCGTCGAGGAGCAGGTGATCCAGGATTTCTGGATCCAGCGCGAGATCGCCCGCCGCGTCACGCCGGAAGAGCTGCAGAAGCGCTATGCCGAGCGCATCAAGGCGATGCCGCCGGCGGAGGAAGAGGTTCGGGCGCGCCACATCCTGATGTCGACCGAGGAGGAAGCCAAGGCCATCGTCGCCGACATCAAGAAAGGCACGGCGTTCGAGAAGCTGGCCAAGGACAAGTCGACCGACAAGGCGTCGGGCGCCGAGGGCGGCGATCTCGGCTGGTTCAAGAAGACCGACATGGTGCAGGAGTTCGCCACAGCGGCCTTCGTCCTGAAGAAGGGCGAATTGACCGAGACGCCGATCAAGACCCAGTTCGGCTACCACGTCATCCTGGTCGAGGACCGCCGCCAGGCGCCGCCGCCGCCCTTCGAGGAGATGGTCGAGCAGATCCGCGAGGAGGCCTCGCGCGAGACCTTTACGGCGCTGCTGAACCAGCTCATGTCGACCGCCAAGATCGAGAAATTCAACCTCGACGGCAGCAAGGCCGAAGGCCCGGCTCCCGCCGCCCCGGCGGCCCCCGCCAAGCCGGCCACGCCTGCGGCCAAGCCCGCCACGCCCCCCAAATAGGTCTGCCAGGGAGGCCGGCCCCATATGCCAGTCACAAGGGCCGGCCAAGTAAACATCACTTTTGGGGGCATTTCTGGTGTAGTCTCCGGCGCTTCGGAGAGGCGGGCCCGATCCGCCATCCGCAAGGGGAGACTCAATGTCCGTTAAGCTAGCCGTATCGCCGCTCGCGCCCAAAACGACGCCGACATTGCCGCGCATCGCCGGGGTAAAGATCGGCACGGCGCGATCGGGTGTGCGCTACAAGGACCGCGACGACGTTCTCCTGGCGGTCGTTCCGGCCGGTGCCACGGTTGCGGGCGTGCTAACTAAATCCAAGACCTGCTCGGCGCCGGTCGACTGGTGCCGCAAGAACCTGGCGCGGGGCAAGGTACGCGCCATCGTGGTCAATGCCGGCAATGCCAACGCCTTCACCGGCAAGGCCGGCGACAAGGCGGTCGAGGAAAGCACGCGCGCCATCGCCCAGGCGCTCGGCTGCCCGCGCAACGAGGTCTTCATGGCCTCGACCGGGGTGATCGGCCAGTCGCTCGACTGGGAGAAGATCGCTGCCGTCGTTCCGGCGCTGATCAAGGGCGGGCGCGAGGACAATTGGGCCGCCGCCGCCGCCTCGATCATGACGACGGACACCTTCCCCAAGCTCGCCACGCGGCAGGCCAAGGTCGGTGAGAAGACCGTCACCATCAACGCGTTCCTGAAGGGCTCGGGCATGATCGCGCCCGATATGGCGACCATGCTGGCCTTCGCCTTCACCGACGCCAAGATCCCGGGCAACGTGCTGCAGAAGATCCTGACCGACGCCGCCGACAAGTCGCTGAACTGCGTTACGGTCGACGGAGACACCTCGACCAGCGACACGCTGCTGCTGGTCGCCACCGGCACCGCCCGTCACGCGCCGATCGAGGAAGCCGACGATCCCGTGCTGGTCGATTTCCGCCGCGCGCTGGACGAGGTGCTGATCGAGCTGGCGCAGCTTCTCGCCCGCGACGGCGAGGGCGCCACCAAGTTCGTGACCATCAATGTCGGCGGTGCGTCGTCCAACGGTGCCGCGCGCAAGATCGGGCTGGCGGTCGCCAACTCGCCGCTCGTGAAGACGGCGATCGCGGGCGAAGACGCCAACTGGGGCCGCATCGTCATGGCGATCGGCAAGTCGGGCGAGCGTGCCGACCGCGACAAGCTCAAGATCTCGATCGGTGGCGTGAAGATCACCGATCAGGGCCAGGTTGTGCCGGGCTACGACGAGGCGCCGGTGGTCAAGCACATCAAGGGCACCGACATCGTGATCGACATCGAGCTCGGCATCGGCCGCGGCCGTGCCACCGTGTGGACCTGCGACCTGACGCACGGCTACATCGACATCAACGGCAGCTACCGGACCTAAAGTGGATTTCGCCGAGGTCTGCCCGGGAGGTCCGCCGCCTCTGGGCGAGCGTCCGCTCGTGCTGGTCGCCGCCGTGGCGTTGGTCGACGCCGACGGCCGTGTGCTGATCGCTCAACGCCCCGAGGGCAAGTCGATGGCTGGCCTGTGGGAATTCCCCGGCGGCAAGGTTGACCCTGGCGAGACGCCCGAGCAGGCGCTGGTGCGCGAACTGAAGGAAGAGCTCGGAATCGAGACGGCAACGAGCTGCCTCGCTCCGATCGCCTTCGCCAGCCATGGCTATGAAAAGTTCCACCTGCTGATGCCGGTCTTCGCCTGCCGCAAATGGGCCGGCCAGCCGCAGCCGCACGAAGGCCAGACCTTGAAGTGGGTCCTGCCGATCGAACTGTCGCGCTATCCCATGCCGCCGGCCGATGTGCCGCTTGTGGGGCTGCTCAGGGATCTTCTCTAGCTGGGGTTAAGCCGGCTTCAGCGCGGTGCCTTCGCGCCAACCCAGCAAAGTGCGGAAGATGACAGCTTGCGCCGTCGCGGCGATGGCGGTGCCGGCGTAGCTCAGCAGGCACTGCACGGTCCAGGCGCCGACCGAGGCGCCGGCGCCCGGTCCGCTGAGCCCGTGCAGCAGCGCCAGCGTCAGCAGGGTGAGCACGGTCGTCACCAGGGCGCTGGCAAAGAAGATCAGGAACAGCGCGCCGACGATCGTCCAGCCATGGCCGCGGCCATGGACCCACGAGAGGCGCGGCGAGAACGGCACGTCGACCGCGGTGGCGGCGAGGCCGTAGCAGACGCGCAGCGCCAGCAGCATCGAGACGATGAAGCCTGCGGCGATCGGCGCGCCCATGGCCTGGCGGCGGGCGGTTTCGGGATCGGCGCTGGCGCCGATCGACCCCGGATCGAGCGTGCCCAGCATCAGCATCAGCGAGGCGACCAGCGCGAAGGTCATGCCGCCGACCTTGATCAGGTGCAGCAGGAAGGCGCTCTCGCGCCGCGTCCAGCCCAGCCCCGGCAGGATGTCGAGGCGCTGCGACCCGAGCAGGACGACGCGGAACCACGCCACGAGGAACATCGTGGTCGGCAGCATGTCGAGCGCCTTCTCGATCAGCGCGGCATAGACGAAATCGTCGTCCGAGACGATGAACGAGCCGACCACGCGGATGCCCAACGAGATGATCCACGGCACGGTGACGAGATGGAAGAACAGCCTGATGTTGGCGAAGAAGAAGCGGAAGCTTTCCGCCAGTACGTCGCTGAACGACAATTTGGTCATCGCCCGGCTTTCTCGCCGGCGCTCTGCTCGACACCGCCTAGCGCTTCGGCCAGTCGCCGCGCCGCGCTGCCGGGCCGCAATGCCTTGGGCTGCGAGTTGTGCGGCGCCCAGCCGTGCAGGAACAGCACTTCGAAACTTGCAGCGACACGGCCCGAAGGCGCCGCGAAGCGTTCACCATAAATTTCCGCCGCACGCAGCAACGTGGCGCGGCGGGCAAGGCCGCGACGGCGCTCGACGATGGCGTTGCTCTCGCCCATGCCGCGGAGGTCGCGCATCAGCTCCAGCGCGCTCTCGTACTCGATCTCGATGGTCTCGCCATCGGCCACCGGCAGGGCGAAGCCGGCGCGCTGCAGCAGGCCCGCCGCGTCGCGCAAGTCGGCGAAGGGCGAGACGCGCGCGCTCAATCCGCCCTCGATCTCGCTTTCGGCCGCCGCCAGCGCCTGGCGCAGCTGCCACAGCGTGCCGCCGCCCAGCATGGCGCCGAGGAACAGGCCGTCGGGTTTCAGGATGCGCGCGATCTGGATCAGCGTGCCCGGCAGGTCGTTGACCCAGTGCAGGTCCATGGCGCTCAGCACCAGGTCGAAACGGCCGGCGGCGAAGGGCAGAGCTTCCTCGTCGGCCACCAGCGCCGGACCTTTGGCCTCATGCGCGAAGCCGAAGCCGAGATCGGCGCGCACCAGCGTCCCGACCGTGGAACGGCCCTCGAGGGCCGATGCGATCTCGTCACCATGACAGCCGAGGTCGAGCGCCAGAGGGAAGGTCCGGCGCACGTCGTCGAGCCGTTCGACCAGGCGGCCGGCGATCTCGCGCTTGAGAAAGGCGTGGTCGGTCCAGTCGCGCGCCGCTCGTTCGCGACGCTGCCGCAGCACGGCACGATCGAAGACGAGCAGGGGGTCAGGCTGGTTCACGACCCGTATGTAAGGCGGAATCGCGGCGGCCGGTAGGGGCTCGATCTCCAGACATTGCCCTGCTGCCGGCGCATTTGCCGGGCTCACTTTCCTCGTGCTTTCCCGCATTTCCCGAACCCTGCTCGACGCCGTGCTGCCGCCGCTCTGCCTCGGCTGCAGCGAGATCGTCGACGAGCCGGGCTCGCTCTGCGTCGAATGCTGGGGCCGCGTCTCCTTTCTCAGCACGCCGCACTGCACCTATTGCGGCTACCCGTTCCCCGCCGACGCCGATGCCGGATCGGATGCTCTCTGCGGCACCTGCCTTGCCCATCCGCCGCGTTATCGCCGTGCGCGCGCCGTCGTCGCCTACGACGAGCGCAGCCGCAAGCTGGTGCTGCCGTTCAAGCATGGCGATCGCACCGACATGGCCCGCGCCTATGGCGCCTGGATGGCGCGCGCCGGGTCGGAGCTTCTGGCCGACGCCGACCTGATTGCGCCGGTGCCCTTGCATTGGCGGCGGCTGCTGAGCCGCCGCTACAACCAGGCCGTCCTGCTGGCGCGCGGCGTGGCGCGCCAGGCCGCGCGGCCGCTGCCGCCCGACCTGCTGCGCCGCGTGCGCTGGACCGGCTCGCAGGCCGGCCTCAAGGCCCGGGAACGGCGCAGCAATGTCCGCCAGGCCTTCGAGGTCCATCCGCGCTGGGCCAGCGGCGTCAGGGGCAAGGGCGTCGTGCTGGTCGACGATGTGCTGACCACCGGCGCCACGGTCGAGGCCTGCGCGCGGGCCTTGCAGCGGGCGGGGGCCAGCCATGTCGATGTCCTTACGCTGGCGCGGGTCATCCGGCCGCCGCTATAATGGCGGCCCCAATACGCAACGGGATGCCCATGGCGAAGATCGAGATCTACACCACGCCGTTCTGCGGTTACTGCGCGCGCGCCAAGGCGCTGCTCGACGACAAGGGCGCGCATTACGACGAGACCGACGTCATGATGGACGACAAGAAGCGCAGCGAGATGCGCGAGCGCGCCAAGCGCACCACCGTTCCGCAGATCTTCATCAACGGCCAGCATGTCGGCGGCTCCGACGAACTGGCCGCATTGGAACGCGCCGGCAAGCTCGACGCCCTGCTCGCCCAGCCGGGCTGAGGAACGTCCGATGACCGTCAAATTCGTCGCCGGCCTGATCCAGACCAACGTCAGCAACGACATGGCCGAGAACGCGGCCTTCGTGCGCGAGCAGGCGCGCCTGGCGCACACCGCCGGCGCCGACTTCATCATGACGCCGGAGAACACCGGCCTGATCGGCGCCAACCGTGACGAGACGCTGGCCAAGGCGCAGACCGAGGAGACACATGGCATGCTTGCCGCCTGCCGTGCCGCCGCGCGCGAGACCGGCGCGTGGTTCCTGCTGGGCTCGATCCATGTCCGCGTGCCGGGTGAGGAGCAGATCCGCAACCGCTCCTACCTGATCGATGCCGGCGGCGACATCGTCGCGAGCTACGACAAGATCCACATGTTCGACGTCCAGCTCAAGGCGGGCGAGAATTACCGCGAGTCGTTTACCTTCAAGCCGGGTGAAAAGACCGTGCTGGCCGAAACGCCGTGGGGCGTGCTGGGCATGACCATCTGCTACGACCTGCGCTTTCCCTACCTCTACCGCGACCTCGCGCATGCCGGCGCCACGATGCTGTCGATCCCGTCGTCGTTCACGGTGCCGACGGGGCAGGCGCACTGGCACACGATCCTGCGCGCGCGCGCGATCGAGACCGGCTGCTACGTCTTTGCACCAGCCCAGGTCGGCACGCACAAGGGCTCCAACCGCAAGACCTACGGCCACTCGATCGTCGTGGCGCCGTGGGGTGAGGTTTTGGCCGATGCCGGCGGAGAGAAGGCGGGCTTCGTCGTGGCCGAGATCGATCTCGCCAAGGTCGAGGACGCCCGCCGCATGGTGCCGTCGCTGACGCACGACCGGAAATACGCTGCGCCGGTGCTGCACAAGCCGGCGGTGGCGAAGGCCGCCGAATAACTAAAGGCGGCGTGCCGCGATCCGCTGCACCATCGCCATGTGCGGCTCGCTGATCAGCCGCGCCTCGTAGGCCACTGTTGAGAACCGGCCGCGCACCAACTCCAGCAGCTCACCGTCCTTCAGAAGGAACTCGGGACTCTTCGGCCGCCCGAAGCGTTCGTTGCCGACCATGAAGGTCTCGTAGAGCAGCACGCCGCCCGCCTCGACGGCATCGACCAGCGTCTCCATCAGAGGCCGATGCAAATAGTTGGCGACGATCACCGCGCCGAATTTCCGTCCGGCCAGCGGCCAGGGATCGCCATTCTCGAGATCAGCCTGCACGACTTCGATGTCCGGCAGATCGGCAAGCTTGCTCACATCGCGGTCGAGCGCCACGGCCTTGTGGCCTCTGCCGGCGAAGTAAAGTGCATGCCGCCCGCCGCCCGCCGCGACGTCCAGAACGTTGGCGCCGGCCGGCACGAGTCCGGCCCAGGTGGTGATCCAGGAGGAAGGAAAGGACGCCATGGCTGGCGACAATCGGGTCTTGCGTCCGGGCCGGCAAGGCACCATTTTTGAACGACATGATTTTGTACCGTTTGCGCTGCCGCAAAGGCCACGAGTTCGACAGCTGGTTCAAGGACAGCAAGGCCTACGAGCGCCAGGAGAAGCGTTCCCTGATCGGCTGCCCGGCTTGCGGCGACTCCAAGGTCGTGCGCGCGCCGATGGCGCCGCGCATCGGCAAGGGCAGCGGCAAGCGCACAGTGACCGACGTCGAGATGCCGGCCGAGGCCAAGGCGCCAGCCGTTCCCGCCGTGCCGACGCCGCAACAGCAGCAGATGGCAGCACTTGCCCAGCAGATGCCCAAGGAAATGCGCGAGACGCTGCTCAAGCTGCGCGAGCAGGTCGAGAAGAACTGCGAGCCGGTCGGCCAGAACTTCGCCGAGGAAGCCCGCAAGATCCATTACGGCGAGAGCGACAAGCGCGGCATCTACGGCGAGACCACCGATGACGAGGCCGAGGCGCTGGCCGAGGAAGGCATCGAGTTCGGCCGCCTGCCCTGGATCCCGCGCGGCAATTAGGATTTCCATTTCCTATTCCTATCCCCGAAGGGGGTCGGACGGGAAATCGGGAAAACGACCTAAAACCTTTGTCCTGCAGCGTTAAACGTTTCCCGACCCGTCGGGAAACGGCGGGAAATCCTAACTCTTTGTTCCCGCACCGCGCAGATTGAGCAGGTTGCCCGCGAGGATCAGCGCCGCGCCCAGCGCCGTCAACAGATCGACCCGCTCGGCATAGACCAGCCAGCCGACGGCCGCCGCCAGCGGCACCCGCAAGAAGTCCATCGGCACCACGATCGTGGCATCTGCATGAAGCAGCGCGCGCGTCATGCAGTAGTGGGAGTAGGTGCCGCAGAAGGCGATCACCAGGATCCAGCCCCAGACATAGAGCGACGGCGCCTGCCAAACGTAGAGCGCCGGCGCGAGGCCCATCGCCGACTGGATGGCCATCATCCAGAACAGGATCGCGACGACGCGGTCGGTGCGCGTCAGCGCCTTGACCATGATCACCGAGATGGCGAAGCCGACCGCCGCGGCGAGCGCAATGAGCTGGCCTGCGTTCACCTCGCCGCCAAACGGGCGGACGATGGATGATCGCCACGCCCACCAGCCCCATCACCACGGCAAGGTTGTTCCACAGACCCATGCGCCCGCCGAGGAAGGTGACGGCGAAGATCGCCGTCCAGATCGGCATGGTGAACTCGATGGCGATGACCTGGGCGATCGGGATCAGCGTCAGCGCCATCAGCCAGCCGAACTGGGCGCCGTAATGGGCGAGGTTGCGGCCGATATGCCGTCCCGGATGCGATGTGCCGAGCGTCAGAAAACCGCCATTGGCGCGGATCAGCGGATAGAGCATGCAAAGCCCGATCAGCGAGCGCAGTTCCATGATCTGGAAGACGGAAAGCTCGCGCGTCGTCTCGCGGCCGGCCACCGCCATGACCAGCATGCAGGCGAGCCAGCCCGCCATCCACAGCGCGGCCTTGGTGAGCGACGACACTGTTTCAGCTCTTGATGCCGTACAGCATGTAGTTGACGTCGAGGTCGCGGGCGTTGAGCGACCATTTGCGGCTGAGCGGGCTATAGACCACGCCGACGATTTCCTTCGTCTCGACGCCACCATTGGCCAGCCCGCGCACGACCTCCGAGGGCTTCAGGAATTTCTTCCAGTCGTGGGTGCCGCGCGGCAGCCAGCGCAGCACGTATTCGGCGCCGGCGATCGCCAGAGCCCAGGCCTTGGCGGTGCGGTTGAGCGTCGACAGGAACAGCAGGCCGCCCGGCTTCACGAGATGGCCGCACGAGCGCAGGAACAGCTCGACGTCGGCCACGTGCTCGACCACCTCCAGCGCCAGCACGATGTCGAACTGCACGCCGGTCGCGGCCAGCGTTTCGGCGGTATTCTGCCGGTAGTCGATGGCGAGGCCCTGGCCCTCGGCGTGGAGGGAGGCCACGGCGACGTTCCGGTCGGCCGCGTCGAGACCGGTGACGGTGGCGCCGAGGCGGGCCATCGGCTCGCTCAAAAGTCCGCCGCCGCAGCCGATATCGAGCACCGAAAGCCCGGCCAGCGGCGAGCCGGACAGGGCGTCGCGGCCGAACCGGGCGGCGGCGCGGTCGCGGATGTAGCCGATGCGCACCGGGTTCAACTGGTGCAGGGGCGCGAACTTGCCGGTGGGGTCCCACCATTCGTCGGCGATGCGCGAAAAGCGCTCGATCTCGGCGGAATCGACGGTCGAGGAGGGGGGGATACGCGGGGACTGAGCCATGGCCGTACTTGACCCCCATGGCGCCACCGGTGTCTATACCCCGCTTCCAAGCAGGATCCATGGCGCGCATCGTTCTCAAATTCGGCGGCACTTCGGTCGGCGACACCGACCGCATCAAGAATGCTGCGCGTAAGATCAAGGCCGAGGTCGAACGTGGCAACGAAGTCGCGGTCGTCGTTTCGGCCATGTCAGGCGCCACCAACCAGCTGATCAAGTGGGTGAACGACATCGCCCCGCTGCACGATCCGCGGGAATACGACGTCGTCGTGGCGACCGGAGAGCAGGTCACGATCGGCCTGCTGGCGCTCGCCCTGCAGCAGATCGACGTCAAGGCGCGCTCGTGGTTGTCGTGGCAGATCCCGATCCGCACCGACAACGCCTATGGCAAGGCGCGCATCCAGGAGATCGACACCACCGAGATGGCGCGCTGCATGGCGGCGGGCGAGGTGCCGATCGTGCCCGGCTTCCAGGGCGTGTCGTCCGATGGCCGCATCACGACGCTGGGCCGCGGCGGTTCCGACACCTCGGCGGTGGCGCTGGCGGCGGCGCTCAAGGCCGAGCGCTGCGACATCTACACCGACGTCGACGGCGTCTATACCAGCGATCCGCGCATGGTCGAGAAGGCGCACAAGATGGATCGCGTGACCTACGAGGAAATGCTCGAGATGGCCTCGCTCGGCTCCAAGGTGCTGCAGGCGCGCTCGGTCGAGCTGGCGATGAACCATCATGTGCGCGTGCAGGTGCTGTCGTCGTTCGACGCGGCGATCGGCAGCGATTTGCCCGGCACGCTTGTTGTGGATGAGGAAGAGATCATGGCCCAGGGACTGGAAAAATCCGTCGTGAGCGGCGTCGCCTATTCCAAGGACGAGGCCAAGGTCACGGTCACACGCGTGCCCGACCGGCCGGGGGTGGCGGCGGCGATCTTCGGGCCGCTGGCGGCGGGCAACATCAACGTCGACATGATCGTGCAGAACGTCTCGCTCGACGGGAGCTCGACCGACATCACCTTCACGGTGCCGCGGGCCGACCTCGCGCGCGCCGTCCAGCATCTCGAGAAGGCCAAGGCCGAACTCAAGTTCGCCGAGGTCAAGTCCGACATCAACGTCGCCAAGCTCTCGGTGATCGGCGTCGGCATGCGCAGCCATGCCGGCGTAGCGCTCAAGATGTTCGAAACTCTGGCGTCCAAGGGGATAAATATCCAGGTGATCTCGACCTCGGAGATCAAGATCAGCGTCCTGGTCGCCGCCGAATATACCGAGCTGGCGGTGCGGGCCTTACATACCGCTTACGAGCTCGACGCCGCCTAATTAGCGGGTAGCCGGTTCGGCGCGGGTCTTGCTATAAGCTGGCCATGCGCACCTGGGCCGCCCTTCATGCTTGCCAAAATGACCGTCCGATGACGGCCTGGCGAGCTTGTGCCTGCGCCATCGACCGCAGCTTTATTGTCATCCGACTCAAGCATCTAGCGGTCTGACCATGGAGAGATCAGCTCCTTTGGCCGGACCGCGAATGCTCCTCAAGCGGCTCCGGGACACGATGGCACGTGCGGGTTCCATCGAGGAAACCCTGGGCGAAGTCGTGCGCACGGTCGCCAACGCCATGGTGGCCGAGGTCTGCTCGATCTACCTGCTGCGCGCCGGCGAAGTTCTCGAACTCTTCGCCACTCAAGGCCTCAACCCCTCGGCGGTGCACACCACGCGCCTGCGGGTCGGCGAAGGCCTGGTCGGCGACATCGCGGCCCATGCCCGGCCGCTCGCACTGGCCGACGCGCAGAGCCATCCGCAATTCGCCTATCGCCCGGAGACCGGCGAAGAGGTCTATCAGTCGCTGGCCGGCGTGCCGATCCTGCGGGCCGGCCGGACGCTGGGCGTGCTGGTGGTGCAGAACCGCACCAGCCGCCAGTATGACGAAGAAGAGATCGAGACTTTGCAGACCATCGCCATGGTGCTGGCCGAGATGGTCGCGGCCGGCCACATCGTCAGCCCCAACGAGATGCAGCAGGTCGACGGCCTCGGCCTGTTGCCGCTGCGCATCGACGGCGTGCAGCTCACACCCGGCGTCGCCGTCGGCCGCGCCGTGCTGCACGAGCCGCGGATCGTCATCCAGCGTGTCATCGCCGAAGACCTCGTGCAGGAGCAGGCCCGCTTCGAGGAGGCAATGGGCGCGGTGCGCGACGATGTCGATCGCCTGCTCGAGGCCGAGGACATGCAGTCGGGCGAGCATCGCGAGATCCTCGAGACCTTCCGCATGTTCGTCGACGACCGCGGCTGGATAGAGCGCGTGCGCGAGGGCATCGCCTCGGGCCTGACGGCGGAGGCGGGTGTGCAACGCGCCTTCGACGACGTGCGCACGCGGCTTGGCCAATCGACCGATCCTTATATCCGCGAGCGGTTAAGCGACCTGCAGGATCTCGCCAACCGCCTGCTGCTGCGCCTGACCGGCCGCGTCGCCACCGACCAGAACGCGCTGCCCGACGACATGATCGTGATCGCCCGCGACATGGGGCCGGCCGAGTTGCTCGACTACGATCGCACGCGCCTGCGCGGGCTGGTGCTCGAGGAGGGCTCGGCGCTGAGCCATGTCGCCATCGTGGCGCGTGCGCTGGACATCCCGGTGGTCGGCCGCGCCCCCAACGTGCTGTCACGTGTCGAGCAGGGCGATCCTATCGTGGTCGACGGCGACAACGCCCAAGTCCTGGTACGGCCGGCCGACGACATACTACAGAGTGTGGCCGATGCGATCGCCGCGCGCGCCGAGCGCAAGCGCAAATATACGATGTTGCGCGAGTTGCCGTCGGCCACGGTCGACCAGGCGCAGATCTCGCTCAATATGAACGCCGGCCTATTGATCGACATGCAGCATCTCGACGAGACCGGCGCCGACGGCATCGGTCTCTACCGTACCGAGATTCCGTTCATGGTCCGCTCCGAGTTCCCCGATGTCGACGCCCAGGCCTGGCTTTATGGCCGCGTGCTCGATCTCGCCGGCGGCAAGCCGGTGACCTTCCGCACCCTAGATGTCGGTGGCGACAAGGTGCTGCCTTATCTCGGCGCCTTCGGCGACGACAATCCGGCGATGGGCTGGCGGGCGATCCGCATCGGGCTCGACCGTCCTGCCATGCTTCGCCGCCAGTTGCGCGCCCTGATCCTGGCCGCCAACGGTCGGCCGCTGTCGGTCATGTTCCCGATGATCGCTGAAGTAGGGGAGCTGGCAGGCGCGCGCCGCCTGCTCGACCTCGAACTCGAGCGGGCACGCCGGCGCAGCCAGCCGCTGCCCGACCCCCTGCGTGTTGGCGTTATGTTTGAGGTGCCGGCCCTGGCCTGGCAGCTCGACAGCCTGCTGCCCCAGGTCGACTTCATCTCGATCGGTACCAACGACTTGTTACAGTTCCTTTTCGCCGCCGACCGAGGCAACAGCCGTTTGGCCGGCCGCTACGACAGCTTGTCCCCAGCCCTGCTCAGATTGCTACATTTTGTGGTCAACCGGGTGCGGCCGGCGGGGGTCGACCTCGCGGTTTGCGGCGAGATGGCGGGCCGCCCGGTCGAGGCCATGGCGCTGCTGGCCGTCGGCATCCGGACGCTGTCGATGTCGCCGGGCTCGATCGGACCGGTCAAGGCGATGATCCGTTCGCTCGATCTGAAGGAAGCCACTGGGTTTGTGACAGCGGCTCTCGGCCAGCCCGACCGTCCCCTGCGCGAGACCCTGCGTCTCTTTGCAGCCGACCATCAGATTGAAATCTAGGGCCAAAAGCCGAATCGCTTTTGCCCTCTCCAAGAGCCTCTGCTAGAAACGAAATGTCAGAGACAGGTGGAATTTTTTCAATGCCGGATCAGGTGGATTGGCGGACGATGGAACGGGAAGCGAGCCCGGGCCGCGCCGTCGGTCGTCTGCTGCATGATCAGCGTGAAGCGCTCGGCCTCAGCTTGTCGGATATCGGTCAGCGTCTGCGCATTCGCCGTCCCTACATCGAGGCGATCGAAGCCGGTCGCTTCGACGAGCTTCCGGGCGCTGCCTACATCCCCGCCTTCCTGCGTGCCTATGCCGTACACCTCGGACTCGATCCGGAAAAGGTCCTGGGCGCCTATCATTCTTCTGGCGCCGTGCCGATCGAGCGTCCTATCGCGTTGCCCGCCGACTTCCCGCTCGCCGAAAAGCGTGCGCCCTTCGGCCTCGCGGTGATCACCGTGCTGATGGCGATCGCGGCCGGTTACGCGGTATGGCACTTCCTGCCGCGCGAGACTCCGGTCGTTGCGCAAAAGGTCCCGCCGGTTCCCGATCGCCTGCTCGCCTCGCGTCCGGCGAACGCACCGGCGCCTGCTGCCGCGACCGTCGCGGCTCCTTCGACCGACACGCGTCAGACTCCGGCTCAGGCGCAGACGGTGCCGGCCGAGATGTGGCCGCTGCCGAAAACAGGGTCGGTGGCGCCGGTCGTCATCGCCGGACCGGTGATCACCGTGCCCGAAGCGGCGCCTCCGCCGCCGGTTCAGCCGGTGCAGCTTGCGCCGGCGTCAACCATCGGCCAGGCACAGGCAGCGCAACCGCCGGCGCCGATCGTTGCGCCGCGCGTAGAGGTGCCTCGAGTAGACACGACGCGAACCGATGTCGTGCGTGGCGGTCAGCCCCTCGAGGCGCGCGCCGTGCCGCTGCCGCGCGAAGAACTGCCGCGTACCGAAGTCAGCCAGCCGGTGGTCCGCGACACGCCGATCGGCGTGCGCGTCGACAGCTGGGTCGAGCTGCGGGCGCCCAACGGCGACGTTCTGGCGCAGACTTACGTGCGTGCCGGCGAGAGCTATACGATTCCGGCCGGCATCGCTTTCCGCGTCATCAACGCGCGTTAAGTCCCGGCCCCAAGTGGCCGTGGCGGCTGGATAAGCCACCCGCCCGCGAGTACATTGGCCGCCCATGAGCATCAGGCCCTATCGCGACATCGTGCGCCGCAAATCGCGGCGCATCATGGTCGGGTCCGTGCCGGTCGGCGGCGATTCGCCGATCACGGTGCAGACCATGACCAATACGCTGACGGCCGACGCCGAGGCGACCATCGCGCAGATCCGCCGCGCCGAGGAGGCGGGTGTCGACATCGTGCGCGTCTCCTGTCCGGATGAGGAATCGACGGCGGCGCTGCCGGCGATCGTGCGCGCCTCCAAGGTGCCGATCGTGGCCGACATCCACTTCCACTATAAGCGCGCCATCGAATCAGCCGTCGCAGGTGCCGCTTGCCTGCGCATCAATCCGGGCAACATCGGCAATGCCCAGCGCGTGCGCGATGTCGTGCAGGCGGCCAAGGACCATGGCTGCTCCATGCGCATCGGCGTCAACGCCGGCTCGCTGGAGAAGGACCTGCTCGAGAAATACGGCGAGCCCTGTCCGGAAGCGATGGTCGAATCCGCGCTCGATCATGCCCGCATCCTGCAGGATCACGACTTCCATGAATTCAAGATCAGCGTGAAGGCGTCCGACGTCTTCCTCGCGGTCGCGGCCTATCAGCAGCTGGCCGATGCCTGCGACTACCCGCTGCATATCGGCGTCACCGAGGCGGGCGGCCTGCGCACCGGCACGGTGAAATCCTCGATCGGGCTGGGTTCGCTCCTGTGGGCCGGCATCGGCGACACCGTCCGTGTCTCGCTGTCGGCCGAGCCGGAAGAAGAGGTCCGCGTCGGCTTCGAGATGCTGAAGGCGCTCGGTCTGCGCCATCGCGGCGTCAACCTGATTTCCTGCCCGTCCTGCGCGCGCCAGCAGTTCGACGTCATCCGCACCATCGAGGCGCTGGAGGCGCGCGTCAGCCACATCACCACGCCGATGACGGTGTCGGTGATCGGCTGCGTCGTGAACGGCCCGGGCGAGGCGCGCGAGACCGATATCGGCTTCACTGGCGGCGGCGCCAACAACCACCAGGTCTATATCGCCGGCGTGCCGCACCATCGGCTGAAGGACGCCAATGTCGTCGATCACCTGGTCGAGCTGATCGAGAAAAAGGCAGCCGAGATCGAGGCGGCGAAAGTCACTGAGTCAGAGCGACATCGCACCGCCGCGGAGTAGCGGCGTTCGGCTCCCCTTTTCTCGACAATCCTTTCAAGGCGATATTCCGTGAGCAAACTTCAACCCGTGCGCGGCACGCACGATCTCCTCCCCGACGAGTACCGGCGCTTCGCCCATGTCGTCGTTACGGCGCGCGACGTGGCGCGCCTCTACGGCTATCGCGAGATGGCCACGCCGATCTTCGAATTTACCGAGCTGTTCGCCCGTGGCATCGGCGAGACCACCGATGTCGTGTCCAAGGAGATGTACACCTTCGAGGATCGCGGCGGCGAATCGCTGACGCTGCGGCCGGAATACACCGCCGGCATCTGCCGCGCCTTCGTGTCCAACGGCGAGCTGCACCAGCAGCTGCCGCTGAAGCTGTTCGGTGCCGGTCCGATGTTCCGTTACGAGCGGCCGCAGAAGGGTCGCTCGCGCCAGTTCCACCAGATCGACATCGAGGTGCTGGGCGCGCCCGAGCCCGGCGCCGATATCGAGGTGATCTCGGTCGCTGCCGACATCCTCGACCGCCTGGGAATCCTCGACCGCTGCGTGCTCAAGATCAATTCTCTGGGCGACCCGGACTGCCGTGCCGTCTACCGCAAGGTGCTGGTCGACTATTACTCCGGCCACCTCGACAAGCTGTCGGAAGATTCGCGCGGTCGCCTGCAACGCAATCCGCTGCGCATCCTCGACAGCAAGGACGAGGGCGACAAGGCACTGAACGTCAACGCGCCGTTGTTCACCGACCATTTGAACCAGGCAAGCCACGATTTCTTCAAATCGGTACAGGATGGCCTCACCGCCGCCGGCGTGCCCTTCGAGGTCGATCCCGGCCTGGTGCGCGGCCTCGATTATTATACCCACACAGCCTTCGAGTTCGTGACGGCGCATCTCGGCGCGCAGGGCACCGTGCTGGGCGGCGGCCGCTACGACGGCCTGATTGCCGAGCTGGGCGGACCGCCGACCGCCGGCATTGGCTGGGCGGGCGGCATCGAGCGCCTGATGATGCTGTGCAACGATCCGCCGGCCGAGCCGCGGCCGGTGGTGATTGCGCCGCTGGGACCCGCCGCCGAAGCCAAGGCGCTGGGCATCGCCCGCGCACTGCGTCGCCAGGGCATCACGGTCGAGCAGGAATATCGCGGCAACATGAAGCGGCGCATGCAGCGCGCCAACAAGCTCAACGCCCGTGCCGCGATCATCATCGGCGATGACGAGTTGGCCAAGGGCGTAGCCCAGCTCAAGGACCTCGACAGCGGCACGCAGCGCGAAGTGGCGCTCGACAAGCTCGCCGACGCGCTGAAGGGCTAAGCGCGTGTCTTTGGTCCAAAAACTCGACCAGATCGTCGCTCGCCATGCCGAGCTGCAGGCCGCCTTGTCGAGCGGCGCTCTCGATTCGCAGAAATTCGTCGCGGTCTCAAAGGAATATTCCGAGCTCGGGCCGCTGGTCGAGACGGTGAACGAGCTGCGCAAGGCCGAGCGCGACCTCAAGGAAGTCGAGGCGATGGCCGCCGATCCCGACATGAAGGCGATGGCCGAGGAGGAGGCGTCGGCACTCAGGAAGCGCCTGCCCGAGCTCGAGGGTGCCGTGAAGCGCATGCTGCTACCCAAGGACGCGGCCGACGAGAAGAACGCCATCCTTGAAATCCGCGCCGGCACCGGCGGCGACGAGGCCGCCCTGTTCGCGGCCGATCTCTTTCGCATGTACCAGCGCTATGCCGCCGAGCATCGCTGGAAGTTCGAGATCATGGAGCTGTCCGACACCGGCATCGGCGGCTACCGCGAAGCCATCGCCACCGTCACCGGCCGAAACGTCTTCGCGCGGCTGAAGTTCGAATCGGGCGTGCATCGCGTGCAGCGCGTGCCGGCAACCGAGGCGCAAGGCCGTATCCACACGTCGGCGGCCACCGTGGCGGTTCTGCCGGAAGCCGAGGAAGTCGACATCAAGATCGATGAAAAAGACCTGCGCATCGATGTTTTTCGCTCCTCCGGCCCGGGCGGGCAGTCGGTCAACACCACCGATTCGGCGGTGCGCATCACCCACATTCCGACCGGCGTCGTGGTCAGCCAGCAGGACGAGAAGAGCCAGCACAAGAACCGCGCCAAGGCGATGAAGATCCTGCGCGCCCGCCTCTACGACGCCGAGCGCAAGCGCCTCGACGACCAGCGTGCCGCCACGCGCAAGGGCCAGGTCGGCAGCGGCGATCGCAGCGAGCGCATCCGCACCTACAACTATCCGCAGAGCCGCGTCACCGACCACCGCATCAACCTCACGCTCTACTCGCTCGACCAGGTGCTCGAGGGGCGCGGACTCGATGAGCTGATTGACGCGCTGATCGCCGATGATGAGGCCTCGCGTCTGGCGGAGCTGGCGGCCTGATCGCCTCCTACGACGCGCTGCTTCGCGATACGGCCGTGGCACTCACGGCGGCCGGCATCGACAATGTCCGCTTCGAGGCCCGCCTGCTGCTCTCGCGCGCCTCGGGCCTGTCGACGGAGGAGCTGATCTCGCACGGTCGCGATGTCGCGCCCGCTCCCGTCGGCGAGACGCTGCGTGCGCTGACCGCGCGGCGCGTCAAGCACGAGCCGATGGCCTACATCCTGGGCGAACGCGAATTCTGGGGGCTGCCGTTCACGGTCTCGCCGGCCGTGCTGGTGCCGCGGCCTGACAGCGAGACGGTGATCGAGGCGGTGTTGGGGCTGGCGCCCGACCGCACCCGGCCTTTGCGCGTCGTCGATCTCGGCGTCGGGTCGGGCTGTCTCCTGCTGACGCTGCTGCGCGAATATCCCAACGCATCCGGGATCGGCTTCGAGGCGTCCGCCGAGGCGCTGGCGGTGGCGCGCGCCAACGCGGCGGCGCTCGGCGTCGAGGCGCGGGTGAACTGGATCGAGGGCGACTGGCGGCAGCCAGGCTGGGTGTCGGCGCTCGGCGGGCCGTTCGATCTCCTGGTCTCCAACCCGCCCTACGTCGAATCCGGCGCGATTGCCGGGTTGATGCCCGAAGTGGCCCGTTTCGAGCCCAAGCTTGCGCTCGATGGTGGAGCAGATGGGTTGGAAGCGTACCGAGCGGTTGCCGCGGCCGCTCCGCGATTGCTGGTTTCGGGCGGCCATGCCGTGGTCGAGGTAGGCGAAGGGCAAGCCATTGATGTGGCAGGGCTTTTTTCTGCCGCCGGACTCATTCCGAGGGTTCCTCTGAAAGACCTCGGCGGCATCGAAAGAGTCGTGGTCGCCGCGCAATAAAGGCTTGGCATTTCAAGGAGATTGAGACTACCTTCTTTTGCCCCGTAGGGGCTTGGCCCGCTTCGAAATTTCCGGCGGGCAACCATCCCTCTCAAAAAAAGCCGCGACGGCGCCCGGACACGGGCAGAGGGAAGACAAAACAACACCCGTCTAGCATGGGATATCGGCCTTTAGCATGAGACCAAACAATCGGCAGCGACCGCGCGGCGGTCGCAACGGCGGCGGTGGTGGCGGTGGCGGCGGCGGTGGTGGAGGAGGCGGTGGGCCTCATCATCACAAGCAGCACCACAATCCGAACCGGCCGCCCAACCGTAACCAGCTTTTCGACAGCAGCGGTCCCGACGTCCGGGTGCGTGGCAACGCGCATCAGGTCTTCGACAAGTACCAGGCGCTGGCACGCGAGGCGGCCACGTCGGGCGACCGCATCCTGGCGGAATCGTACTGGCAGTATGCGGAACACTACTTCCGCATGATCCAGACGATGGGGATTGCCGGCGGCTTTGGCCCTCGCAACAACCAAGGCTGGGGCGAGAATCCCGAGGACGGCCAGCAGCAGGGCGGCCCGCCGCAGCAGGGTCCGGGCGGTCCGCAGCAGGCCAATGGCGGCGACCATATTCAAGGCAGGAATAATCAGGGCGGCAACCAGCAGGGCGGCCATCAGCAGGGTGGTCACCAGCAGGGCGGCGATCGCAACGGCGGTCCAGCCATGCAGGGTGGTCATGAACCGGAGCAGGCCCCCGGTTTGGGTGGCGTCGCTTTCCTGCAGCAGAGCGGCCGTGGCGCACCGGTCGACCGAGATCCAGCGGCCGACGAGCAGCCGGAGATTCCGGAATTCACACCGACGACGGGCCGGCGGGGCTAAGGCCCCACCGGCAACGTCAGAGGTGGATAAGGGTCGGCGCCAGGAAGCCGATCGCGGCGAACGCCGAGCCCACGATACCCAGGCCGCAGGCCACGAACGCCAGCCACATCACCGTGGTCACGGCTGCGGCTGACGCCAGCACGATGGCGAGCTGCAGCGCCGCCGATCCATATTCGAACAGGTGATAGGCCGAACGCGCATTGTCCCGGTGCTTCTCGTGCGCGATGGCACGCGCCATCAACTCCTTGCGGCCTTCGCCCTTGCCGGTCTGCGGCTCGCTTTCATAGCGCTCGGCAGTGCGCTTCCACGCCGCCGCCTGGGCGGCGAGCGGCGCCGGCGCGTTGCCAGTTTCCTTGTATTGAGCCTCGATGCTGTCGGCGGACGTCCTGAGGATGGTCTGCCGGATGGTCTTGGCCTGGTAGAAATTCCACAGATTGCTCGATTCGATGTGCTCGGCCAGGACGGCGGTCTGAGAACTCTTGGCGCCCACTTCCGAAATCGCCAGGAAGGCTGCCAGAAAAGCGATCAAAATGGCGATGTTCTTGTTCGAACCTTCGATATGGCCGTGCCCACCGGACATTGAATTTCTCCCGTTTCTTGATCTCTATCATGTCGGCACCCTTCCATAGCCTGCGAGTGTTACCGGGAAAAGCCGTACGTCCGGTCCGGTCTTGAGTCTGCGCGATGGCTCCCCATATCGAGCGCAGGATGCCTGGATAGGGGTCCGCTCTTTCGCCTGCCGCATGTCGGGGGCGTGAATGAAAGGGTAGAAAATGAACCAAGAGAAATACACCGAACGGATGCGTGGTTTCCTGCAGAGCGCCCAGATGCTGGCTCTGCGGTCGGGACATCAGCGCTTCGTTCCAGACCACGTTCTGAAAGTCCTGCTCGACGATCCCGAGGGCCTCGCGGCCAACCTGATCAGCTCGGCAGGCGGCGATTCGCGCCTCGTTCTGG
The DNA here is from genome assembly GCA_945905835.1 of Asaia bogorensis. Classification (GTDB taxonomy): domain Bacteria; phylum Pseudomonadota; class Alphaproteobacteria; order Reyranellales; family Reyranellaceae; genus Reyranella. The sequence goes on from CAMDQJ010000051.1 coordinate 23,340, forward strand.
CCGACGTCGAGGCCACGCTGGCCAAGCTACCCAAGGTCGAAGGCCAGGGCGCAGGCCAAGTCTACCTCGCGCCGGAAACCGCCCGCCTGTTCGAGCAGGCCGAATCGATCGCCGACAAGGCCGGCGACTCGTTCGTCACGGTCGAGCGGTTGTTGCTGGCGCTGGCGCTTTCGAAAGGCACCGACGCGGCCAACGCCTTGGCCAAGGGCGGCGTGAAGCCCCAGGCGCTCGAGAAGGCCATCCAGGAGCTGCGCAAGGGCCGTACTGCCGATTCGGCGACGGCCGAGGGCAGCTACGACGCACTCAAGAAATACGCCCGCGATCTCACCCAGGCGGCCCGCGAGGGCAAGCTTGACCCGGTGATCGGTCGCGACGAGGAAATCCGCCGCACCATCCAGGTGCTGAGCCGGCGCACCAAGAACAACCCGGTGCTGATCGGCGAGCCCGGTGTTGGCAAGACCGCCATCGCCGAGGGCTTGGCGATTCGCATCGTCAACGACGACGTGCCGGAATCGCTCAAGGGCAAGAAGCTGATGTCGCTTGATCTCGGCGCCATGGTCGCGGGCGCCAAGTTCCGCGGCGAGTTCGAGGAGCGGCTTAAGGCCGTTCTGTCGGAGATCACGGCGGCCGAGGGCGACATTATCGTCTTCATCGACGAGCTGCATACGCTGATCGGCGCCGGCAAGGCCGACGGCGCGATGGATGCGTCGAACATGCTGAAGCCCGCGCTGGCGCGCGGCGAGCTGCATTGTGTCGGCGCCACGACGCTCGACGAATACCGCAAGCACATCGAGAAGGATGCGGCGCTTGCGCGCCGTTTTCAGCCGGTTTTCGTCGCCGAGCCCACGGTCGAGGATACGATCTCGATCCTGCGCGGCCTCAAGGAGAAGTACGAGCTCCATCACGGTGTCCGCATCGCCGACGCCGCGATCGTGGCTGCCGCAACGCTTTCCAACCGCTACATCGCCGACCGGTTCCTGCCGGACAAGGCGATCGACTTGATGGATGAGGCCGCCAGCCGCATCCGAATGCAAGTCGACAGCAAGCCCGAGGAGCTCGACGAGCTCGACCGGCGCATCATCCAGCTAAAGATCGAGAAGGAAGCGCTCAAGAAGGAGAGCGACCAAGCTTCGCGCGACCGGCTCGAGCGCCTCGACACGGAGCTCTCCGAGCTCGAGCAGAAGTCGGCGGCGCTGACGGCACAGTGGAAGTCGGCCAAGGACAAGCTCGCCGACTCGCAGAAGATCAAGGAGCAGCTCGACAAGGCGCGCTCCGAGCTCGAGATCGCCCAGCGCAAGGGCGAACTCGGCCGTGCCGGCGAGCTGGCCTATGGCGTCATTCCCGACCTTGAGAGGAAGCTCAAGGAAGCGGAAGGTCACGAGGTCGTGGGCGGCAAGGGCGTCAAGGAAGAGGTCATGCCCGAGGACATCGCGGCCGTCGTGTCGCGCTGGACCGGCGTGCCGGTCGACAAGATGCTGGAAGGCGAGCGCTCCAAGCTGCTGCGCATGGAAGAGCAGATCCGCAAGCGCGTGGTCGGCCAGGACGAGGCGGTGAAGGCGGTGGCCGATGCCGTTCGCCGTGCTCGCGCCGGCCTGCAGGACCCCAACCGGCCCATCGGCTCGTTCCTGTTCCTGGGACCCACGGGCGTCGGCAAGACCGAGCTCACCAAGGCGATCGCCGAATTCCTGTTCGACGACGACACCGCAATGGTGCGCATCGACATGAGCGAGTTCATGGAGAAGCACTCGGTCAGCCGCCTGATCGGCGCCCCGCCTGGCTATGTCGGCTACGACGAGGGCGGCGTGCTCACCGAGGCGGTGCGGCGCCGGCCCTATCAGGTGATCCTGTTCGACGAGGTCGAGAAGGCGCATCCCGACGTGTTCAACGTGCTGCTGCAGGTGCTGGACGACGGTCGCCTGACCGACGGCCAGGGCCGCACGGTCGACTTCAAGAACACGCTGATCATCCTGACGTCCAACCTGGGCAGCTCCCATCTCGCGGCGTTGAAGGACGGCGAGCCGACCGAGACCGTGCGCGAGCAGGTGATGGAAGAGGTACGCCGCGCCTTCCGGCCGGAGTTCCTCAATCGTCTCGACGAGATCCTGTTGTTCAACCGGCTGAGCCGGGCGCACATGACGGACATCGTCGAGGTCCAGCTCAAGAAGCTCGTGAAGCTTCTGGTCGACCGCAAGATCGAGCTCAAGCTCGACGGCAAGGCGCTGCAGTGGCTGGCCAACCGCGGCTACGACCCGGTTTACGGCGCGCGGCCGTTGAAGCGGGTCATCCAGCGCAGCCTGCAGAACCCGCTGGCGACCCTCCTGCTCGAGGGCCGCATCAAGGATGGCGACACGGTCGAGGTCACCGTGGAGGCCGGAGAACTCGTGGTTGCCGGCCAGCGCATCCTCAGCGAAGCGGCAGACTAAGCCCCGCCACGTTGCTCGCCACGGCCTGCTTCGTCATTCTCCAGCGATGACGGAGTTGGCCGTGACGGCAGAGCTGTGGCGCGAGGCGGAAGCGGCGCGCGCGGCGGGCGACAAGCTCGCCGCGCGCACGCTTCTTTTGCGTCTCCTGGTCGACAAGCCGCATCACGTGGCGGCACTAAAGGCATTGGCGGCGCTCTGCGACGATACCGTCGAACGCCAGCGCTACGAGCGACAGGCCGCCGATGCCATGGTCGAGGAGAACCTTGCCATCGCGCTCTCCCTGCAGGATGGACCGATGCGCGCCAAGGCCGAGGCATTGGCGTGCCGGGCAGTGGCCGAACGTCCACAATCACCACGCGCCCATCGCGTGCTGTTCGACTTCCTGCGCCGGCATGGACGTCTGGCCGAAGCCGAGGCGGCCGCACGAGCAGCACCTGCCTGGATTGGCCCGGATGCGCCTCTGCCGGCGGTGCCTTACGTCTTGATCGACGATTTTCTGCCCACCGCGCGGCATCGTGAAGCGCTGGAGTTCGCGCTGGCGCGACGCGCCCAATTCGAGCGCGCCATGGTGGGCGGTGACGATCATGAGTGGAAGGTCGAGCCTCAGGCGCGCATTGCCCAGGCGGCCTACGACATCGATCCCCTGCGCCAATGGTTCGTACCGCTGGTGCAGGCGCGGCTGCCGGAGATCCTGCCGCGGCTCGGCGTGGCGCCGTTCGAAGCAGGCGATGTCGAACTGCAGCTCACCGCCTACAACGATGGCGAATATTACCGCACGCACGCCGACCGAGACGAGGGCGGGCTGGTGAAACGCCAGCTCACCTTCGTCTACTACTTCAATCGCTCGCCCAAGGCTTTCGAGGGCGGCGATCTCGCGCTCTATGACAGCGATGTCTCGGCGGGTCTGTTCTACGAGTGCCATTTCACCAAGGTGGCGCCGGTCGACAACAGGCTGCTGGTGTTCCCGAGCAGCGCCCAGCACGAGGTCCTGATGGTGCGCTGTGCGAGCGGCGCCTACGAGGACAGCCGCTTTACGCTGAACGGCTGGGTGCAGCGCGCCTAGTCGCCGCGCGCGACCTGCGGGACGGCCGGTGGCGCCTGTGTCGCCACCTGCGGGGCGGTTTTCAGATGAGCGCGGTAATCGCGCGACAGCGCCTGGAAGCGCGCCAGATCCTTGCCCGCGAGCACGTTGCGCATGGAGAATTTCTGCGTGAGCGGATTGACCGGATGGCCGGCGCGATAGAATTCGTAGTGCAGGTGCGGGCCGGTCGACATGCCGGTCGAGCCGACGAAGCCGATCACCTGGCCCTGGCGCACCGGAACGCCGGGCTTGATGCCGGGGCCCAGCCGCGACAGATGGCCGTAACCGGTGCCGACCTGCGCGGTATGATCGAGCTTCACGTAGAGGCCGTAGCCGCCGTTGTAGCCTGCCATCGTCACCCTGCCGGCGCCGGCGGCCAGCACCGGCGTGCCCTGCGGCGCACCGAAATCGACGCCGGAATGGAGCGCGCTATATCCCAGGATGGGATGATCGCGCATGCCGAAGCGCGAGGTCACACGGCTCACGTCCATCGGCGTGCGCAGGAAGGAGCGCACCACGCTCTCGCCGTCGGGATTGAAGAACTGATCGGCGCCGCCTTGTGGCTTGAAGCGGACCACCGTGACGGCGCGCTTGGCGAGCTTGAGCTCGCCGGCCAGCAGACGGCCGGGGTGCGTTACGTGGCCGTCGCTGGTGACGAGCTGCTCGAGCACGACGGTGAAATGGAGACCGGCCTTGAGGTCGCGCTGGAAGTCGACATCGTAGGACAGCGCCTTGATGAATTCGTTCATCGCCGCGGCGGGTGCGCCGGCCTTCACGCCGCTCTGCGACAGCGAGCCCGCGATCTCGGCCTGGACGCGCACGATGCGCGGGCCGACCTTGTAGATCTTCTCCTCGCCCGTGTAGGAGCCATCGTCGTTACGCGTGATGGCATACTCGCGCTCGGGTTGCGGGCGCACGCTCATCGCCAGCACACGCGGCGCGTCGGGCTGGTCGGGCAGCGTCTGCACCATGAGCGCGATGGTCTCGCCGGTCGCGAGCTTGTTCTTCTTCAGAAGCGCCTGCAGTTTTTCGGCGATCTGTTTTGCATCGGCCTCGGTGACGCCGATGTCGGCCAGGAGTTTCTCGACGGTGTCGCCACGCTCGAGTCGCAGCGCCAGCTCGTAGCGGTCGCTCGCCGGCGGTTCGGCCTCGGCCTGATCGGTGGATTTGCGCTCGAAGTCCGCAGAGGTGAGAGCGGGCGGCAGCTCGACTTCGGCGAGCTCGATCGTGGTGTCCTGGAACGTTGCCACCGGCACAGGCGCCATGTGCGTCAGGACAAGCGTCGCGAGGGCCACCGAGACCGTGGCGACGGCGATAAGGACGGGCCAGAACAGCACGAAAGTCGTGCTGGGAGTGGATTCCGACCGATCCGACGGAGGGGGGGAATCCGTCATGACCATTGACCTTTTGGGTCCGTTGGCTCTCGGACCTCGGCAGGAGGGGGCTCGCTTTTGCACATTCTGTCCCCAAAGTCGGGGCTGTGTGCTTGTCTACATATTGATGCCGGAAAGCCCTTGAGGCCACAACAATACAATAGGTTCGACGGGCTTTTCGTGCCTGCCAACCCCCTGCCAAATCACTGCAATTTTACGTTTGACACCCCGGTGACCCCCCCATATAAGCGCGGCTCCCACGGCGAACGGGGCGTACCGACAACATCGCGCGTATCTGCGATGCAGGGTTTCATGACCCTAACGGTTCTCGTTTGCCAAAGGTCTCGGCCGGAAGGTCGCGTGTTCTATGTATCGTCTGATTGGAAAGGGATACGCCAGCGACGGCGGATGTTTGCGCTTCGGCGCGGATGTTTCTGCCGTTGCTAGTTCGAAAATCAACGCAAGTTGAGATGAGTATTAGTAACGGGATCTCGCTCCTTCGGGAGCAGTTAAACTTGAGAGTTTGATCCTGGCTCAGAACGAACGCTGGCGGCAGGCTTAACACATGCAAGTCGAACGCGTGTAGCAATACACGAGTGGCGCACGGGTGAGTAACGCGTGGATATCTGCCTTTTGGTTCGGAATAACCCCGGGAAACTGGGGCTAATACCGGATGGTTCCTTCGGGATAAAGATTTATCGCCAAAAGATGAGTCCGCGTACGATTAGCTAGTTGGTGAGGTAATGGCTCACCAAGGCGACGATCGTTAGCTGGTCTGAGAGGACGATCAGCCACACTGGGACTGAGACACGGCCCAGACTCCTACGGGAGGCAGCAGTGGGGAATATTGGACAATGGGGGCAACCCTGATCCAGCAATGCCGTGTGAAGGAAGAAGGCCCTTGGGTCGTAAACTTCTGTCGGTGGGGAAGAAGGTAATAAGGTGAATAATCTTATTGCTTGACGGTACCCGCAAAGGAAGCACCGGCTAACTCCGTGCCAGCAGCCGCGGTAATACGGAGGGTGCAAGCGTTGTTCGGAATTACTGGGCGTAAAGCGGGTCTAGGTGGATAGACAAGTCTCGTGTGAAAGGCTACGGCTCAACCGTAGCACTGCGCGAGAAACTGTTTGTCTTGAGATATAGAGGGGTGAGCGGAATTCTTGGTGTAGCAGTGAAATGCGTAGATATCAAGAGGAACATCAGAGGCGAAAGCGGCTCACTGGCT
>CAMDQJ010000052.1 GCA_945905835.1 Asaia bogorensis
AAGCTCGGCATCGCCGACATCGTGCTGTTCGCCGTGAAGCTCTACGGCGCAGCCGACGCCGCCCGCGCGGCGGCGCCGTTGTTCGGGCCCGGCACGCTCGGCATCTCGCTGCTGAACGGCATCGACGGCCACGAGATCATGGGGCGCGAGTTGCCGGGCCGCACGGTAGTGGGCGGCGCGGCCTACGTCTCGGCCGTCGTCACAGCGCCGGGCCACCTGCGCTACACCGGCGACATGTCGTCGATCGCCTTCGGCGCACCGAAGGACGAGGTCATGCGGGCCAAGGCCGCCGACTTCGCCGAACGCTGCCGGCGCGCGGGCTTCAAGGCCGAGATGTCCGACGACGTGCAGAGCGTGCTGTGGCGCAAGTTCGTCGGTCTCGTGACCAACGCGGCGCTGACCACGGCGGCGCGCCTGCCGGCCGGGTCGCTCTACAGCGATCCCGACGTGATGGCGGTGGCCCTGGCCCTCGCCGTCGAAGCGACGGCGGTCGGCCGCGCCATGGGCGCCAAGCTGCCCGAGGACATCGCCGAGACCAGCGCCGCGCGCCTCAAGGAGTTCCCGCCGGGCATGTATGCCTCGATGTATCACGACTACGCCAAGGGCGGCCCGATCGAGATCGAGGGCATGTCGGGCTACCTCGTGCACGAGGGACGCCGGCTCGGCATCCCGACCCCCCATCACGCCGCGATCTACGCCGTGCTGAAGCCGCACCGGGCGGGTACGCCGAAGTACTAAACCCTTTCCTCCCCTTCGCGGATTCCGCGAAGGGGAGGTGTCGCTGTCATACAGCGACGGAGGGGTCATGAGCCTTGGCACGGGTGCCTCTGACCCCTCTGTCGGCGTAAGACGCCGACACCTCCCCCGCTGACAGGGGAGGAAAGGCGCAGTCAGAGATCGAACTCGACGAACACCGGCCAGTGGTCGGAGGCCACAATGCCGTAGCCGATCCAGGCGCGCTTGACCTTCGGCGCGAGGTCGTGCGTCACGAACACATGGTCGATGCGGCCTTCGCGCGGGAAGCTTTCGACATCCTCGCTGTTGCCAGCCGCCTGCCAGGCATCGCGCAGATGGCGCGCCGTGATCAGCCGGCCGTAATTTTTGGTTTGCTCACCGCAGATCAGCGGATATTCCGGATGTGTCGGAATGAAATTGAAGTCGCCAGCAACAATGGCCGGGCGCGGCACCTCGGGCGTGCGCTCCTGGAACATGAAGGTGTCGCCGGCGGCGTTGTCCCAGGTCGCACCGATATCCTCGGCATTGAGGACCGCGTCCATCAGCGCCACGACCTGCGGTAGTCGCTGCTGGGTGCCGACATGGCTGAGATGGGTGCTGTAGACGCGCAGCGGGCCCGACGGCACGGCGATCGCCGCTTCGACGAAGCCGCGCTGCAGATCGAAGTTCCGGACCAGGCGCGTCTTGGGCAGCAGGTGCCCGCGCGACCACAGGATCGGCCAGCGCGAGATGATCGCATTGCCGAAACTGCGACGGCGGTTGGCGATCGTGCCGTCGGCGCCGACGGTGCTGGCATCGGCCTCCATCGGCCCGTCAAAGCGGAAATAGCGATTGAGGCGGCTGGCGATTTCTGCCGTCTGGTCGGCGTAGCCGTTCTGCGGCCAGCCGCGCACGGTTTCCTGCAGGCAGACGATGTCGGCTTCGGCTACCGCGTCGGCGATGCGGGCGACGTCGTACTTGCCGTCGGCGCCGACGCCGTAGTGGATGTTGTAGGTGCAGAAAAGCATCAAGCCGCCTAATGTATTGTTATTATGTAATCTTTCCTGTCAGATTGGGAGAAAGTACCCTCTTTTGTACCCTCAAATTCGGTTATTTACTGCGGCGCGGTGAACCCTAAGCATCCGAAAGACGCCACGCACGGGCGGATGCGGCAACAGGTGATCGCTGGCGCGATAGCGGGCCCGCTGTTCGGCCGTGACGGCCAGATAGGGCACCCCTCCCTCGACGTCATGGTCTGGGTCGTCATCGGCGTCTGGCTCCCTATCGTCATCGGGCTCGGGCCCACTCCAGAGGATGACTTTGAAAACCGTGAGCACCTTGGTGGAATTGCGTAGCTCAGTCTTCGAGGTCCGCTTCCGCGCCTTTGCAGCCGGCATCCCCTAGGGATGGCGTGCAATGAAGTCCAGCATGGCCTCAAAGAACGTGTTACGTGCCGCATCAGTCGCTCCCAGCGATGCGCCCAGGGTTTGTCCATTTCCCCAAGTGGCGGTGCGCAGCATCAGACCGCCGAAGAAGGCGTTGTGGGCCATGCCCTCAAAGTAGGTCACTTCGACCCTGCCACCGCGCTTTTGCACCGCGTCGGCCCACTCCAGGGCATTTGGGATACGACGGCCAAGCGTATACTTGTTGCAGTATCGAGAGGTCCCAGGAGGTACACTAGGAAACTCGATGTTAAAGCGACAGTCATCGCTCAATGTCCAGCGTAAGCCCTTAGGATCGGCGTTGCCATAGTTGTCTAGCTTGCCAAAAGCCAGCATCACGGGCACGCGAATCTCGTCGGGTAAGCCCAGGCCGATAGGCGTCACGCCTTCAGAAATGATACCCTTGACGTGCGCAGGGTCAACCACACCCGCGAGATTGGCTACCACCGCCGCACCATTCGAAATACCAAACAGATAGATGCGCGAGTTGTCGATATCGCTGCGTTGAATGGCCCACCGGTATGCGGCAACGGCGGTAGTATAGATCATGCGTTGTCTGGCCTCATTCGTAACCGAACGGGCCCAAAACAACGAGTCGCGGCCGGTGATGCCCTGCATGGTGTAGGCGTCAAACATCAGGGTGGCAAAGCCCCGCTGGAAAAACGCCTCGTCGGACTTAAGCACATCATTAATGCCGCCGCCCCCGTGCACGCTGATCATCAGCGCTGGCTTGGGCGCGCCTTCAGGAACACGGAACTGCACCTTGGACTCGCAAGGGTCAAAACCGCCCATACGCCCCTCAACCGTGTGTACGTTGGCCCGAATAAGCACAAGTTCCATGGCGCCCCGCTCCTGGGGAAGGCAGGTGACCGGCGGGCTAGAGGCGCAGGCCATCAAAGGGCTTGTCGTCAGGCAGAGCGCGGTTCGTGCCATCCACCGCGTCGCGGTCCTTGTGGGCATTGTTCAACTCCGTCAGTCGGGTCGTGGCGGTCTTGAGCGATTCACCGAGCTTGCCGTTGCGCTCGTAGGAGGATTTGAGCAGCCAGCCCATGCCGATCGACGCGGCGATGGCGATGGCGAGATGATGCCGGTCGGGCTCATTCAACCGTGCTCCAGAACTCGGGGTTCTGCTGCGGCGCCCAGTCAGCGCGGTTCGTCGTTGTGGCTCTTGATCTGCTCGGCAAGCGGACGCCAGATCGACGGCTCCAGCTTCATGCGCGAGATCTGGTCGCCGGTCGTCGCCCTGCTCGAGGCTGCGCTGGTCGCCGGTTGCCTGGCGATCGGCCTGATCGGCCGCTATCCGATGCTGGTGGGCGCGCTCGATGCCGGCGGCACCCTGTGCCTGGTCGCCGTCCTGCTGATGCCGCCCGATCCGGAGCCGAACTGACCGACGGCGTCGGCGGCGCTCAGGGAGAGCGGAGCGTCTTGTAGAGCTTGCAGGTGCTGCTGCCGGCGTACGAGTGGCAATTGCGCAACGCAGCGCCTTCCACGGTCTTGAAATCAGCGCCGTAGGAATAGCCGAAGGCGTGCGCCGCGGTGCTGCTGGCAAAGGAGACACAGCGCGCCTGGATGGCGACCTCGATCCGGCAGTCGCGGCCGCAGGCGGAGAGCGCCGTGCTCGTCGCGGCTTCGCGGCTCGGCCGGCCGTGGGCCAGCCCGACCCTACCGGTCTCGTTGGCCGCGACGGCAACCCAAGGGGCCGGTTTTGCGCCTGAACGGTCGGGCCGGCCGGCAGTGCCAGCGCGACAGCCAAAACGACACCACCGCCGTCTACTTGATGTCCAGCATAGATTAACCTCCGCCTTTTCCGTGGCGACGATATCATCGCCACTAGGCGTCAGGAATTCGCGTGCCGGTCTGCGAGTCGAAAAGATGCAGCCGCGTCGCGCCCACCGAATAGCGCCGCTTGTCGCCGGGCTTGGCCAGCACGTGGCCAGCCTGGCGCACCGTCACCAGTTCGCGCGCGTCGCCGAAGCGGCCGTGCAACAGCGTGTCGGCGCCCAGCGGCTCGGCGAGCTCGACCTCGAATTCCAGCGGCCCGTCCTCGGCCGGCAGCAGATGCTCGGGCCGCAGGCCCAGCGCCACGGCGGTGCCCGGCGCCACCGAGGTCGGCACGGCGAGCGGCAGGTTGACCGGCACGTCGCCGGTGCCGGCGAGATCGACCGACTTGCCGGCCTCGCCGACCTTGGCGGCGAGGAAGTTCATGGCCGGCGAGCCGATGAAGCCCGCCACGAAAATCGAGGCCGGCCGATCGTAGACATCCATCGGCGTGCCGATCTGGTCGGCGACGCCGGCATTCATGACGATCAGCCGGTCGGCCAGCGTCATCGCCTCAACCTGGTCGTGCGTCACGTAGATCGAGGTGACGGCGAGTTCGCGTTGCAGGCGCTTGATCTCCAGCCGCATCTGGACCCGCAGCTTGGCGTCGAGGTTGGAGAGCGGTTCGTCGAACAGGAACACCGCCGGCTCGCGCACGATGGCGCGGCCCATGGCGACGCGCTGGCGCTGGCCGCCCGAGAGCTGGCGCGGCAGGCGGTCGAGAAGCTTTTCCAGCTCGAGCGTCTTGGCGGCCTTGCGCACACGGGCGTCGATGTCCTCCTTGGTACGCTTCTGGATCTTCAGGCCGTAGGCCATGTTGTTGTAGACGGTCATGTGCGGATAGAGCGCGTAGTTCTGGAACACCATGGCGATGTCGCGGTCCTTGGGCTCCAGCTCGTTGACCACGCGGCCGCCGATCGAGACCTCGCCACCGCTGATGCGCTCCAGCCCCGCCACCATGCGCAGCAGCGTAGACTTGCCGCAGCCCGAGGGCCCGACGATGACGACGAACTCGCCGTCGGCGATGTCGATGTCGACGCCGTGGATGACCTCGAGCTTGTCGTAGGTCTTCTTGACGCCGCGCAGATGGACGACGGCCATGGCTTTACTTCCCCATCTCGCTACTTTTCGGTCTCGACAAGACCGCGCACGAACAGGCGCTGCATGAAGATCACGACCAGCACCGGTGGCAGCATGGCCAGCATCGCCATCGCCATCAGCAGGTTCCAGCTCGGCACCGCATCGACCGCGTTGGCCTGGCGCGAGACCGCCATGACCACGGTGTAGAAGCTCTCCTTGGTGGTGATCAGCAACGGCCAGAGATACTGGTTCCAGCCGTAGATGAACTGGATAACGAACAGCGCCGCGATGGTGGTGCGGCTCATCGGTAGCAGGATGTCCCAGAAGAAGCGCATGGGACTGGCGCCGTCGACGCGCGCGGCTTCGGCGAGCTCGTCGGGGACGCTGAGGAAAAACTGCCGGAACAGGAAAGTGGCGGTGGCCGAGGCGATCAGCGGGATGATCAGGCCAGAATAGGAATCCAGCATGCCGAGATTGGCCACCACGCCATAGGTCGGCACGATGCGCACCTCGACCGGCAGCATCAGAGTGATGAAGATCGCCCAGAAGAAATACATGCGCCCGGGAAAGCGGAAATAGACGATGGCGAAGGCCGAGATGATCGAGATGGCGATCTTGCCCAGCGCCACGCCCAGTGCGGTGATCAGGCTGTTCATCAGCGTCGTCCAGATCGGCACGCCGCCGAAGCCCTTGCCGAAGCCCTGGGTCAGGACCTGCGTGTAGTTCTCGATCAGATAGGGGCCGGGCAGCAGAGGCACCGGCGAGCGCAGCATCGTCGCCTGGTCGTGGGTCGAGGCGACGAAGGTCATCCACACCGGGAAGCCGATGACGAGCACGCCCAGGATGATGACGAGGTGACTGAGGAGCGTCACGAAGGGGCGGTTCTCGACCATCAGTAATGCACCTTCCGCTCGATGAAGCGGAACTGCACGAAGGTGAGCGCGATGACGACGATCATCAGGATCACCGACTGCGCCGAGGAGCCGCCGAGATCCTGGCCGCGGAAGCCGTCGTTATAGACCTTGTAGATCAGGATATTGGTCGCCTGGCCGGGGCCGCCCTTGGTCAGCGCGTCGATCACGCCGAAGGTACCGAAGAAGGCATAGAGGATGTTGATGACCAGCAGGAAGAAGCCGGTGGGCGAGAGCAGCGGGAACATGATGTCCCAGAAGCGCCGGCCCGGCCCGGCGCCGTCGATGGCGGCGGCCTCGATCAGCGACTTGGGGATCGACTGTAGTCCGGCGAGAAAGAACAGGAAATTGTAGCTCACCTGGTTCCACACCGCGGCGATCACCACCAGCAGCAGCGCCTGGTTGCCGTTGCTCACGTAGTTGAACTCGATGCCGAGGCCACCCAGCATCCAAGCGACGACACCGACCGAGGGGTTGAACAGGAACCCCCACAGCACCCCCGCCACGGCAGGGGCCACGGCATAGGGCCACACCAGAAACGTCTTATAGACGGTGGCGCCGCGGATCACCCGGTCGGCCATTACCGCCAGCAGCAGGGAGACCGCCAGCCCGATCGAGGCGACCAGCGCGCTGTAGACCAGCGTTAGCCGCGCCGAGGTAAAGTAGGCCTCGTCGTGGAGCAGGCTGGCGAAATTCTCGAACCAGACGAACTTGGAATTGCCGCCGAAGGCGTCTTCGATCAGCACCGACTGCCAGATCGCCTGGCCCGACGGCCAGAAGAAGAAGACCAGCGTGATGATGATCTGCGGCGCCAACAGAAGGTAGGGCAGCGTCCGCTCGTGGAAGGTGACGCGTTTTTCCATCGTCAGCCCCCCTCACCCAGCCTTTCCCCCCTGAAGGGGGAGAGGAGAATGAAGGGATATCATCAGCTACTTGTTGGCCGCTTCGAACTTGCGCAGCAACTCGTTGCCGCGCTTGACCGCATCGTCGAGCGCCGTCTTGGCGTCCTTCTTGCCGGACCATACCGATTCCAGCTCCTCGTCGACGACGTCGCGGATCTGCACGAAGTTGCCGATGCGCAGGCCCTTGGAGTTTTCCGTCGGCGGGTTGAGCGTGAGCTGCTGCACGGCGATGTCGCGGCCCGGGAACTTCTTGTAGAAGCCCGCGTCCTCCGTGACTTTGGTGGCGGCCAGCGTGACTGGCACGTAGCCCGTCTCCTGATGCCACTTGGCCTGCACCGGCGTGCTGGCGAGGAAGCTCAGGAACTTGGCGACGCCGACATACTCTTCCTTCGGACGGCCCTGCAGCACCCACAGGGTGGCGCCGCCGATGATCGAATTCTGCGGCTTGGCCTTCACGTCGGGCGAATAGGGCATCATGGCGATGCCGAACTTCTCGGTGCCGAGAGCCTTGTCGATCGTCGAGGCGGTCGCCGAGGAGGCGATGTGCATGCCGCATTCTCCGGCGGTGAACAGAGCCGTCGATTTGCCCTCGCGGCCGCCATAGACGAAGACCTTGTCCTTGCCCCAGTCGGCCAGCATCTGGATGTGCTTGACGCGCGGCGTGTCGTTGAACTTGAGCTCGATGTCGATACCGCCGAAGCCGTTGGCCTTGGTGGCGAACGGCAGGTCGTGATAGGCGCCGTAATTCTCGATCATCGTCCAGGTCTGCCATTGCGGCGTGAACCCGCACTTGGCGCCGGAGGCGACCAGCTTCTTGCCCATCTCGCCCACTTCGGCCCAGGTCTTGGGCGGCACATTGGGATCGAGGCCGGCCTTCGAGAACATCTCCTTGTTCCAGTAGAATACCGGCGTCGAGGAATTGAACGGCATCGAGAGCAGCTTGCCGTCGGCCGTCGAGTAATAGCCGTAGACCGGGCCGATATAAGCCTTGGGATCGAACGCCTCCTTGGCGTCGGCCATCAGCTGATGGACCGGATAGATGGCGCCCTTGGCGGCCATCATGTTGGCGGTGCCGACCTCGAAGACCTGCACGATGTGCGGCGCCTGCTTGGCGCGGAAGGCCGCGATCGCCGCCGTCAGGGTCTCGGTGTAGGAGCCCTTGAACACCGCATTGACCTTGTAGGCGGTCTGCGACTTGTTGAAACCGTCGGCAAGTGCCGCGACGGTCTCACCGAGGGTGCCGCCCATGGCGTGCCACCACTGGATCTCGGTCTGGGCCGAGGCGGAACCGGCCGCGAAGACGGCAGCGGCGCCCGCGACCGACGACAGCAAGAAGCGTTTCATGAAAGCAATCCTCCCTAGAAAACCCGCCGATCTATCGGCGATCAGCACGACTGCTGTGTTTCATTTTTATGGCAGTCCGGCGACAGTCCACCAAGACTGCGCAGCGAGCGCAACTCCTTATATCAGAGTCTCCAATATAAGGTCGGGCACGTCCGTGATGATGCAATCGGCCCCGATTGCGAGCAACGCTCTTGCCACCAGCGGTTCGTTGATGGTGTAGACGGCAAGCCCGTAGCCCGCCTGCTTGATCTCGACGGCGTGCGGGGCGGTAAGCTTCTTGCCGTTGGTGTTGACGCATACCGCCCCTACCGCGTCGGTGCGTCGCCGCCAATCGTCGAGATTGCCGAGCAGGATGGCGCGGGCGAATTCCGGCGCCGCCTCGCGCGCGGCCAGCAGCGCGGCCTCCTTGAAGCTCGACAGCAGCGGCGGCGGCAGGGTTTTGGGCCAACGGCGGCGCAGCGTCGCGACGGTGACCTGCGCCGTCTCGGCCTCGCGGCCTTCGCAGGGCTTGATCTCGACGTTGCAGCCGAGCCCAAGCTCGGCAAAGCAGGCGATGGCCGCCTCGAAGGTCGGCAACTCCGCCGGCAGCTCCGCGGCCGTCATTTCCCGCACCAGCCGGTCGATGCCCAGGGTGCGCTTAAGCGAGGAATCGTGCAGCACCACCGGCACCGAATCGGCGGTCAGCTTGACGTCGATTTCGACCCATGCTGCGCCGCGTTTGCTGGCCTCGCGGAAGGCGGCCAGCGTGTTTTCCGGCGCGTAGGCGGAGGCCCCGCGGTGGGCAATGACCGTCGGAAGTTTAAGAAAGGGCAGTTGCAGCATGGCCTCGAAATAGCCAATGCTCTCTCCGGTGTCGACGACCTTTCCCGATCAGTTCCGCCTGAATGGCCGCACCGCCCTTATAACCGGCTCGGGCCGCGGCCTAGGCTGGGCCATGGCCAAGGGCCTGGCCGAGGCCGGCGCGCGCGTTCTGCTGCACGGCCGTTCGCGCGAAACCCTCGCGCCGCGACTGGCCGAGTTGCCCGGCAGCGCTGCGCTGATCTTCGACATGGCCGATCGCGCCGCGATGCGCGCGGCGATTGCCGGGGCTCCCGGCATCGACATCCTGATCCACAATGTCGGTGCACGCGACCGGCGCTCCTTCGCCGAGATCGAAGCCGAGGATTTCGCCCGCCTGATCGATCTCGACCTCAATGCCGCCCATGCGCTGGTGAAGCTCGTCACACCGCACATGCTGGCGCAACGCTGGGGCCGCCTGATCATGGTGACCTCGATCGTGGCCGAGCTGGCGAGCCCCGGCAGCCTCTCCTACACCGCCGCCAAGGGCGGGCTGGCGGCCCTCATGCGTGGGCTGGCGGCCGCGCTCGGCGCGAGCGGCATCACGTCCAACGCGATTTCGCCCGGCTTCTTTGCCACCGAGACCAACGCCCAGCTCATGGCGTCACCGCCCGGCGAGCGCCAGCGCGAGCGCTGCCCGGCCAAGCGCTGGGCCGATCCGTCGGAGATCGCCGGTGCCGCGATCTTCCTCGCCTCGCCCGCCGCGTCCTACGTCAACGGCCACACGCTCACCGTCGATGGCGGCGTGTCGGCGACCTATATGGCGTGATGGGCTTCGACTCCACCCGCGACGTCGTCTCACAGGGCATCGTGGCCGCGGTCCTGATCGGCGTGTTCGCGCTGCTGGTGGCCGATCGCGTGCATCGCGTGCTGATCCCGATCGGCGCCGTGGCCGTGATCTGGCTTATCTCCTACTTCACGCCGTTCCGGCTGATCTCGTTCCAGGCGGCGCAAGCAGCGGTCGATCTCAACGTCATCCTGCTGCTGTTCGCCATGATGGCGCTGGTCGGCGTGCTCAAGACCACCAATGTCTTCTCCTGGGCGGTCGACCGCCTGCTCGAGCGCTCGCGCGGCAACCCGAGCGTGGCGGCCAAGCTCATCATCTGGTTCACCGCAATCCTGTCGGCCATCCTCGACAACGTCACGACGGTGATCTTTGCCTACCCGATGGCCTCGGAGATGGCGCGGCGGCTCAGGATCAACGGCTCGGCGTTTTTCCTGCCGATGGTGATGGCGGCCAATATCGGCGGCACGGCGACACTGATCGGCGATCCGCCCAACGTGCTGATCGGCGCCGACCCGCGCACCGGCCTCGGCTTCATGGACTTCATCTATCACCTCACCGTGCCCTGCACGTTCATGATGATGGTGCTGGTCTGGTACAGCCGGCGTTATTACCCGCGCGATATCGGCCCCGCCGCCGATGCCGACCATGCCGGTGCCGCCACGCCGACCGGCGCGCGACTGCAGAACGTGCCGCTGCTGCGCGCCGTCTGCTGGATCACCGCGCTGATCTTCCTGGGCTTCATGACCCATACGCTGACCCACATGCCAGTCGCCGTGCCGGCGGTGATCGGCGTCGCCGCGATCCTGTTCGCGCAGGACTACTATTACCTCAAGGAGCACAAGCCGACGCAGGAGGAGCGCGCGCATGGCGTGCTGGCCATCCTGGAGAAGGACATCGAATGGCCGACGCTGGCCTTCTTCCTCTTCCTGTTCATCCTGGTGGGTGCCGCGGTGGCGACCGGGCTGATCGAAAGCCTGGCGCTGGGCCTGGCCTGGACGATCGGCCAGATCTCCGGCGGGCTGGCGCTTTCGCCGCGCGCCACGCTGCTGGTTGCGGCGCTGATCGTGCTGTGGGTGTCGGGCTTGCTGTCAGCCTTGATCGACAACATCCCCTACACCGCCGTCACCATCCCTCTGGTCGCCAGCCTTTTAGGCCAGCTTAATGCCGGCGCCGAGGGACAGGTCCTGTGGTGGGCGCTGGCGCTCGGCGCCTGCCTCGGCGGCAACGGCACCCTGATCGGCGCCTCGGCCAACGTCACGGTGACCGGGCTCGCCGAAAAGGACGGCAAGCGCATCTCGTTCAGCGAGTTCGCCGCCTTCGGCGCGCGCGTCACCGGCATCACGCTCGCGATGTCGTCGGCCTATCTCGCGCTGTGGCTTTATGTCGGCTCGACGCTCGTGAATGTCGCGGGCGCGGCAATTCTTGTGGTCGTCTTCGCCGCCATGAGACTCAAGGCGAAACGGTGAGGTGAAATGAGCAACATCAAATATCACGTGATCGACGGCTTTCCGCCTTCCGTCTCACCCAGCAGCCACGCGACGGAAGCCGACGGGTTCGTCTATCTGACGGGGCAGTTCGGCCGCAACCTCGAGCGGCCATGCGGGCATGAGCCTGATTACGCCACGAAAAATGTCACCCGGAGGTAGTCTTACCGCGTCGCCTAGAGACTATTTGGACAAGGGCCCACACAAGCCACTGCTGGTGGACTTTGAGGATGTGCCGAGAGGGCGGATAGCAAGCGTTTCACAACGACCCGCCCAATATTTTGAACGGCACCCGGAATGTTTTCGCAAATTTTGGCGACTTGGACTGCCCCCACTCCGCCCAGGTGCTTATCGCAGCCCGTGCTTCCCCGGGAATTCTCGAAGTGAACGACAGTTGGCTAAGTGGTTGATTTGATAGTGCCTCGTGACGGAATCGAACCGCCGACCCCATCATATGAATGACGGAAATAGCATCATTGCCCGGGCCACAATTCAGGGTAGCGTACCAATCTTCCCCTACAAACAGCGCAACTTACCTCGCATCTAGGCAAAACCTGTGCATCGTCTAGTGGACTTTGTAAGTAGTTGATTTTAAACGATAATTTAGACCACGCGGAAGTTCTTGAACTGCCACGGGTCTGAACGATCGACGTCCTCCGGGAACAGCACGCCGCGGTCCTGCAGCGGCGTCCAGTCGCCGTATTTGCCGACCACCGGCCCGAGATAAGGCATGCAGATCTCGAGGTTGCGGGCGAAGTCCATCTCGTCGGCCTCGACGATGCCGCGCTCGGGATTCTCCAGCGCCCAGACGATGCCCGAGAGCACCGGCGCGCAGACCTGGATCGAGGTCGCGTTGTTGTAGGGCGCGAGCTTGCGCGTCTCGTGGATGTCGAGCTGCGAGCCGTACCAGTAGGCGCCCTTCTTGTGGCCCATCAGCAGCACGCCGAGCTCGTCGCGGCCTGACGTGATCTCCTCGACCATCAGGCGCTGGCGCTTCTGCTGGTGCAGGTTCTTTCCGGCGATCTCGTGCATCGACATGATCGCGGCGTCGCAGGGGTGATAGGCGTAGTGCACGGTCGGGCGGTAGACGACCTTGCTGCCCTGCTTGACCGTGAAATAGTCGGCCATCGAGATCGATTCGTTGTGCGTGATGATAAAGCCGTGGAACGGCCCCTCGAGCGGCGTCCAGGTGCGCACGCGTGTGAGCAGCCCCGGGCAATTGAGGTAGATCGCCACCCCGCTGCCGAACTTGTGGCGCGCGCCGTCGGGCGGCAGCGCCTTCTCGTGCGTGCCCCAGCCCATCTCGGCGGGCTGGCCACCCTCCGACACGAAGCCGTCGATCGACCAGGTGTTGACGAACTCGCCCACTTCCTTCGGCTTGGACGAGACTTGCGTGTCGCGCTCGGCGATGTGAATCACCTTCACGCCCAGCCGCTGGGCAAGCTCGCCCCAGCCCTCGCGCGTGGTCGGCGGCTTGGTCTTGAGGCCGCTGTCCTTCGCGAGGTTGACCAGCGCCTGCTTGGCGAAGTGCGAGACTAGGCCGGGATTGGCGCCGTGCGCGATCACCGCCGTCGGCCCACCGCGGTACTTTGGCGCGAGCTTCAGCATGGTCTCGCGCAGCGCGTAGTTCGAGCGCAGCGAGACCGAGAGGTTGGGATCGGTGTAGCCGCCGGGCCACGGCTCGATGCAGGTGTCGATGTAGAGCGCGCCCTTCTCCTGGCAAAGCTCGACCAGCGCCGTCGAGGCGACCTCGACCGACAGGTTCACAAGGAAGTCACCCTTGGCCAGCCGACCGGCCAGCGTCGCGCGGTAGTTGGCGCGAGTCAGGCGCTTCTTGATGAAGGTGATGCCGAAACGCCTGGCCTCGGCCTCGCCGCCACGCATCTCGTCGGTGATGATGGTGATCTGGCTGGGCTTGATGCCGACGTGACGCAGGATCAGCGGCAGCACACCCTGGCCGATCGAGCCGAAGCCGAGCATGACAATGCGGCCCTTGAACGAGACGTACTTGCCAGCCTTGCGTGCGGTCTTCTTGGCCATGATGTCACCTAAACCAATTCCGTCGCCCCGAGCGTAGCCGAGGGGCCTGTTTTTGTCGGAAATGAAAAGAGGTCCCTCGGCTGCGCTCGGGACGACGGATGGTCGTTAAACGGCGACGGGGCCTTTCTCAAGGCCCCGTCGGTCGTTCGCCTGTGGAGGTCTGAACTAGATGCAGATCGCTTTCAGAGGCGAGAAGCCGTTGAAGGCGACCGACGAGTAGGTCGTCGTATAGGCGCCGGTCGACAGGAGCTCGACCTTGTCGCCGGGCTTCAGCGACAGCGGCAGCTTGTACTCGGTCTTTTCGTAGAGGATATCCGCCGAATCGCAGGTCGGGCCGGCGAGAACCACCGGGCCGACGCGGGTGCCGTCGCGCGGCGTGCGCAGGCGGTACTTGATGCTCTCGTCCATGGTCTCGGCCAGACCGCTGAACTTGCCGATGTCGAGGTAGACCCATCGCTTGCGGTCGTTGGCCGACTTGCGCGAGACCAGCACCACTTCGCTCTGGATGATGCCGGCGTCGCCGACCATGGAGCGTCCGGGCTCGATGATGATCTCGGGCATGCGGTTGCCGAAGTGACGCACCAGCGCGCGGCCGACCGCCTCGCAGTAGGCCTCGATGCTGCTAACCTCGGCGCGGTAGCGCGCCGGGAAGCCGCCGCCCAGGTTGACCATGCGCAGGTCGACGCCGTCCTCGGCCAGCGCGAAGAACATCTCCGACACCTGGCCCAGGGCCTTGTCCCACTGCTCGAGGTCGGTCTGCTGGCTGCCGACATGGAAGGAGATGCCGTAGGGGTCGAGCCCGCTCTCCTTGGCCTTGCGCAGCAGGTCCTTGGCCATCTCCGGCGCGCAGCCGAACTTCCTGCTGAGCGGCCATTCGGCGCCGCCGCAATCGACCAGGACGCGGCAGAACACCCGCGAACCGGGCGCCACGCGGGCGAGCTTCTGCAGCTCGGCCTCCGAGTCAAAGGCAAAGAGGCGGACGCCCTGCTGGTAGGCCCAGGCGATGTCGCGTTCCTTCTTGATGGTGTTGCCGAAGGAGATGCGGTCCATGGCAACGCCGGTGGCCTGCACCATCTCGATCTCGCCCCGCGAGGCGGTGTCGAACTTGGAGCCGAGGCCCGAGAGGCGCGCCAGGACGGGCGCGGCCGGGTTGGCCTTCACGGCGTAGAAGATGTGGGCGGCCGGCAGAAGCTCGCGCATGCGGCGGAAGTTGTGCTCGACGACGTCGAGATCGACCACCAGGCAAGGGGTCTCGGGCTGCTGCTCACGGAAATATCGAGAAATACGCTCAGTCATCGCTGGGAGGTGTCCCGCAAAAAGGTGTCAGCTGGTTCGGTGGATAGGTCGAACGTGACGTACGGCGCCCGGACGGGCGGCGTGCGTCAGCCGATACTCGACGGAGTGCTCGAGAGCTTGGGAGTGGCCTGGCGAACCAGGCCGATGACACGATAGCGGGGATCGAGCCCCGCACTGCTAGCAACCATCTCAGAAGCTCCCTCTCGGACCCGGCTCCTAAACCGGCACTGCCAAAAAGAACACTTTCCGTCGTTGCGTAACCACTAAGGGCCAGCGGCACGTGCGTGGGCGTCTGCTTTGGTAAATACAACTAATGTACGCAGGTACAAGAGGATTCTTCCCCGTCGAGCTAATTTTCAACAGACTTGTGTTGCGGTGTGTTCAGAAGAGCACACATCGGATCTTTACACGGACTCTCTCTCAGCCTCTCGGCAGCACCGGACCGGGAAGGCGGATGGTGGCGGCGAGCATCGTCAGCGGCACGAGCATCAGCGCCGAGACGATCAGCGAGACCTGGACGCCGAACAGGTCGGCGAGTTTTCCCCACAGCAGCGAGCCGCCGACCATGGCGCCGAAAAACACCATCTGGTGGACCGCCATGCCGCGGGCACGCATGTAGTTGGGCAGGATCATCTGCACGGCGGCGCCGTTGTTGGCGATGACGGTGATCCAGCAGGCGCCGGCCACGGTCACCGCGATGCCGACGATCAGAGGCGTCATTGCCAGTGCAGCAATCAGGGTGAAGCCGGCATGGATGGCCATCGCCCAGATGTTGGCGCGATCGACGCCGAGCAGGCGGTTGACCAGCGGCATGGCGGCCGCGGCGGCCACCGCACCCGCGCCGAAGACGGCGTAAAGGACGCCGAAGGAGAACTCGTCGAGCCCGAGTTCGAAGCGACCGATCACCGGCAGCAGCGTGCCGAGCGCGATGCCCGGCACAAAGAAGCACAGACCGCGCGCAAACACCGCCTTGAGATCGCCCGAGCCGCGGACGAAGGCGATGCCGGCGCGGGCGGCCTCGACGAAGCCCTCGCGGCGCTGGGAAGCGCGTGCCTCGGCCGACCGTTTCCAGCTCCGCATCGCCAGGATGACGCCGACGTAGGTCAGGGTGTTGATGGCGAACAAAAGGAAGACGCCGACCAGGCCGAGCAGGATCTGCCCCACCACCGGCCCGACCGTGCGGGCGAGGTTGAAGCCTGCCGAATTGAGGGCGATCGCCGGCCTGAGCTCGGGACCCGAGATGATCTCAGGCACCACGGCATGCCAGGCCGGCGCATTCATGGCGTTGCCCAGCCCCATGCAGAAAGTGAGGCCGAGCAGGCTCCAGTGATCGAGCAGCTTGAAGTAGGCCATGACTGCCAGGGTGGCGGCCACGGCCATCATCCAGAACTGGCAGCCGATGATGTAGCGCCGGCGGTCGAAGCGGTCGGCCAGGATGCCGGCCAAGAAGCAGAACAGGAACATCGGCAGCGTGCCCGACGCCGCCAGCAGGGCCACGAAGATCGGCTCCTTGGTCAGGCTGGTCATCTCCCAGGCCGCGCCGGTGGTCTGCATCCAGCCGCCGGTGTTGGACAGCAGGTTGGCGATCCACAGCCCGAGGAAGGCGCGGTTGGCGAGCGGCGCGAAGGCCGAGACGCGGACGGCGGGAGCGACCCCGGGCACGGTCACGCCAGCGCTTTCTCGTAGAGGCGGCGGGTCTTGTAGACCACCCCGCCGACCGATCTCATGATGTTGTTGGCCGCCTTGTTGTCCTCGAGCAGCCAGCCCAGCTCGGCAGTCTTCTTGCCCAGCCGCCGGGCCGTCTCGCGCAGCCGGTCGATGGCGAGCAGGGCGAGACCGGCGCCCAGCACCGGGTGGTTGCGGTATTTCTTCCGGACGCCCATCAGCGGCACGCGCAGGCTGTCGAGGCCGGCGATCTTGAGCCGCCACAGCAGTTTTGGCAGCGTCCAGGCGTTCAGCCGGCCGCCGAGGTCGGCCAGCGCCTCGTTGATATTGGTGAGCGCCAGCACGAAGGCCACGGCCTCGTCGTCGACCTCCACGAAGACCACCACCTCGGGCACGATCACCGGCCGCAGCAGCTTGGCGGCGTGGTCGATCTCGGCCTCGGTAAAGGGCACGAAGCCCCAATTGTCGCTCCAGGCGTCGTTGAAGATGCCGACCAGGGTGCGCAGTTCGGCGTTGAACATCCGCATGTTGGCCGTCCGCAGCTTGACCCGTCGCGCCATGCCGGAGCGCTCGAGCAGGCGCTTGCCGGCCGTCTCCGGGGCGTTCTCGATGTCGTAGTCGTAGGCCAGAAGGTCTTTCAGCCGGGCGTAGCCCGCCGCTTCGACCCGCCGACCGGCATAGGGCGGGTCCCACGACATCAGCAGGGTCGAGCGGCTGTCGAAGCCGTCGACCAGCAGGCCGACCTCCTCGTTGATCGACAGGCTGAACGGGCCGGTCGCCCGTTTCATCCCCTTGGACCTCAGCCAGCCCTCGGCGGCGGCGAACAGGGCGGCAAAGACGACGGCATCGTCCTCGGCCGCCAGACAGCCGAAATGGCCGGTCGAATCGCGGTAGCGCTCGAGATAGGCGCGGTCGACCTGGGCAGAGATGCGGCCGACGGTGCGGCCGGCTCGCCGCGCCAGGAAGAAGCGCGCTTCGAGGTGCTGGAACAACGGATTCCTGGTCGGCGAGAAAGCCTCGCGGCGCTCCAGGTCGAGCGGCGGCACGTAGCCCGCGTTGCCCGCGTACAGCCGCTTGGGCAGGCGGATGAATGCGTTGAGCTCGGACCTGGTCTCGACCGCGGTTACAACGATGTCCGAGTCAGCCATCACCCGGTCAGCGTATCACGGCATTTGTGGCGGCGGTGTGGAACGCGAGTTCGCCGTCCGGCTCGCAGCCGCTGCAGTCGGCGGTGAGCGCGCGCAACTCGACCCTGGCCTGCCAGCCGTCCCCTTCGCGAGCGATGCGGATCAGATGATAGCGCGCCCGGCCGTACTTGCTGCCGGGCGCCGCCGAAGCCGAGGCGACGCCGATCACCGGGATCGGCCCGGCCGGTCCGTCGATGCGCGCGACCTCGCTGCGATGATTGTGGCCGTGCAGGATCATCTCGCAGCCGGCGCGGCGGATCATGGCCTGGAAGGCGGCCGCGTCGGTCAGGCGCTTGAAGTGCGATTCGGTAGTGAGCGGCGGATGATGGATCAGCACGATGCGATAGACGTTCTCGGCTTTCAGCGCCGCGAGCATGGTCTCGGCGCGCGCGATCTGGTCGAGGCCCAGTGCGCCGGTAGCCATCAGCGGCAGGGTCGGCACGCCGGTCGTGAGCGACACCAGGGCGATCTCGCCGCGCCGGCGCAGTGCGGGAAAGGAATCGAAGCCTTCGGGCACCGGCACGCCGTCGCCCGCCATGTAGGCCGCCCACAGGCCGGCGCCGGCCGGCCACGCCACCCGGACATAGACGTCGTGGTTGCCGGGAATGAGAGTGAGGTGCCTGGGGTCGGCGAGATCGGCCAGCCAGGCGGCGGCGTGGCGGAACTCCTCCGGCAAGGCGATATTGATGACATCGCCGGTGAGCGCGATGTGGTCGGGCTTCTGCGCCTTGATGTCGGCCACGATGCCGGCCAGCGCCTGCGGCACGTGCAGGTCGGCTCGGCGCCGCCACCAATTCACGTACCCGGTCGCCCGCTTGCCCAAAAGCCGGGCATACGGCGTGCGCGGCATCGGCAGATGCGGGTCCGACAGGTGAGCCAGGGTAAACATAGGCCAGTGATCCACCGTCAGCCGGTGGCGATCAAGTCAGCGCAATCCGGAGACGACACGCAACTTCGGTGCAGCGATGACACCGAACTGGCGGCCGATGCCGGTCATGACCTCGACCACATGCTCGAGCTGTTCCTTGGTGTGCACGGCGCAGAGCGAGCAGCGCAGCAGCGATACGCCGTTGGGCGTGGCCGGCGGCACGGCGACATTGACGTAGATGCCGGCGTCGAGCATAGCGCGCCAGAAGCCGATCGCCACCATGCGGTCGGGCAGATGGGCGCCGACCACCGGTCCGTGCACGGGGCCGAGCTTGAAGCCCTGTTCGGCCAATCCGTCATAGAGCGTGGCGACGTTGGCCCACAGCTGGGTGCGCAGTTCCGGCCGCGCCTTGACGATGCGCAGCGCCTGACGGACCGAGGCCACGATCGAGGGCGGCAGCGAGGCCGTGAACATGTAGGAGCGCGTGGTGACGCGCAGGATGTCGAAGTCGGGGTGGTCCGACACGCAATAGCCGCCGATGGCGCCCAGCGTCTTGGAGAAGGTGCCGACGATGAAATGGCAGTCATCGAGCACGCCGGTCGATTCGCAGAGGCCACGCCCGTTCTCGCCCAGAGCGCCCAGTGAATGAGCCTCGTCGACCAGCACGTAGGCCTTAAACTTCTTGCAGACTTCGATGAATTCCTTGAGCGGTGCCGAATCGCCCAGCATCGAGTAGATGCCTTCCAGCACCACCAGCCGGTTGCCCGGCTTGTCGCCCAGCCGTCGCAGGCGCGATTCGAGGCTGGAGGGATCGTTGTGCTTGAAGCGCACGACCTCGGCCTGGGTCTGCTTGCAGGCGTCGTAGATCGAGGCGTGGCTATCGGCGTCGATCATCAGGTAGTCGCCCTGGCCGACCAGGGTGGAGATGACGCCGAGATTGGCCTGATAGCCGGTAGTGAAGACCATGCAGTGCTTCTTGCCGTAGAACTCGGCAATCTCGTTCTCCAGCGCCACGTGCTCGCTGTAGCTGCCGTTGGCGATGCGCGAACCGGTGGTGCCGGTGCCCTCGGCCTTGATGGCGTCGATGGCCGCCTGCATGCAGGACGGGTCGAAAGTCAGGCCGAAGTAGTTGTTGGTGCCAACCAGCAGCGTCTTGCGGCCG
Organism: Asaia bogorensis; assembly: GCA_945905835.1. Classification (GTDB taxonomy): domain Bacteria; phylum Pseudomonadota; class Alphaproteobacteria; order Reyranellales; family Reyranellaceae; genus Reyranella. The sequence goes on from CAMDQJ010000052.1 coordinate 19,538, forward strand.
TTGATGATCGCCTCGGTGGGCGACAGCACGCGTTCCATGCGGATCTGGAAGGGGTCGACGCCGGTCGTGCGAACGTCCCGGTAGGCCTCCAGAAGGCCCGCATGCCGGTCGAAGAGGCCCACTTTAGCGCTCGGAGCGCAGGGCGAGGATGGTGTCCGCGAGCTCGTCCACGGTGTGGATTTCCGCCACCGTGTTCATCGGAATGGAGATGTCGAAGCGGTCTTCCAGCTCCATGACCATGTCCATGACCGCCAGCGAATCGATGGTCAGGTCCTTGGAAATCACGGTTTCGCCGGTTATGGGCCGTTCACCGGCCTGGAACGGCTGAAGATGGCGGCAAATCTCTTCCAGCACGACGTAGCGGGAGATCTCGCCGACCAGATCCATTGTCTTTGCCATGTCGTCGTTTTCGACGATCAGATTTTGGGCAGTGCGCAATACCGGTTCTCCGGCCCCGGGGGTGGGACGAGGATCATATGCCAGGAACCCCGATTCAAAGGGAAATGACAATTTGTTACCTAATATTACAGCGTCAGCGTAACCAAGCGTGCCGGCGGTACCACCCGACGGTATCGCGGAAGCCCGCGGCGAGGTCGAAACGCGGTACGAAACCGGACAAAGCGGCCAGGCGGCGGTCGTGGATCGTCCAGTCGCCATGAAACAACTCGGCCACCTTGCCGCCGCTCAGGATCTGCGTCGGACCACCGAGCGTCTGCAGCAAACCGTTCAGCGCCGCGACACCGGCCATCGCCGGACGGGGCAAGGTGAGCGTCCGCGACGTCCGGCCCAGTGCCAATCCGGCCGCCGCCGCCATGTCGCCATAGCTGTAGCCGTCTTCCCTGCCGTCATCGACTTCGTAGATGCCCGGTGTCGGCGGACGGTCGACTGCGAGCGCCAGGGCCTCGGCCAGGTCGGCGACATGGATCAGCGACAGGCGCGCGCCCGGCAGACGCGGCTGCGGCGCGATCCCCCGGGCGACCGCCTTGAAATAGGTCAGCGTCTCGCGATCGCCCGGCCCGTAGACTGCTGGCGCACGGACCGCGATCCCCCTGCCCACCACGGCTTCCTCGGCCGCCCGCTTGCTGGCGGCATAGGGCGACAGCAGCGGTTCGCGCGCCGCCAGGGAGGACAGGAGGACAAAGGGAGTGTCGCCGGCGTACTTGGCCATCCGGGCGGTGCCGTCGGCATTCACGCGGTGAAAATCGGCCGGGCGGCGCGCCTTGATGAGGGCGCCGGCGTGGACCACCGCGTCGACACCGGCGACGAGGCGGCCAAGGGCTGCTTCGTCCGACAGGTCGCCCAGCACGATCTCGGCCTCGACACCGGCTAGCGGCGGCAGCGGCTTCCAGCGGCGGATCAGCAGGCGGAGCCTGAACCCGCGGCGCGCCAGCGCCGACACCAGATGGGAACCGACGAAGCCGGTGGCGCCGGTGACAGCGACCAGCCTGCTCATCTAGGCAGCGTAGAGCCCGGCCAGGTAATTGGCCCGCGTGCGCGAGCGGCTGAGCTTGCCCGACGAGGTGTGCGGCAGGCCGAGCTTGGGCGCCACCAGGACGACATCGCAATCGACCGCCACCGCCTTGCGCACCGCACCCGCCACGTCGCGCGACAGCGCCTCACGCGCCTCGCCGGGGGCGACGCGCGCCACCACCGCCACGATCACGCGCTCGCCGTCGCCACTGTCGACCGAGAAGGCCGCAGCATCGCCGCCCTTGACCACGCCCTCAGCCTCGACCGCCCATTCGATGTCCTGCGGCCAGATATTGCGGCCGTTGACGATGATCAGGTCCTTGGCGCGGCCGGTGACGACGATCTCGCCCTCGAGCAGGTAGCCGAGGTCGCCGGTGTCGAGCCAGCCGTCGTCGGCCAGCACTTCCTGCGTGGCATCGGGCGCTTCGAAGTAACCGGCCATGACGCTGGGGCCGCGGACGAAGATGCGGCCCACCTCGCGGTCGCCCAGCAGCTTGCCGTCCCGACCGCGTACTTCCAGGCGATGGCCGGGCAACGGCACGCCGCAGCGCACGAACTGCCGGCTCTCGTGGCCATCGCCGTGATTGCCGGCGGGCACCGCCCGGTTGGTCTCGGCCAGCGCCTTGCGCTCGACCGTGTCGCTGACCACGCCGCGGCCGCGCGGGGCAAAGGTGATGGCCAGGCACACCTCGGCCATACCGTAGCTCGGCACGAAGATGCGGCGGTCGAAACCGGCCGGCGCGAAAGTGTCGGCGAAGCGCGCCAGCACGTCGGGGCGGATCATGTCGGCGCCGATGCCGGCGCGCGTCCAGCAGCGGAGGTCGAGATCGGCCGGGATCTGCGAGCCGGCGCGGCGCGTTGCGAGGTCGTAGCCGAAGCTCGGGCTGTAGGTGATGGTGGCGCGGCGCTGCGAGATCAGGTTCAGCCACTGCATCGGCCGGCGGGCGAAGTCGCGCGGCGTCAGGTAATCGACCGAGCGCTGGGTCCACACCGCGCCCAGCAGGAAGCCGATCAGGCCCATGTCGTGATAGAGCGGCAGCCAGCTCACGACATGGTCTTCCGGCGTAACGTCGAGGCCGAAGCCGGTCATGGCGTCGATGTTGGCGGCCAGCGCCTTCTGGGTGATGTCGACGCCCAGCGGATAGCGCGTGCTACCGGAAGAGAACTGGATGTAGCAGCGCTCATTCGGTCCCAGCGGCGCGAGATCGACCGGCTTCTCCGGCAGGGCGTCGATGACGCCGGTGCCGCCACGCAGGCGGATGTTGGGAAACTCAGCGGCCGCCTCGGCGAGGAAGCCGGCGAGATCGTCGATGCCAATCGCCGCCACCGCACCCGAGGCAGTGAACTGGCGGCGCAGCTGGCCGAGATAGGCCTCCTTGCCGCCTATACCGACGGGGACGGAGACCGGCACCGGCAGCAGCCCGGCATATTGGCAGCCAAAGAAGGTGTCGAAGAAGCCGGGCCAGGTATCGGCGGTGATCAGGATGCGCTCGCCGCGCTTGAAGCCCGCACCCACCAGCTTGCGCGCCACCACCTGGGCCCGGTCGCGCAGGTCGCGCCATGAGAGCGTCGATAGCAGCTTGCCGCGGGCGTCGAAGAAGCTCGCCCCGGTCACGCCGCCCGCCGCATAGTCGAGCGCCTCGGCGACCGACCGGAAACCGGTCCGGCGGAGTGCGAGCGCAGAATTGCGGGTAGGCAGCGGGTTCATGTCAGGGCCGGGTCTCCTAGCCTCTCCCCCGCCTTCACTCAAGTTCCTCTCCCCGGAGGCAAAGAAATATGAGGAGAAGACCCAAATTTCATCGATCCTGGGCCAAGTTGACACACCCCTGTCCCCGGTAAGATAGTAACCTGCCCCCGCCAAAAGCGGGGGAATTTCAATTGTGAAGGAGGGTTTGGCGATGATTACGGCTGTTATGCCGACGTACGGTCGCAAGGACGTCGTGTTCGAACGCGGAGAAGGCAACTATCTCTACGCGACGGACGGCCGACGTTACTTGGACTTTACCTCCGGCATCGCCGTGAACGCGCTGGGCCACTGCCACCCCGCTTTGGTCAAGGCGCTGACCGAGCAGGGCCAGAAGCTCTGGCACACCTCGAACCTGTTCCGCATCGGCAACGGCGAGAAGCTGGCCAAGCGGCTGGTCGAGAACTCGTTCGCCGACACCATGTTCTTCTGCAACTCGGGCGCCGAGGCGATCGAGGGCGGTATCAAGCTGATCCGCAAGTACCAGTTCATGAGCGGCCAGCCCAAGCGCTACAAGCTGATCTGCTTCCAGGCGGCGTTCCACGGCCGCCTGCTGAACGCGCTGTCGGCCACCGGCAACGAGAAGTACCTCGAGGGCTTCGGCCCGCCGGCCGCCGGCTACAAGCACGCGCCGCTCAATAACACCAACGTCGTGCGCGACATGGTCGACGACGAGACCGCCGGCATCCTGGTCGAGCCGATCCAGGGCGAAGGCGGCGTCCGCGAGACCACGACGCAGTTCCTCAAGGACCTGCGTTCGATCTGCGACGAGTTCGGCCTTCTGCTGTTCTACGACGAGATCCACACGGGTTTCGGCCGTACCGGCAAGATGTGGGGCTACGACTGGTCGGGCGTGAAGCCCGATGTCGCGGCGATCGCCAAGGGCATGGGCGGCGGCTTCCCGATCGGCGCCTTCATGGCGACCGAGAAGGCGGCGGTTGGCATGGTGCCGGGCACCCATGGCTCGACCTATGGCGGCAATCCGCTGGCCACGGGCGTGGCCAACGCGGTGCTCGATGAAATCCTGAAGCCGGGCTTCATCGATGCCGTGCGCGAGAAGGGCGAGTACCTGAAGGGTCAGCTCCAGGGCCTGGTGAAGAAGCATCCCAAGGTCTACGTCGAGCAGCGTGGCATGGGCTTCCTGCAGGGCGTGCGCTGCGACGCTTCGGTGCCGGCCGGCGACATGGTGAACAAGCTGCAGTCGCTCGGCATGCTGGTGCCGCCGGCGGGCGAGAACGTCGTGCGTATCTTCCCGGCGCTGATCGCCGAAAAGGCCGCCCTCGACGAAGGCATCGACATCCTCTCGAAGGCTGCGCAGTCGTTCGAAGCAAGCGCCAAGGCCGCGTGATGCGATGGCTGTGCCAAAACATTTCCTCGACCTAGACCAGGTCGATCCCAAGACGCTTCGCCAGATCCTCGATCGCGGCAAGGCGATGAAGAAGGAACGCGCCAACGGCGGACATAACCAGCCGTTGGCCGGCAAGACGCTCGCCATGATCTTCGAGAAGCCCTCGACGCGCACCCGCGTGTCGTTCGAGGTCGGCATGCGCGAGCTCGGCGGCCAGACGATCATGCTCGGCCGCACCGACACCCAGCTCGGCCGCGGCGAGACCATCGCAGACACCGCGCGCGTGCTCTCCCGCTACGTCGACATCATCATGATGCGCACGACGGTCGAGGAAAAACTCCTCGAGATGGCAAAGTACGCCACGGTGCCGGTGATCAACGGCCTCACCGACAAGACGCATCCGTGCCAGCTGATGGCCGACGTCATGACCTACGAGGAGCACAAGGGCTCGATCCGCGGCAAGTCGGTAGCCTGGTCGGGCGACGGCAACAACATGGCGACCTCGTGGATCCATGCCGCCGTGCAGTTCGACTTCGAGCTGCGCGTGGCCTGTCCCACGGAACTGAAGCCGCCGGCCGATGTCCTGGCCTGGGCGGAGAAGTCCAAGGGCCGCATCACCATCGGCCACGACCCCGAGACCATCGTGCGCGGCGCCGACTGCGTCGTCACCGATACCTGGGTGTCGATGGGCGACGAGGATCCGCAGAGCCCGAGTACCTCGAGGAGGCACAACCTGCTGCGCGGCTACCAGGTCGACAAGCGCCTGATGAAGCACGCGGCACCGGATGCCATCTTCATGCACTGCCTGCCGGCGCATCGCGGCGAGGAAGTCACCGCCGAGGTGATCGACGGGCCGCAGTCGGTGGTGTTCGACGAGGCCGAGAACCGCCTGCACGCCCAGAAGAGCATCCTGGCGTGGTGTCTATCGTGAACCTGGCATCGGACGGGGCTCCCCTGTCCGACTGGGATCGCGCCCTACCCTTCCAACTCGACGCGCTGGGCGTCCGCGGCCGGTTGGTGCGGCTCGGCCCCTCGCTCGACGCCATCATCGAGCGCCACGGCTATCCGCTGGCCGTGGCGCGGCCGCTGGCCGAAGCGATGGTGCTGTGCGTGGCGCTGGCGACGTCGCTGAAATACGACGGCATCTTCACCCTGCAGATCAGCGGCGACGGGCCGATCCGGCTGCTGGTCACCGACCTCACCACCGACGGCGCGCTGCGCGGCTATGCCCAGTTCGATTCGTGGAAGCTTGCGGTGGCACTGGGCGCCGGCAACAAGGACGCGCCCGACGGCTATGTGCCAAAACTGTTCGGCAGGGGCCGGCTCGCCTTCACCGTCGACCAGGGCGAGAGCACGCAACGCTACCAGGGCGTCGTGCCGCTGGAGGGCGCGACGCTGGCCGACTGCGCCCACACCTATTTCCGCCAGTCCGAGCAGCTGCCGACCGGCATCAAGATCGTGGCCAGGCGCGATGAAAGAGACGGCACGGCCCATTGGCGCGCCGCCGCTCTCACGGTGCAGCAGATGCCGGAGTTCGACGCCGGCCGCGTCGATGTCGATTCAGAGCAGCGCGAGGACGACTGGCGCAAGGCCGTGATCCTGATGGCCTCGGCTACCGAAAAGGAAATGCTCGATCCGGCGCTGCCCGGCAAGACGCTGCTGTTTCGCCTGTTCCACGCCGAGGGCGCGCGGCTGTTCGAGCGCCGCCCCTTCGAGGCGCGCTGTCGCTGCAGCCGCGAGCGCATCGACCGCGTGCTGAAATCGATCAAGCGAGAGGAGCTTGCCGACCTCCGCGACCCGCGCGGGCTGGTCTCGGTGAAATGCGAGTTCTGCTCGACCGAGTACAACTACGACGAAGGCGATCTCGACCGGGTCTACGCTGCCACTACTTGATGGGCGGCTTCGGCAGCACCATCTCGCCGCGCTCCATGACATAGGTGTGGTCGAGCGAGTAGCCACCACCGTCGCGGCGCACGAAATTGCCGACCAGCGCCCTGGTCACGCCAAACTGCACATCGCTGTCGATATGCGGATCGCTCGGGTCGTAGACCTGCGAGATCAGGACCTTGTAGCCCGGCTTGGCGATCAGGGCGTGCAGATGCGCCGGGCGATAGGGATGCCGTTGCTGTGCCGCAGGCGGCCGACCACGCCGTCGGTCGGAATGGGATAGCCCACCATCGCGCCAGGCCAAGCGTGCCGAGGCAGCCGGCCAAAAGCGTCGGCAACCCGTCGATGACTGGCGTGAAGTCGACCTTGTAGTTCACCGCAGCGCTTCCCCTCTCGCCTGCGCCGCCAGCCGGACCGAGGCATTGGCCGCACCATAGCCGCGATAGGCGCGGCGCTCGACGATCTCGAAGAAGAAGCGCTGCTCGAAAGTCTCGGTGTAGACCTGCAGGTATTCGGCATCGCCGTCGCGGTCGTAGAGCACGTTGGCGGCCCTGAGCGCCTCGAGGTGCTCGGCCGGCAGGTCCATCTTGGCTTCGAGGTCGTCGTAGTAGTTCTCGGGGATGTCGAGCAGGCGGACGCCGGCCTGCTTGAAGCGCGCGAGCGTGGCGAACAGATCGTCGGTGGCCAGCGCGATATGCTGCACGCCCGAGCCAAACAGCTCGGAGAGGAAGCGCGAGGACTGCGTGCGCGTGCTCTGCGAGGCGTTGAGCACGAGGCGCAAACCGCCATCGGGCGCCTCTATGACCTGGCTGGTCACGAGGCCGCCTGGATCGACGACGTCCTGCGGCGCCACTTTGCGCAGGTCGAGCAGCGAGGTGTAAAAAAGCAGTCAGGTCAACATTTCCTCGTAGTGCATCGACTGCGAGATATGGTCGACGCGCGTCAGGCCGGCGGCGTTCGCCCGGCTCTCGCCGGTGTCGTCGAACTCGATGTCCCAGACGCGGCCGAGCTCGCTCGTGTCGTCGAGGAAATAGACTAGGCTGCCGCCGACGCCGCGCACCGAGGGAATGTCGAGCTTGCCGGGCCCGACAGCCTGGCGGAACGGCGTGTCGAGCAGCTGCGTCGCCCGCTCGAAGGTCGCCGCCGCATTGTCGACCTTGAGGCCCAGCGCGCAGACGCCGGCGCCGTGCATCAGGTGGAAGGAGTGGGCGAAGCCCTCTTTCTCGCAATTGACGATGAGATTGATGTCGCCCTGGCACCAGCGCGTCACGGCCTTCGACTTGTGCCGACCGGCGCGGCGGAAACCCAGCGCCGCCAGCAACCGCTCGAATTCCGGGGTGCTGGTATCGTCGAGGGCGAATTCGATGAAGAAGGTTCCGAGCGCCGCCGAGCGCGCCGGCAGCTTGGTCGGCTTGCCGGTCTTGGCGGCGAGCTGGTCGAGCATGAAGCGCAGCGAGCGCTGGCCGTCGACGGCGAGGCTGCGCGCCGAGCCGGCGCGGAACTGATCGTTGAAGATCTCGAGCGACAGCGGGCCGTCGTAGCCGGTCACCGCCAGCGCCTCCATGAAATCGAGCAGCGGCAGCTCGCCCTGGCCGGGAAAGTTGCGGTAGTGCCGGCTCCACGAGAGGTAGTCCATCTGCAGCACCGGCGCGTCGGCCACCTGCACCAGGAAGATGCGGTCGCGCGGGATCGAGCGGATGGCGCCGAGGTCGGTCTTGCGGGCGAGGATATGGAAGGTATCGAGCACCAGCCCGACCGCGGGATGGTCGGCGCGGCGCACCGCCTCCCAGGAGTCGCGGTAGTCGTTGATGTGGCGGCCCCAGGCCAGTGCCTCGAAGGCGATGCGCAGGCCGCGCCTGGCGGCGCGCTCGCCGAGCTCGCGCAGGTCGGCGGCGGCGCGGTCGATGCCGCCCAGCGCGTCGGGCGAGACATTGCTGCAGATCATCAGCAGGTCGCAGCCGAGTTCCTCCATGACGTCGAACTTGCGCTCGGCGCGAGCGAAGACGCGGGCGCGCGGGCCCTCTGGCATGCCCTCGAAATCGCAGTATGGCTGCAGCGTGACGATGCCGAGACCGAGCGTCGCACAGGCTCGTCGCACATCCGCCGGCGTGCCGTTGAAGGTCACCAGGTCGTTCTCGAAGATTTCCACGGCATCGAAGCGCGCCGCGGCGATGGCCTCGAGCTTTTCACCCAGCCCGCCGCTCAGCGATACCGTCGCGATCGAGGTCTTCATGGCGCGCCTCCTGTTGAGAGGATCACTCGGCAGCGGCCCGGACGTCTCCCCGGCTGGCCGCCGCCGCGGCGAAGGTTTGCTTCATGCTTACGAGGTCGGCGGTGCGGCCGGTGAACAGGCGGAAAGCCTCGGCTGCCTGGTGCACGCACATGCCGGCGCCACCCATGGCGGCAGCACCTTTGGCCCGTGCCGCCACGACCAGTTCGGTCTCGAGCGGCGTGTAGATCACGTCGGCCAGCCAGTGCTCCGCCGCGATGGCATCGGTAGGGATCGGCAGGCCGGGAAAGCCGGCCATGCCGACTGGCGTGGCATTGACGATCCCGGCCGCCCGGCCGAGCGCCGCTACCGGATCAGCGACGATCTCGCAGCGACCGGCGCCGACAGCGTTGCGCAAGCCCGCGGCCTGGGCGTCGTTGCGGTCGTGCACCAGCAGCCGGCTGAGGCCGAGATCGAACAGAGCGAACGCCACGGCGCGGCCGGCGCCGCCGGCGCCGACCAGCAGTGCGGTCTTGCCGGTGGCGCGCTCGCGCCCAAGCGTCTCCTCGAAGCTGCGGCGAAAGCCCGTGCGGTCGGTGTTGTGGCCGACGGTACGGCCGCCCTGGTCGATGGTGACGGTGTTGACGGCGCCGATCTCGCGCGCCTCGGGCGAGACCTCGTCGAGCAGCGGCAGGACGGCTTCCTTGCAGGGGTACGTGACATTGGTGCCGGCGAAACCCGCGGCACACGCAGCGGCCAGCAGCTCCTCGAGGCGGCGGCCCGGCAGCCGGTCGAAATCCATCAGGTGATAATGGCCCTGCAGCCCGGCCGCAGCCGAGGCATCCTCGAACAAGGCGGGCGACAGCGACTTCTGGATGTTGGCCCCGATCAGGCCGACGAGGATCGCCTGGCGCATCTTCTAGCCCTTGTAGCGGCATTGTCACGTTGGCAGAGTTCACCCTCAAACTCCGACCGCTTCGCTTCATGGCGCTGTAGCATTTCCAATGACTTAGCAGGCTCGGGCATAGGCCAGAAATGGCTCACAAGCGCCAACGTGACAATGCCGCCAGTCGTCATCCCCGCAAGGCCCTCAAACCGGCCCATGTCGCTTCGGCACCGAAGGTACGCACGCTGGCACCCCGCTGCCCGAGCGCGAGAGCATAGCGCGCCGTCAGCGCC
>CAMDQJ010000053.1 GCA_945905835.1 Asaia bogorensis
ATCGTGCCGGGCGATTCGCCCTACAAGACGCTGGCCGACTACATCGCCGACGCCAAGGCCAAGCCCGACCAGATCGCCTTCGGCAGCTCGGGCATCGGCTCGAACACCCATCTCATGGGCGAGCAGCTCTCGGGGCTGGCCGGCATCAAGCTGAAGCACGTGCCCTACCGCGGCTCGGCGCCGTCGCTGCAGGACATGCTGGCGGGCGCCATCCCCTCGATGTTCGACCCCATCACCACCAACGTGCCGCACATCAACGCCGGCAAGGTCCGCCTGCTGGCGATCAGCTCGGAGAAGCGCATCGAGCTCTATCCCAACGCGCCGACATTCGCCGAGCAGGGATTTCCCCAGATGACGACCTCGACCTGGGTCGGCGTCTCCGGACCCAAGGGCATGGCGCCCGAGGTCGTGACGCGGCTCTATGACGAGTTGCAGAAGGCCTACAAGGCGCCCGACGTGCAGGAGCGCTTCAAGGAAGTGGTGCTGCTGCCCGGCGACAAGCCGATGAGCCCGGCCGAATACACCAAGTTCGTCGGCGACTTCGCCGAGATCTGGAAGGCGGTAAGCAAGACGGCGGGGATTTCTCTCGAGCTGGGCTAGCCGCAGCGCGAGAAGCCGCAGTTGAGGCAGTTGTCGCAACCCTCTTGATGCGTGAGGGAAGCGGCGCCGCAGTTCGGGCACTGGCCCATCTTCATCGCAGCGGCCTCCGATGCTCCGCCATCTGACGGCTCGCGCGCACCGGCAGCGATCCGCAGGCGCTGGTCGGCGGCCTCAGTGATCCGCGGCAGGTCGGCCGGGGCCAAAAAGCCGATCTCGATCAGGTGGCGCTCGATGACGCCGCCGATCGCCGCCAGCAGCGAGGGCACGTAGCGGCCCTCCATCCACTGGCCGCCGCGCGGATCGAACACCGCCTTCAGCTCCTCGACCACGAAGGACACGTCGCCGCCCCTGCGGAACACCGCCGAGATCATCCGGGTCAGCGCCACGGTCCAGGCGTAGTGCTCCATGTTCTTGGAATTGATGAAGATCTCGAACGGCCGGCGGCGGCCGTCCTGCATGACGTCGTTGATGGTGATGTAGATGGCGTGGTCGCTGCCCGGCCATTTGATCTTGTAGGTCTTGCCCGGCAGGTCCTCGGGCCGGTCGAGCGGCTGGGCGATGTAGACGACGCCATCCTCGCGAACCGCGGGAACCAGCGCCGGCGCCGGCCGCACTTCCAGAACTGCGCCGGTGACGTCGTTGGGCCGGTAGGTCGTGCAGCCCTTGCAGCCGGTGGCATAGGCCTCCTCGTAGACGCTCTTGAAGGCCTCGAAGGAGATGTTGCGCGGCAGGTTGATGGTCTTGGAGATCGAGCTGTCGACGAATTCCTGCGCCGCCGCCTGCATGGCGAGGTGGTCGGCGGGCGAGAGCGTCTGGGCATCAACGAAGACATCGGCCGGCGGCGCCTCGTTGCCCTTGAGCGAGCGCCACAGGCGGAAGGCGTGATCCTCGACTACCTCCTCGCGCTTGGAGCCGTCGGGCTGCAGCACGTGGCGCACGAAGCTGAAGGCGAACACCGGCTCGATGCCGGAGGAGACGTTGTCGGCCAGCAGCGAGATCGTGCCGGTCGGCGCAATGGAATTCAGCAGCGCGTTGCGGGTGCCGTAGCGGCCGATGACGGTGCGCACGTCCTCGGGCAGCGCCTTCACGGTCTCGCCGGCGAGATACTTCGTCTTGTCGTAAAGCGGGAAGCTGCCCTTCTCGGCGGCGATATCGGCCGAGGCGAGATAGGAGAGCCGCTGCACCGCACCCAGCCAGGTCTTGGTCAGCCCCACCGCCTCGGGCGAGCCGTAGCGCACGCCGCAGAAGATCAGCGCATCGGCAAGCCCGGTGACGCCGAGACCGAGACGGCGCTTGGCCTTGGCTTCGGCCTCCTGTTGCGGCAGCGGGAAGCGCGAGACGTCGACCACGTTGTCGAGCATGCGCACGGCCAGCGGCACAAGGCGCTCGAGCGCCGCCATGTCGAGGCGCGCGTCGGGCGTGAAGGGAGCGGCGACGAGTGCCGCGAGATTGATCGAGCCCAGCAGGCAGGCGCCGTACGGAGGCAACGGCTGCTCGCCGCAGGGGTTGGTCGCGTGGATGGTCTCGCAGTAGCGCAGGTTGTTCCGAGCGTTGACGCGGTCGATGAAGATCACGCCAGGCTCAGCCACCTCGTAGGTCGCGCGCATGATGCGGTCCCACAGGGCCTTGGCCTTCACCGTCTTGAACACCTTGCCGCCGAACACGAGGTTCCAGTCGGCGTCGGCCTTGACTGCGGCCATGAAGGCGTCGGTGACCAGCACTGAGACGTTGAACATGCGCAGCCGCTTGGAGTCGCGCTTGGCGTCGACGAAGGCTTCTATGTCGGGATGGTCGCAGGCGAGCGTCGCCATCATGGCGCCGCGGCGCGATCCAGCGCTCATGATGGTGCGGCACATCGAGTCCCAGACATCCATGAATGACAGCGGGCCCGAGGCATCGGCGCCGACACCCATCACCGGCGCACCCATCGGACGCAGGGTCGAGAAATCGTGCCCGATGCCGCCGCCCTGCTGCATCGTCAGAGCGGCCTCCTTCAGGCCCTCGAAGATGCCGGGCATCGAATCGGGGATGGCACCCATGACGAAGCAGTTGAACAGGGTCACCGTGCGGCCGGTGCCGGCGCCCGCCACGACCCGCCCCGCGGGCAGGAACTTGAAGCCTCTCAGGGCCTCATGGAAACGGCCGGCCCACAGCTCGGGGTCGCGCTCGGGCGCCGCCAATGCCGTCGCCACCCGCCGCCAGGTGGCGTCGAGGTCGGCATCCGCCGAGCCGCTGGTGGCGTTGCGGAAACGGTATTTCATGTCCCAAATACGCTGGGAAATCGGGGCCCAATCCATGGTCCAAGGTAGGTCGCGGATCGGAGGATATCAACAGGATTGTTCGTTCTTTGTTCCTATGGCTCCCGTCCTCTGTACCCTTCCTTTTCCGCGACCTTGAACATGTTTCTTGCTTCGTCTGCCGCCCGTATTTCGGAATAGCTGACGCCTTCGCTGGGCTCATAGATGACGACGTCGCCCAACCGGGCCAAGGCGGCCGCCAACGCCAATCCGGTAGCGCACTCCGCCGCATCTCCACCCCAGCGGAAAGTAGCGCCCTTATCCCGGCCACCGAGCGCGGAAGCGAGTTCGGGATAATCTTCTCTCAACGCCTCAAGATCGTTCTCCAAATAGATTTCGACGCCCGTTTTGCAGCCCGCGATGTCGACCGGCCAAAAGCCGTCAGCCTCGTGAAAGTCGTGCAGTCCGGTGGAAGCGAAACCCAAAGCCGCGAGCGCACCCTCGAGTTGTGACCGATCGAAGGTGAGCTCGCCTTGCCAGCAGACATGAGGTTCCATGGACATGGCGCAGCTCCTTTAGATACAAACATTTCTAAAGGGTTTAAGAAGTGACCGTATACTATCCTATGGTTGTATTTTTTTTTTGCGCACCAGGTCGCCGGTCGCCCCCTCGATCCGCTCCCGCAACAGGGCCATGAACTCCTTCCGTCCCAGCCCCGGCGGGATGGCGGGCAGGACCTCGACGTCGATCGTGCCGGGCCACTTGATGAACTTGCGGCGGCCCCAGAACAGGCCGGAATTGAGCGCCACCGGGACCACCGGCACGCCAAGCTGGCGGTAGAGCGCCGCGGTGCCGATCTGGTAGGGCCGCTCGGCGCCGACGGCCACGCGCGTGCCTTCGGGGAAGATCAGGATCGAGCGGCCTTCCGCCAGCACGGCGCGCGAGCGCTTGAGTAGGCCGCGCAGCGCGGGGGCGCCGTCGCCGCGGGCCACCGCGATGTTGCCGGTGCGCGCCATCGCCCAGCCGACGATCGGGATGAACAGCAGCTCGCGCTTCAGCACGATGGCGGCATCGGGAAAGAGCAGCGTGAAGGCAAGTGTCTCCCACGACGATTGATGCTTCGAGGCGATGATGACCGGGCCGGCCGGCAGGTTCTCCAGGCCGCCGAGGCGATGCGTCAGGCGGCAGGTGAGCCGCAGCCATCCCAGGCAGAAGCGGATCCAGAACCGCGCCCAGGCAAGCACGCAGCGGCGCGGCAGCAGCAGGATCGGCGAGCCGGCGATGGCGATGACGGCCGAGCCGATGTACCAGCCGACATTGAACAGGAAGGAGCGGATGGCGAGCGCGATCATGTGGAGCGCAGCCACGGAACCGGTGTCATCCCGAGTCGCGCGGATCTGATCCGCGCTGAAGCGAGGGACCTTTCAGGCCCCAGGAAAGGTCCCTCGCTGCGCTCGGGATGACAGCTCGTCTCGAACATCACAGCCGCCCCTCGAGATAGGCATCGACCGCCGCGGCGAGGTCGTCGTGCACCGTCACCGGCAGCACCTCGTCGGGCAGCCCCGCGCCCTGGGTGTCGCGGCCCTTGCCGGTGCGCACCAGCATGCGGGGGCAACCGGCGCGGGTGGCGGCCTGGAGGTCGGACAGCGTATCGCCGACCATCGGCGTCGCCGCGGGCTCGGCGCCGAAGTGGCGGATTGCCTCGAGCAGCATGGCGGGCTCTGGCTTGCGCCGTGCCGAATAGCCCTGCGGTGCGTCGGTGCAGTCGAGCAGCAGGTCGAGATGCGCGCCCTCCCGGGCCAACTGCTCGCGCAGCGTCTGGTGGATAAGGTCGAGCCGGTCGCGGCCGATGATGCCGCGTCCCACCACCGACTGGTTGGTGCAGACCGCCACCTGCACCCGGGCCTGGTTCAGCCGCGCCACCGCGCGCGCCGCGCCCTCGAGCAGCACCAGCTCGCCGGGATGCTTCACGAAATCGCCTCTATCGGCGTTCAGAACGCCATCTCGATCGAGCAACAGGAGGCGCGTCATGTCTGCTGGTTCTGTGGAAAGAAGCGGGATCGCATTGCTTGTGCCCCCAGTTTTAGTGCCCTAATGTCGCCTCGCAAGCACATCTAGTGGGGACGACCCCGCTCAATGCAAATTATCTGTCCCAATTGCGGGGCGCGCTACACGGTCGATCCCGTGGCGCTAGGTCCAGCGGGGCGCACTGTCCAGTGTTTCCGCTGTAACCATCGCTGGTTCGAACCCGTCGAGCCGGCGGCCGCTGTACTCGACGAGTACATACCGGAAGAGCGTCCGGTGCCGGACTTCGTCATCCGCCCGCAGACCTACGGCTCGGCGTTGCCGGCGAATGCCGACCAGCGCGACTTCCCGAGCTGGGCCAAGGTGCTGATCGGCGTCGCGGTGATGCTGGGAATCGTGGCCGGCCTGGTCTTCATGTTCAAGGATGACATCATCCCGATGCTGCCGCAGGACTTGCGCGAGCAGCTCGGCCTGCCGGCGATCGTGCAGACCGCGCCGCAGACGCCGGTGCCGTAGCAGCCCGCTCCGACGACGCCCGCGGCACCGACAACACCCGCGCCGACCACCCTGGCTCCGGGCCAGCCTCCGGGGGTGCAGCGTCCATCAGCCGCGCCGCCGGCGACCGAGATGGGCCGTCCGCAGCTCGAGGTCGACCTCACGGCGAGCAAGGTCGACTATGTCGACGGCCCCTACGTCGTGCGCGGCGAGATCGTCAACAAGGGCAGGGTCTCGGGCACGACGCGCACGCTGAAGCTGGTGTTCAAGAAGGACGCCGACGTGCTGGGCGAGCGCGCCTATACCCTGATCGAGGGCCCGATCGCGCCGGGCGCGCGCCGGCCGTTCAGCCAGGTGCTCGACGACCCGCCGGCCGGCACCACCGACATCGTGCCCGCGATCGAGTAGACTGCCGGGCCATGAACGCCACGCCCGTCGAACGCCCCACCGTCACCATCCGTTTCTCCGCCGCCAAGATCGCAGCCCGCGTCGACGAGATGGCGACCGAGCTTGCCGAGAAGCTGCCGGCCGACACGCTGGTCGTCTCGGTGCTGAAGGGCAGCTTCGTCTTCGCCGCCGACCTGATCCGGGCGCTGAGCCGCCTCGGCGCCAACTGGTCGATGGATTTCATCACGCTGTCGAGCTACGGCACCGGCACCGAGACCACCGGCCGCGTCCGCATCGTGCGCGACATCGTCGACGAAGTGCGCAGCCGCGATGTGCTGCTGGTCGACGACATCCTGGAATCGGGCTTCACGCTGAGCTTCGCCAAGAACCTGCTGCAGGAACGCGGCGCGCGGCGCGTCTGGATCTGCACCCTGCTCGACAAGCCCGGCAAGCGCCGCACCCCGCTGCAGGCCGACTTCGTGGGCTTCGCGGCGGGGGACGAGTTCCTAGTCGGCTACGGGCTGGACTGGGCCCACAAGTTCAGGGGCCTGCCGTATATCGGCGTGGTTGAGAAGAGCGCCTAGCCCCGCCGACCGTGGGCCTCCCAGCCGCCCGGACACCCTATAGAGCGTGCTACAGGACTTCCGGAAATTCCGGAAAGTCATTTTCCGGACTTTCCGGAAGTGATTGGGGGGTGGCCCTGCGGCCGGCTAGTAGGTCTTGAGCAGCCGGTCGATGTAATCGAGCTCGTTCTTCGGGCGCTCTGATTCGCCGGCGCGGCGGCGCAGCTCGTCGAGGATCTCGCGGCTCTTCTGGCGCTCGAGCTCGAGCGGGATCTTGTCGACGCCGGTGTCGACGGCGTCGCCGTAGTTGCCGTCGGAGCGGCCGAGCGGGTCGCGGTCTTCGCTGCGGCGCTCGCGCTCCTCGATCTCGGCGATGTCCTGGCCGTTGCCGGGGCCGCGGTTCTGGCGCATCTGCTCGGCCAGGTCGCCCATGCCCTGCTGCAGGTTGTCGAGCGCGCGGCGCTGGGCGCGGGCGGCCTCGCGGGCGGCGCCGCGGCGCAGCGCATCCTCGGCCTCGCGCATCGAGCGTTCGGCGCGGCCCAGCGCATCGGGCATCGGCATGCCGTTCTCGTCGAGCTTCTTCATGAAGTCGCCCAACTGGCGGCGCGTGCCTTCCTGCTGGCCGCGCTGCTGCTCGCCCCATTGGCCGTCGCCGGGCTGGCCCTGGCCTTGCCCCTGCTGTCCCTGGCCCTGCTGACCCTGTTGCCCTTGCTGACCCTGCTGGCCGCGCTGGCCGGGCTGCTGCTGGCGGCCCTGGCGCTCCGACTCGCCCAGAAGCTGGTTCTCGCGCCGGGTGAGCCGGTCGAGCTGGTTCATCATCTCGCGGCCCTGCTGGTTGCCCTGGCCCTGCTGGCCGCGCTGCTGGCCCGGCTGACGCTGCTGGCCGGGCTGCGCCATCATCGGGGTGACGTTCTCCATCATCTTGCGCAGCTCCTCGAGCAGGCGCTTGGCGCCCTCGCGGTCGCCGTTGCGGGCCATCTCGCGAATCTTGTCGAGCATCTTCTGCAGGTCGTCGCCGGTGATGGTGTTGTTGGGATCCATCTTCTCCGCCTGCTCCATCATGCGGCGGCGTTCTTCCGGATCCTGCATCTTGTCGGCGAGCTCCTTCTGCCACTTGGCCATGGCGTCGTAGAGCTGCTGGATCAGGCGCTCGATCTCCTCGTCGCCGGCCTGGCGCTGCATGGCGTCGCGCAGCTCCTGGCGGGCCTGCTCGAGCTGGCGCTCGGCGTCGCTGACGGCGCCGCCTTCGAGGCGCATGGCGAGGTCCCACAGGATCTTCTGGGTCTCAGTGATGGTCGACTTCTCGGTATCGGCCGCCAGCCGCGCCGAGCCGATGCGCAGGCCGAGCAGCACGACGGGGTCGGATCGGTAGGACGAAGGATCGCGCTGGATCAGGCGCATGCCGTCGACCACGCCCACCTGGTTGCCCTTGGGATCGCGGGTCAGCGCCTTGCGCAGCAGGATCAGCGCGCGCGCCGTCGGATCGTTGAACACGCGCTCGGGCAGCAGGAAGGTCTCGACGGCGCTGCGTCCCTTCTGGCCGATGGCGTCGGTCGCGAACAGCATGACCGTGACCTTGAGCCCGGCCCACGGGTTGCCGGTGAGGTCGCGCACGAAGGTGTCGGCGATCTTCTTGGCGTTGCCGGCGACCGGCAGGTCGACGCGCAGCACTTCCGGCTCCTCGTCGGCCGACAGCGCATCGTCGCCCAGCACCGAGCCATGGAGGCGGATCTGCAATTGAACGGCGGTCACGCCGAAATCGTCGCCGGCGATGTACTCGATCTTGGTCGACCACTTGTCGACGCCGATCGGCTTGGCGAATTCGATGGTCGGCGCCAGGTCTGGAATGATGTGCAGCTTCCAGCGCGCCTGCTCGTCGCCGCGGGCCTGCAGGGCGATCTGCTTGCCCTCGGTGATGACCTGGTCGATCTGGTACTGGTACTTGCCCTTGCCGACCGTGGCGAACTCGGTGGCCTTGCCGTCGACCAGGAGCTGCGGCGGCTTGCGGCCGCGCACGTCGTCGACGAAGCCCGCGATCTTGCTGCCGACCGGCACGCGCAGGAGCTTGTCCTTGTCGTTGGCGTCGAGATAGATCGGCGCCTTGCCGGTATAGGCCGGCGGCGCGATCCAGAGATTGGCGACCACCGGCGGCGGCGGCGGGAAGGCAGGCGAGACGGCCGCGAACATGCGGTCGGAACGCCAGCCGCCAGCCTGGCCCACTGCCACGATCAGCAGAAGGATGGGGACGAGGCGCATCGACCAGCGGTCGAGCAAGGCGAGACCGGGTCGGGCCGGCTTGTTGGTGAGACCGGCGAGGCGTGCAGCTTCGCGGCGGCGGTGGGCCTGCCACAGGGCGCCGGCCATGGTGTCGTTCTGGCCGGCGGCGAGGCCGTCCTCCACCGCCATCAGCGGCCGGTGCGGCACGCCTGAGTCGCGCTCGAGACGGCGGACGGCGGCTTCCCGCGCCGGCCAGTGGAACCCGCGGAACTCGAACCAGATCAGGCCGATCAGCGCCACGGCGATGGTGGCAAGAACGCCGGTATGGACCCGGGGCGAGAAGATCGAGAAAGCGTCGAAGTGGGCCGCCGCCACGAACAGGGCCAGTGCCGCGAGCAACGGCATCAGGCGGGGCCACAACCCCTCCCAAGCCAAAGCCGCCCGTGCCAGGCCGATCTTGCGCCAGACCCCTGCAGCAGCGGGTTCCACAACGGACCTCGCTGTGGAGCCGGGCGGCAGATAGGCGGGCTGGCTGGGCTCCATCTTATCCTTTCGGCTTTTCCATCCAGGGCGGAAACCGCTCCGCCGCGATCAGGTCCTCGGTCGGTATCCTGGGGCGGGTAACCGCAAATCGCGTGCCATCGACCATCACTTCCGGCGCCAGGGGCCGGCTATTGTAGGTCGACGCCATGACCGCACCATATGCGCCCACCGAGCGTATCATGACCAAATCCCCGGCGGCCAGCGCCGGCAACTTGCGATTCAGGGCCAAATAATCCCCCGATTCACAGATCGGACCGACAATGTCGCAGCGGATCGTGGCCGCTTCGGGGCGCGGCTGGCGGACCGGGACGATGTCGTGCCAAGCCTCATATAACGTGGGCCTGATGAGGTCGTTCATTGCCGCATCCACAATGACGAAAGTCTTGGCGGCGCCGGGCTTGACCAGGATGACCTCGGAGACCAGCACGCCCGCCTCACCGACCAGCCGCCGGCCGGGCTCGAAGGTGAGCTCGCAGTCCAGCCCCGCGGTCTCCTTCTTCACCAGGGCGAGGAAGTCGGCGATCGAGGGCGGCTTCTCCTTGTTGTAGACGATGCCCAGGCCGCCGCCGATGTCGAAGCGGCCGATGCGGTGGCCGTCGGCGCGGAGCTGGCCGATGAACTTGCCGACCCGACGGAGCGCCGCGCGATAGGGCCCGAGCTTCTCGAGCTGCGAGCCGATATGCATGGCGATGCCGACGACGCGCAGGTTGGGCAGCCTGCCGGCCTCGGCGAAGGCCTCGCGGGCGAGATCGATGTCGATGCCGAACTTGTTGCCCTTCTTGCCGGTGGTGATCTTGGCGTGGGTCTTGGCGTCGATGTCGGGGTTCACGCGGATGGTGATGTCGGCCTTCATGCCGAGCTGGCCCGCCACGGCGTTCAGCGTCTCGAGCTCGGCCGAGCTCTCGACGTTGATCTGGCCGACGCCCGCCTGCAGCGCCGCCATCAGCTCGGTCGGCTTCTTGCCGACGCCGGAATAGACGATGCGCTTGGCCGGCACGCCCGCCGCCAGCGCGCGCTTCATCTCGCCCTCCGAGACGATGTCGGCGCCGGCGCCCATGTCCGAGAAGAGCTTGATCACTGCGAGGTTGCTGTTGGCCTTCATGGCGTAGCACACCGAAGCGTTCATGCCCTTCATGCCGTCGATGAACTCGCGCATCGCCCCCCGCAGGGCGCCGGCCGAGTAGCAGTAGAACGGCGTGCCGACCTGCTGGGCGATGGTCCTGAGCGCCACGCCTTCGGCGTGCATCTCGCCCTTCTTGTAGTCGAAGAAGTTCATAGGAACCGTTTCCGTGCGTCCTTGACCGCGCGCGCGACATTGCCCGGCGCCGTGCCGCCCAGGCTCTTGCGCGCCTTGACCGAGGCCTCCACGTTAAGCACGCGATAGACGCCGCGCGTGATGCGCTTCTCGACCGCCCGCATGTCCTTCAGCGACAGCTCGTCGAGCGCGATGCCCTTCTCCGCCGCCTTTCCGACCAGCGCGCCCGTGACGTGATGCGCCTGCCGGAACGGCAAGCCGACCTCGCGCACCAGCCAGTCGGCGAGATCGGTCGCCACGGAATAATCCGCCGAAGCCACCGCACGCATCCGCTCGGCATTGGCCTTGAGGTCGCGCACCATGCCCGCCATCGCCGCGAGGCCCAGCTCCAGCGAGTCGGCGGCATCGAACAGCGGCTCCTTGTCCTCCTGCATGTCCTTGCCGTAGGTCAGCGGCAGCCCCTTCAGCACCATGCAAAGCGCCGTGAAGGCGCCGACGATGCGGCCGGTCTTGCCGCGCACCAGCTCGGCGGCGTCGGGATTGCGCTTCTGCGGCATGATCGAGCTGCCGGTGGTGAAGGCGTCGCTGAGCGCAATGAAGCGGAAGGGTGCCGAGCACCAGATCACGATCTCCTCGGCGAGACGCGACAGGTGCACCGCCGTCACCGAGGCGCCGGCGATGAATTCCAGCACGTAGTCGCGGTCCGACACGGCATCGAGCGAATTGGCCATCGGCCGGTCGAAGCCCAGCGCCTTGGCCGTCCTCACGCGATCGATGGGGTGCGGCGTGCCAGCGAGAGCCGCCGCCCCCAGCGGCGATTCGTTGAGACGCTTGCGGCAATCGGCAAGGCGGCTGCGGTCGCGGCCGAACATCTCGACATAGGCCATGAGGTGATGGCCGAAGGTGATGGGCTGCGCCGTCTGCAGATGCGTGAAGCCCGGCATAATGGTCGCGGCGTATTCCTCGGCGCGGTCCAGAAGGGCGGCCTGCAGGTCGGCCAGCATCGGCTCCAGACGGTCGATGGTGTCGCGTACCCACAGCCGCACATCGAGCGCCACCTGGTCATTGCGCGAGCGCGCCGTATGCAGCCGCCCGCCAGCCTCGCCGATCAGCGCCGTCAGCCGCGCCTCGACGTTGAAATGGATGTCCTCGAGCTTGGTCGAGAAGCTGAACTTGCCGCTCTCGATCTCGGCCTTGACCCCGGCGAGCCCCGCCTTGATGGCGCGGCCGTCCTTGGCGGTAAGGATGCCCTGCGCCACCAGCATCTCGGCATGCGCCACGGAGCCCGCGATGTCCTGGGCGTAGAGACGGCGGTCGAAGCCGATGGAGGCGTTGATCTTCTCCATGATCGCCGCCGGGCCGAGCTTATAGCGGCCGCCCCACATGCTGTTGGGGTTGGCTTTCTTCGCTCGCGCCTTCGTGTTCTTTCTTGCCATGACTAGCAGCCGATCTTCCTTTAGGAACGCGGCTTATGGCACATCCCGCCCCCAATTTCCTCCATGGCCGGCGCTACTTTCTTTACGGCGCCGCAGCACTGGCGACCGTGCCCGCCCTGTGGAGCCTGGCGGCGCCCAGCCCAGTCAAGTACGAGCCGGCCAAGAACCGCAAGCCGCTGCCCGACATCCCGTTCAGCGACGCCGAGGACAAGCTGGTGCGCTTCGCCGATCTCAAGGGTAAGGTGCTGCTCGTCAATTTCTGGGCGACCTGGTGCGCTCCCTGCGTCAAGGAAATGCCCAGCCTCGACCGCCTGCAGGCCCGCTTCGGCAAGGAGCGCTTCCGGGTGCTGCCGCTGTCGCTCGACGGCCCGACGCGGCCCAGGGTGGCGCCGTTCTACGAGAACCAGAAGCTCGCCAATCTCGGCATCTGGTTCGACAAGGGCCGCAAGCTGATGCAGGCGCTCGACGTCTCGATCCTGCCGACCTCGATCGTGGTCGACACCAGCGGCCGCGAGCTCGGCCGCATCGAGGGCGAGGTCGACTGGGACATCCCCGAAGCGATCGCAATCGTCACCTCGGCGCTCGCGGGTTAAGTTCGCGCCCGATGGCGCGCGTTCTCTTTGCCTGGGAATATGGTCTCGGCATCGGCTATGTGGACCGCCTGGTCCAGGTCGCCGAGGCTTTGGTGCGCGAGGGCCACGAGCCGGTGTTCTGCCTGCGCGACATCGTCTCGACGGCCTCGTTCATGCGGGGCAAGCCGTGGCTGGTCATGCAGGCCCCGCTGTCGATCGGCGTGCTGCACCCGACCCAGCCCAATTTCAACCCCGGCAGCTACGGCGACCTTCTGGCGGTCAACAACTTCGCCGACGAGGAAGCGCTCTACCGACTGGTCCATGCCTGGCACCTGCTGTTCCTGGCGCTGCAGCCACAAGTCATCATCGGTGAGTACGCGCCGCACGCGCTGTGTCGCCCGCCAGCCGGCGCTTGCCGGCTTCCAGGAACTCCTTTGACCAGCTGTAATAAAGACTCTCGGCAATACCCTCCCGGCGGCACAGCTCGGCAATGCTCGACTCGCCACGCAGGCCGTCCAGGACAACCCGGATCTTCTCTTCGGCTGAATAGTGCTTACGGGTCGCCCGCCGGATGTTCTTCACAAGGCGCTCGGACGGCGAGGTCGTCGTGGTGGATTTCTGTCTCATATCGTTCCCCTCAGGATAACGATGAGCCGGAAATCCTCTCTTCCTCAAGACGCTAAATCTGTATCAGTGGTCCTGACGCCGGACACGACGGCGTGCCCGCCATGCTGGCGATGAGCCAGGACGTCACCGAGCGCAACCGCGCCGAGAAGGACCGGCTGGCGTCCGAGGCGCAGCTGCGCCAGTCGCAGAAGATGGAGGCGGTCGGCCAGCTCACCGGCGGCATCGCCCACGACTTCAACAACATCCTGAGCGTCATCATCGCCAACGTCGAGGCACTGGGCGAGGAGGACAACATCGCACCGGAGCTCAAGCGCCGCCTCGACGGCATCGGCGGGGCGGTCTACCGCGCGGCCGATCTTACCCGCCAGCTGCTGACCTTTTCGCGCAAGCAGCCGCTGCGCACGCAGGTCACCAAGGTCAACGACCTGGTCGCCGGCACCGTCAAGCTGCTGGCGCGCTCGCTGGGCTCCCAGGTCGAGATCGAGACGACGCTTTCCGACGGCCTGTGGCCCGTCAGCATCGACCGGCCGCAGCTCGAATCGGCGCTGATCAATCTCTGCGTCAATGCCCGCGACGCCCTTGCCGGGCGGCGGCAAGCTTCGCATCGAGACGAGGAACACGACGCTCGACGAGACCTATGCCGCGCTGAACCCCGGCGTCGTGGCCGGCGACTATACGATGCTCGCCGTCGGCGACAGCGGCACCGGCATGCCGCCCGAGGTGCTGGCCAAGATGTTCGATCCGTTCTTCACCACCAAGGAGGCCGGCAAGGGCACCGGGCTCGGCCTCAGCATGGTCTATGGCTTTGTCCGCAGTCGGCCGGCCATCTCAAGGTCGAGAGCGAGGTCGGCCGCGGCACCACCTTCAGGCTCTACCTGCCGCGCAGCGTCGAGGTCGAGGTTGCTGCTGCTGCGGCGGCGCCGAAGGCCAGGCCCGCGCTGCCGCGCGGCCGCGAAAGGGTTCTCGTGGTCGAGGACGAGCCCGGCGTGCGCAGCAACGTCGTCGATCAGCTGAAGAGCCTGGGCTACGACGTCGCCTGCGCGATCAACGGCGCGGAGGGCCTGGCGGCCTGCGCGTCGGTGGTGAAGCCCTACGACCTGCTGCTGACCGACGTGGTGATGCCGGTGATGAACGGCAAACTGCTGGCCGACGCGGTGGCGCTGCGCTGGCCCAAGATGCGGATCGTCTTCATGTCGGGCTATGTCGAGAGCGCGATCGTGCATGGCGGCAACCTCGACGAGGGCCTGGTGCTGCTGAGCAAGCCGTTCCGCAAGGGCGAGCTGGCGACGACGGTGCGCCAGGCGCTCGACGCCGCGGAGAAGAGTTCCACGCCGATGGCAGCGGCCTGAACCGCGCACGTTCCCGGGCTTCGCCGACGACGCGCGTCCACATAGCTACGGTCTCAGACGCGCGCGCCGAACGCCTCGCGGACCTTCTGGGTCACCGCCTTGACGCGCGTCACGAGTCCGTCGAGCGCCGACTGGGGCTTGGGCTGGTCGAAGCGGATGTGCTTCATGTAGGGCGTCGCGTGATTCTCGAGGTCGGACCACATGACCCACCAGTCGCACTTAGAGCAGATCTTGCCGAGCTCGCTCTTGGGGTCCTCGTACATGTCGCAGAGCTTGTCGTAGGCGTCCTTCAGCGGCACGTCGCGGATGTTGGGCAGCCACGGCAGCTCGGTGTCGTGCGCCTGCACCATGATGGCGCAGCACGGCGTGATCTGGCCCGACGGCAGGACGTAGAGCTGGATGTGGCAGTCGTTGCGCTTCTCGGGCACGTGGAAGAGGTTGCGGAACTTCAGCGTGTCGTAATATTCGGCGTGGAAGTTGATGGCGTCGCAGCGCGTGCTCCAGAAGTCGGTGAACTCCTGCATGCGCTCCTTCACGTCGCCGATCAGGATGCAGTTGATCTCGACGTTGATGTCGGGGATCGCCTTCTTGCGCTCGACCAGGTAGTCGATCGTGCCGAGCACGCGATGGAGCTCGCCGCCGCGGCGGATCTTGGCGTATTGCCGAGGATCGATGTGGTCGACGCTGAAGCGGAACTCGCGCACGCCGAGCTTGAGCATCTCGTCGATCAGCGCCGGCGGCATGGTCTGGCCGTGGCTCAGCACGTTCACCGGATGGCCGAGCGCCACCGTGTTGCGCAGGTGCTGCATGGCGTTGGGGTCCTGGAAGAAATCGCCTGTGGCGGCGAAGTGGACCTTCTGGCCTTGGGGCAGCTGGCGCACGCCCTTCTCGACCAGCTCGGGCGTGATGGTCTTGGCCTTCTTGATGGCGTTGGGGCCGTTGAAGTGACAGAAGACGCAGCTCAGCTCGCAGGTCTCGGTCGTGGCGAAGGACAGGAAATCGAGTTCCTTCTGGCGGTGCGCATTGGGCACGAAGGGCGCGCCGGTGGCTTTGGCCATCGCTTCGGCCTCCGCGACGCGCGGTGATTTCGTCTTCGAGGTCTCAACCATGGGCCGACCCTAGCGCGAATCGGGGGTCAGGGCCGAACCGCCGGGGCGGGCAGATCGAGCAGGCGGGGTGCGACAAAGATCGCATCGGCCCAGGCCAGCACACGCTCGTTGCGCCTCGGTGATCGTCCATCATGGCGGCATGGCGACGCTAACGGCGGCGATGGCGGCAGGCCGGCCGCAGATCTTCCTGCCCGAGGTCAACGACCAGACGGTGAGCGCCAATACCGTCGACCGGTTGGGCCTCTCGGTGAATGGCCGCCGCCGCCTCACCAACGCAGCCCAAATCTCCCGTGCCGTGAAGGAGCTCGCCGATCCCAATGGCGAAGCGACCCGGCGCGCCCAGGCCGTCGCGACCGACCTCTACCAGCGCGGCGAATACGGCAGCCTGGCGCCGATCATGGCGACGATCCGGGGGTTGGTGGGGAGAAAGCCTACGCCGCCTGCAGCATGAACTCGACCTTCACGGCGTCGAATGGAAACTCGACCCTGCCGCGCGCATCGCGGTCGACCAAGCCCGCCGCTGCAAGCGCCGTCACGTCGCCGTGGACGGCTTTGACGTCGCGACCGACGCGCCGCGCCGCTTCGCGAACCGAAACCGGCCCGACACCGCACAGCACCTTCAACAGTTCCCAGCGTTTGGCGGTCAGAACCCGCCACAACAGTTCGGGCGTGGCAAAGCCGATATGTGTTTCACGTGTCGCACGGCCCGTCTTCATAGCCCGTGCCGTGTCGGCCAAGGCCTCATCAAGCGAGCGGACTTCAAGAACGACGGTTTTCACGATTCCACCTCTCGATATCGGCACTGAAGTCGGCCATCAGTCGCTCCGGCGTCGAGAACCGATAGGGCTTCTCGACGGCGCCGAAATGCCGATGATCGCCCTTGCCCGTTTCGTTGTCGTATCGCAGCACGCAGACGCCTCTAACGACATAGGCCAACCGGTACTTGTACGCGTGCTTCGACGGCTGAACCGGCCGCGGCACGCGCCACACCACGATCTCGGCGAACGCATCCTCAGCCAGCACGATACGGCGATGGGTCAGGAGCGTGGCCACCATGTTGGAGATAATGACAACAGCTCATCATGTTGTCAATTACTCCAACATGCACAAGCTCACTCGAGAATGTGAATGCGGCCGCGGATATGCTTCAGGCTGGCCACGATCGTGAACGTCATGATCACCAGCAGCGACCACGAACTCCATTTGGCGACATGCACCGTCGCCCAAGCACGGCGTCGCGAGGGTGCGATCGGCCGCGCGGTGAAGAAGCTTTACGCCAAGGCGGCGTGGTATCGATGGGCTAGCGCGTCGGGACCGGACGCTCGCCCGAGTAGTCGTAGAAGCCGCGCTTGACCTTCTTGCCGATCCAGCCGGCCTCGACGTATTTCACCAGCAGCGGGCACGGGCGGTACTTCGAATCGGCGAGGCCCTCGTGCAGCACCTGCATCACCGACAGACAGGTATCGAGGCCGATGAAGTCGGCGAGTTCGAGCGGGCCCATCGGGTGGTTGGCGCCGAGCTTCATGCCGGTGTCGATGGCCTCGACGTTGCCGACGCCCTCGTAGAGTGCGTAGACCGCCTCGTTGATCATCGGCAGCAGGATGCGGTTGACGATGAAGGCGGGAAAATCCTCGGCGTTGACCGGCTTCTTCTCGAGCGTCACCACCACTTCGCGCACCGAGCGGAAGGTCTCCTCCTCCGTGGCGATGCCGCGGATCAGCTCAACCAGGCCCATCAACGGCACCGGATTCATGAAGTGCATGCCCATGAACTTGCCGGGACGGTCGGTCACCGAGGCCAGGCGCGTCACCGAGATCGACGAGGTGTTGGTGGCGATCAACGTATTCGGCGGCAGCACCGGGCAGAGCTTCTTCAGGATCTCGCGCTTGACGCTCTCGTTCTCGGTCGCCGCCTCGACCACGAGGTCGCAATCGGCGAAGGCCTTGAAGTCGGTGCTGGTCGTGATGTGCTTCAGCGCCGCGTCCTTGTCCTCGGGCCGGATCATGCCGCGGCCGATCTGGCGGTCCATGTTGCGGCCGATATTGTCGAGGCCCTTGTCGAGATGAGCCTGGTCGACGTCGGCGATGCGAACGTCGAAGCCTTTGAGCGCGCAGACGTGCGCGATGCCGCTGCCCATCTGGCCGGCACCGATGACTCCGATGCGCTTGATCATGACGCGATACTCCGCGTGTTATTTTTTGCGTTTACTTCTTTTCGACCGCTGCGGTCAGCTCAGGCACGATCTGGAAGAGGTCACCCACGATGCCGTAGTCGGCCACCTGGAAGATCGGCGCTTCCTCGTCCTTGTTGATCGCTACGATGGTCTTGCTGTCCTTCATGCCGGCGAGATGCTGGATGGCGCCGGAAATGCCGATGGCGATATAGAGGTCGGGCGCAACCACCTTGCCGGTCTGGCCGACCTGGTAGTCGTTGGGCACGTAGCCGGCATCGACCGCGGCGCGGCTGGCGCCGAGGCCGGCGCCCATCGCATCGGCCAGCTTCTCAAGCATCTTGAAGTTCTCGCCGCTGGCCAGACCGCGTCCGCCCGAGATGACGATCTTGGCGCTGGTCAGCTCCGGCCGCTCGCTCTTGGAGAGCTCGGCGCCGACGTAAGCAGACAACCCGGCCGAGCCGGTGCCGCCGATCTGCTCGATGGCAGCGGAGCCGCCGCCGGCACCCGCCTTGAAGTTGGTCGGGCGGATGGTGACGATCTTGATCTTGTCGGTCGACTGCACCGTGGCCATGGCGTTGCCGGCATAGATCGGACGCACGAAGGTGTCGGGCGAGACGACCTGGATCGCCTCGGAGACCTGCGCCATGTCGAGCAGGGCCGCGACGCGCGGGGCGACGTTCTTGCCGAGCGAATCGGCCGCCATGACGATGTGGGAGTAATTCGGCGCCAGCTTGACGACCAGCGGCGCGATGTCCTCGGCCAGCCAGTTGGCGTAGGCCGCGTCCTCGGCCTGCAGGACCTTGGCAACGCCGGCGATAGCGGCAGCCGACTTGGCGGCCTCGCCGGCATTGCTGCCGGCGACCAGCACGTGCACGTCCGAACCCATCTGGCTCGCGGCGACAACAGCGTTGGAAACATTGGCGCGAACAGCTTTGCCGTCATGCCCGGCGACAACGAGGATGCTCATCTCAGATCACTCCCGCTTCGTTGCGCAGCTTGTCCACGAGCTCGGCCACGGTCTTCACCTTGATACCCGACTTGCGCTTGGGCGGCTCCTCGACCTTGAGCGTCTTGAGCCGCGGCGCGATGTCGACGCCCAGCGCATCCGGCGCCTGCACGTCGATCGGCTTTTTCTTGGCCTTCATGATGTTGGGCAGCGAGGCGTAGCGCGGCTCGTTGAGGCGCAGGTCGGTGGTGATCACCGCCGGCAGCTTGATCTTGATGTTCTCGAGGCCGCCATCGACCTCGCGCTTCACCTCGACCCAGCCCTCGGCGACGTTGAGCTTGTTGGCGAAGGTCCCCTGCGACCAGCCGAGCAGCGCGGCCAGCATCTGGCCGGTCTGGTTGGAATCGTCATCGATCGCCTGCTTGCCGACGATGACGAGGCCCGGTTGTTCCTTGTCGACCACGGCCTTCAGGAGCTTGGCGATGGCCAGCGGCTGCAGCTCGGCGTCGGTCTGGACGAGGATGCCGCGGTCGGCGCCCATGGCAAGCGCGGTGCGGATGGTTTCCTGGCACTGCGCGAGGCCGGCGGAAAAGGCGATGACTTCCGTCGCGATGCCCTTCTCCTTCAGGCGGAGCGCCTCTTCCACGGCGATCTCATCGAAGGGGTTCATCGACATCTTGACGTTGGCCGTCTCAACGCCGGTGTTGTCGGCCTTTACGCGGATCTTGACGTTGTAGTCGATGACCCGCTTGACCCCGACCAGCACTTTCATCCGTTGCGCCTATTGTGAGTTGCGGCCGGGTTTTTTGCCCGGCGAAGGGATTTTCGTGTACGGCTCGTTCATTGAGGCTGTCAAGGCAATGCCGCGCTGCACAAAATCGCAGCGCGGAAGCTTTTGCCTATTCTTTTCAACAGGTTAGGCGGTCATTCCCCCAGAAAAGCGCTACGCCGGCTCCGGCGGATAGAGGATGTCCGGACTGGGCGCCTCGGCATCGCGCTGGTTTTCAGCGGGCCGAACCTCGATATCGTGCGTCGACGTCACGCCGGCCGCCTGGGCGTCGCCCAATACGGCGACGGCGCGGATCATCTCCTCCTGGGTCGGCACAGCACCTGTCACGCGCACGCTACCGGCGATCTCCTCGATGGAAAGCCGGTCGACGTTGATCCGAGAGGCCGCGAAGCAGTCGAGGATCATGACGCGGGGCGTCTTCTGCTGGTCGGCCATGACGGTTTAACGCGCATCAGGTCAAGACGTTGCTAGCGCGTAGCGCCCGGAACCCACAAAACATCCACAGCGCCGTTGCCGTTCAGCCGGCGGGACAGCACGAAGAGATGGTCGGACAGGCGGTTGATGTACTTGATCGCCTCTGCGTTGACCGGCTGCTTCGCGGCAAGCTGGGTCATGCGCCGCTCGGCACGGCGGGAGACGGTACGGGCGAGATGAAGCCATGACGCCACCTCGCTGCCGCCCGGCAGGATGAAGGAGTTGAGTGGCTTCAGCTCGCCGTTCATGGCGTCGATTTCCTTTTCCAGGCGCTCGACCTGCGCCGGCACGATACGCAGCGCGCCCTCGCCGCGCCTGCTCTTGCCTTCGGGCGTGCAGAGATCGGCGCCAAGGTCGAACAGGTCGTTCTGGATGCGGCCGAGCATGGCATCGGCGTCGGCGCGCACCTTCTCGGTGAGCTTGGTTCGCTGCAGCGCGTTGCGCGCCAGGCCGATCGTCGAATTGGCCTCGTCGACCGTGCCATAGGCCTCGACGCGCGGATCGTGCTTGGCCACGCGCTCGCCGCGGCCGAGCGAGGTTTTTCCCTTGTCGCCGCCGCGCGTGTAGATGCGGGTGAGCTTCACCATGCCGTCAGCTTCGGCTCGCGAGATACCAGAGCAGGATGAAACCCAGCGTCAGGAACTGCAGGCGCACGCGCCACCACATCAGCCGGTTGCTCTTGCGCGCGCCCTCGATGCCGGTGCCGGGATTACGCGCCATGTTGATGAGGCCGGCGAACAGCATGCCGAGCGTAGCGAGGCCGGACACGATCACGAGAACGAACAGAACGTTGGCGAGGGTCATGCCGGTTAGGATGACAAAGTGTGCCGGCTGGCGCCAGTGCGGGCCCCCGCCCAAGGCCTTTTGGCGCGCGTAGCTGCAGTGCCAGTGACGATGCGATGGATCGATTCGGCGACAAGCTCGGCCGACCAAAGCGCCGCATGTACCGTGCCGTATTCGCCGGGCTCGGTCGATTCACCGGCAAAAAATACGCGATCGGCCAGCCGCCGCGCATGGATGTGGCGGTCCTCCGGCGGACTGCCGATGCCGGGATAGGTGTAGCCGCCCCGCGACCACGGATCGCTCAGCCAGCGCGGAAAGACGAAGGCCTCGGGCTCGGGCACCGCATTGCCGCCGAACATCTTGCGCAGCGACTCCAGCGCCACGTTCTTCACTTCCTCGTCGCTCGCCTCGCGGTCGAGGTGCGTCGCCATGTGGCCGTTGGCGAAGCTCAGCAGGATCGGCAAGCCGGTCTCTTCTTCATGGCTGACGAAGGTATTGAAGGTGCCGCGCTTGCGCGGCGAGTCGGGCAGACGGCCGAACCATTTCGGCGTCGCCGGCCAGAAGCGCTTAGGAAAGCGCAGGTATATTTTTCCCAGGACGCCCGCGCCATAGCCCAACCGGCCGATGGCGGTCTGCTGCTCGGGCGGCGGCGGCGGATCGATCGCCGGAAGCCCTGCTCGCAGCAGGCCGATGGGTACGGTGACGATCGCTCGATCGGCCTCGATGCGCTCGCCGCCTTGCAGGATCGCCGTAACCCCTGCTCCGCTCCACGCCACTTTGGCGACGGCCTCGTTGAGGCGGATATCTAGTCCCTCGCACGCATCGTCGATCAACGGCTGAAAGCCGCCGCGCGGCTGGGCATTGCGGTCGAGCCCTTCGGTCGGGAACCACTCCTCCGCCGACAGGGCGTCCCAGGTCGAACCGTTCACGCCCTCGCTCCCTTCGATCAGCGTCGCCACGACCAGCCGGTCGACCTCGGGCAGCCACGGCGCGCTCAGCAATCCTTCAACCGCCTGCTTCACCGAGATCGAGCGCGGCCCCCAGGAAGCCGTCATCGCCTTGCTCTTCCAGCTCGCCCATCCCAGCGCCGTATGAAAAGCTGCACGGCCGAGATAAGCGCGCCTGCGCTGTCTCTCGCGCGTCGGTGCCGTAGCGCGCGGATCGATCAGCAGCCGCTCGCCCTGATTCTCGATCAAGTCGATGCCGAGTTTCTCGCACCACAGGGTGAGCGGATTGCCCTCGACGCCGTGCACCCACGAGCCGCCGAGATCGAGTGGCGCACCGAGCCGGTCGTCGGTCCACACCCGCCCGCCGATGCGATCGCGCGCCTCGAGCACCGTGACCTTGAAGCCGCTGTCGTGCAGCAGGCGCGCAGCAACGAGTCCCGCCATCCCGGCACCGACCACCAGCACGCGCTCGCCTGCGCCCTCGCCCATCGACCACGAACCGGTCACTTGCCCACCAGTGCCGGTAATTGCCTCATGTCGTCGAACAATTGGCCTCCCGCTTTCGCCAAGCCGGCGCGGTCGGCATAAGACGCCCCGGCATAGGCGAGGCCGCGCATGCCGGCGGATTTCGCGGCCTGGATGCCGGGCACGGAATCCTCAACAACAATGCACTCGAAGGGCTGCGTATTCATGCGCAGCGCGGCATGCAGGAAGAGATCGGGAAACGGCTTTCCGCGCGGCACCTCGGAGGCGCTGAAGATGCGACCTTCGCAGAACTCCCAAAGCCCGGTGAGACCGAGGGTGAAGCGCATCTTCTCCAGCGCGCCCGAACTCGCGATACAGGTTTCGATGCCCGCCGCCTTCAAGGCCAGCGCCGCATCCTTCACGCCGGCGACGGCCTTGAGCGGCGCATCGCGGAAGCCCTGGTAGGTGACGGCTTGCATGGTCTCGAGGAAATCGTCGGGCAGCTTGCGGCCGATCTCGGCCTCGCAGATCTCGAGCGCGGATTTCAGCGAGCGGCCCATCAGGCGGCGCATCGTCTCCTCGACGCTCCAGTCGAGTCCGTGCGGTTTCAGCGCCTTGGAAAAGCTCGCGTTGGCGATCGGCTCGCTGTCGACCAGCACGCCGTCGCAGTCGAAGATCACCAACATGTCATCCTGAGCGCAGCGAAGGATCTCGCAGTCGTTTCAAACACGGAAAGTCCTCGCGTGACGTAAGCGTGAGATCCTTCGCTGCGCTCAGGATGACAGCTGTGTCTAGTACGGCCTGTCGCCGGCGACGGTGACGCGGTTGCCGCTGCGCGCGTGCGGCCAGTAATCCCACATGGCGCGGTGCTGGACGCAGCGGTTGTCCCAGAAGGCGATCGAGTTCTCCTGCCAGCGGAAGCGGCACTGGAACAGCGGGTTTTCCATGTGCTGATAGAGGTAGTTCAGGATGCCGTCGCTCTCGTCGCGCGGCACGCCGACCAGGCCGCGGGTGAAACCGCGGTTCACATAGAGCCCCTTCTTGCGCGTCACCGGATGCGTGCGCACCACAGGATGCTCGGCGCGCGGATATTTTTCCTTCTCGGCGACGTTGGAATTCTTGTAGAGGCCGCGATAGACGGACTCGCCGTCGTGGATGGCTGTCATGCCGTCGAGATAGACCTTCATGCGGTCCGACAGCGCGTCGTAGGTGGCATACATCGAGGCGAACAGCGTGTCGCCGCCCTTGGGCGGGCACTTCTTGATGTAGAGAATGGAGCCCATCGGCGGCTCGACGTCGCAGCTCACGTCAGTGTGCCAGCCCTCGCCGTTGGCGCGCGGGCTGTCCTTGTCGGCATGGATGACCATCAGCTCGGGCAGGCCAGGCTCGTGAGGTGCTGCGGGATGAAGATGGAGTTCACCGAACAGCCGGCCGAACGCCAGGTGCTGGTCCGGCGTTATGTGCTGGTCGCGGAAGAAGATGACCGAGTTCTCCGCCAATGCGCGGTGCACCTCGTCCTGCTGGCGGTTGGAGAGCGGCGTGGAGAGATCGATACCTGCGATCTCGGCGCCGATGATGGGCGTCAGCTTGTCGACGCTGATGGTCTCATAGGGCGCGCTTTCTTCGGCGACGTGACGGATGCGGGGGCCCTTGTTGCCGCGTAGCGAACCTTCCATGGCTGCCTCCTACTCCACCTTTATATTGGCACGACGAATGATCTTGCCCCAGCGTTCCTTCTCCGAGCGCTGGAAGACGTCAAATTCCTCTGGGGACGTCAGCTTGGGCGCCCATCCGGCGGAATCAAGCCGCGCCGCCACATCGGGAGACGCGGCAGCCTTGCGAATGTCGGCGTTGATCCGGGCGACAATTCCAGGTGGCGTGCCACGGGTAGTGTAGAAGCCGGTCCAGGTCGTCAGCAGCACGTCGGGCAGGCCGGCCTCGGCGGCGGTCAGTAGGCCAGGCAACAGCGCATAGCGTTCGGTGTCGGTGACCAGCAGGCCCTTCAGTGCGCCGCGGTCCATGGCGATCTTGGCGTTCACCGTGTCGATCATCATGAAGGTCAAAAGGCCGCTCTGCAGGTCGGGGATCGCCTGCGGATTGCTCTTGTAGCCGATGTAGACGACGTCGACGCCTGCCGCCGCCTTGTAGAGCTCCGACGCGATGCGCGCCGGCAGCGCGCCCGCACCGTAATTGTGCTTGCCGGGTTCGGCTTTCAGCTTGGCCGTCAGCTCGGCTGCCGACGTGATCGGGCTGTTCTTGTCGACCAGCAGCACGAAGGGCGAGGTGCCGAGCCGTGAGATCGGCGCGAAGCTTTCCATCGGATCGTAGGGCAGCGTGTCGTAGATCGCGGGATTGACGACCTGGGTCATCGCCGAGGTGACGAAAATGGTGAGCCCGTCCGGCTTGGCGCGCGCCACATACTCAGCGGCCGGAAGGCCGTTGCCACCGCCCTTGTTCTCGACCACCACCGCCTGGTTCCACATCGCCGACAGCCGCTCGGCATAGATGCGCGCGCCGAGATCGGTGGCGGCGCCGGCGGGAAACGGCACGATCATGGTGACGCGGCCCGGCGGCCAGCTCTGCGCACGCAGCACGGCGGGAGCCGCCAATACCAGAGCAGCAAACATGAAATGCCGACGGCGCATCTTTCCTCACTTCATTGCGGAGACTATAGCGTGGACAGCGACAGTGGGGCAAACATGACGACCTTCGATGCCATCGCCACGCAAACCGTGCGCACGGCCGGCCACCTCGAGCCCGCCTTCGTCCATGCGCTGGATATCGAGATCGCCAGGCGCAAGCTCGCCGGCCGCAAGAAGAAGCCCAACATCCTGATCTTCCTGATGGACGATGTCGGCTGGGGCGATTTCGGCTGCTATCGCGGTGGTGTCGCGGTCGGCGCACCGACACCCAATTTCGACAGGCTCGCCCGCGCCGGCCTGCAGCTCACCTCGTGCTACTCCGAGCCCTCCTGCTCGCCCTCGCGCGCCACCCTGATGACCGGCCGAGTGCCCAACCGGCACGGCCTGCATCGCCCGCCGATGTACGGCGAGCCGGGCGGCCAGGTCGCCGGCAATTGAGTTTAGATAGTCAGGCGGCATGTCATGTTCGATCCAGTGCCCCGAAGCGTTTCGTACCAACGCGACCGCACGCAATTCTCGCGATCTCACTGCACTGAATATCCGCTCGTGGATCCGATCCTGAAGTCAGACCCCGCCTCGTGCGCGCTCGCCTTCGCCTCGCCGCTGGCCTGCTGCCACTCCGCATAGAGCCGTGCACCGATACGGGCATGCGCACGATGGCAGCGAGAATCATTCCGGTTGGCTACGTCCTGTCCGATGAAGCGATCAAGGAAATCGTCAACTCCAATCCGGAGTGTGCAGCAATAGTTTTGCTGCTCTGCATCCGTAAGTGGGGCGGCGCGGCGACCCTGTACGGTCAGGGGTTTCGGCGGCCAAACCTAGCCGCGCCCCTTGCATGCGCGCGGTTGCGGCGCACAAAATACGATTCGGCACCATTCATATTGATGAAAAACAATAATATTACGCGCGGCCTACGAAATTCCCACATTGCACGCCGGTTTGCAGCCGGGCACCCTCCCGCGGTAAACGCGCGTTTACCTGTCGGAGGACGACGCCATGAAGCTCATGTGGTTCCACCTGATGCCCTACACGGAGCTTCCCGACGACTTCAACAAGAAGCACCCGTCGGTCTGGGTCGACATCCACTCCTCGCTGTTCGATCCGCAGCGCGCGCACCACATGTACAACGACTTCATGGACGAGCTCGAATACGCCGCGGAGGTCGGCTTCGACGCGATCTGCGTCAACGAGCATCATTCCAACGGCTACGGCCTGATGCCCTCGCCCAACCTGATCGCCTCCTCCTTGGCCCGCCGCACGACCGACACGGCGCTCTGCGTCATGGGCAATTCGCTGGCGCTCTATAATCCGCCGACGCGCGTCGCCGAAGAATTCGCGATGATCGACTGCATCTCGGGCGGCCGGCTGATCGCGGGCTTCCCGGTCGGCTCACCGATGGACACCTGCTACGCCTACGGCCAGAACCCCAGCCTGCTGCGCGAGCGCTATCTCGAGGCGCACGATCTGGTGAAGAAGGCGTGGATGGAGAAGGACACCTTCGCCTTCTCCGGTCGCTTCAACCAGCAGCGCTACGTCAACATCTGGCCGCGGCCGATCCAGAACGACCCGCATCCGCCGATCTGGATCCCGGGCGGCGGCTCGATCGAGACGTGGCGGTGGTGCGCCGAGATGGACTACGTCTACTGCTACCTCTCGTATTACGGCTACAAGGCCGGCCTCACGACGATGAACGGCTTCTGGAACGAGATGGCCAAGCTCGGCAAGGACCGCAATCCCTACCGCGCCGGCTTCCTGCAGTTCGTCGGCGTCGCCGAGTCCAGGCAGCAGGCGCTCGATCTCTACACCGAGCCCGCCGAATATTTCTACGGCCGCTGCCTGCATGTCGACGCGCGCTTCGCGATGCCGCCGGGCTACGTGACCGAGGCGACGCAGCGCTCGGGCATCCAGGGCATGATGCAGAAGGCAGCCAACGTCGCGAGCCCCGCGACCAAGGCGGCGCTCAAGGCCACCAACATGAAGGACATCGTCGATGGCGGTTACGTCATCATCGGCTCGCCCGACGAGGTGGTGGAGCAGATCCGCCACGTCGCCACGAGCCTGAACGTCGGCCACCTGATGCTGCTCTTGCAGTACGGCAACATGGGCAAGGACACCACCAAGTACAACACGCGGATGTTCGCCGAGAAGGTCATGCCCAAAGTGAAGGACCTGTTCGGCGACTGGGAAGACAAGTGGTGGCCCAAGCCGATGGCCAAGGGCCAGCGCGCGGCGGTGCCGGCGTTCCGTCCGCACGTCGCCGCGGCGGAGTAGAGGCGTTGAGCGAGCCGCAAACGACGACCGTCGACGTCAACGGCTTTGCCTGCCGCGTCTGGACCAAGGGCAGGGGGCCGAAGCTCGGCTTCCTCGCGGGCTTCGGCGGCCTGCCGCGCTGGGTGCCGTTCCTCGACAAGCTGGCCGAGACGCGCACGGTGATCGTGCCGTCGCTGCCGGGCTATCCCGGCGGCAGCGGCCATAGCGTGCTCGACAACCACCTCGACTGGATTCTGGCGGTGCGCCAGCTCCTGGACAAAGCGGGCCTCTCGGGCTGCGATCTTCTGGGCGCGTCGACGGGCGGCTCGTTCGCCGCCGAGATGGCCGCGATTTTCCCCGCGTCGGTAAGGAAGCTGGCGCTGATCGCGCCGTTCGGCCTGTTCGACGAGCAGGAACCGGCGACCGACCCGTGGGCGCAACGCGCCGACAATGTCGCTTCCCTGATGTGCGCCGACGGCGAGAACTGGAAGGCGATGGTCGCGGTGCCCGACGGCGCCAACTCGATCGAATGGCCGATCGAGATGACACGGGCTTCGGAGGCCGCCGCCCGCGCCTTCTGGCCGCTGGGCGACACCCAGCTCGACAAGCGCCTGAAGCTGATCGCTGCACCGACGCTCGTCCTGTGGGGCGCCGAGGATCGCGTGCTGCCTCCGAGCTATGCCCAAAAATTCACATCAGGAATAAACGGTTCGTCGCAGGCAAAGGCCATCCCGGGCGCGGGCCATCTCGCCTATCTCGACCAGCCCGATGCCGTCGCAGCGGCGGTGCTCGCCCATTTCGGCTAGGCGCGGCGCGCGCGGATATATTTTGTCCGCCTGCGTTTGCAGTCTCGAAAGGGTTTTGGCGATGACCAGTCGTTTGATGATGTCGATTTTCGCTACAGTGCTTGCAGCCGGCGTCGGTCTCGAGGCGCAGGCCCAGGCTCCCGCGGTCCAGTCAGTGCCGCGCGCCGGCTTCGCCTTCTCCAACACCGTCACGGTCAAGGCCACGATCGATTCGATCGATACCGACACGCGCACCATCGTCATCACCCTGCCCGACGGCAACTGGCTGAACCTTGCGGCCGGCGACACGGTGCGCAACCTCGACACCTTCAAGGACGGCGAGACCGCCAACGTCACCTACAGCGAAGTGGTGACGATCCTGAACCTGAAGCAGAAGGGCCTCGGCTCGATCGCCGCCCGCCGCCAAGCTGCAGCGCCCGGCAAGAACGTCGACGAGGAGTCGGCCCGCTTCACCTACACCGTCGTCGCCGTCGACCAGGCCGCCAAGAAGGTCTCGCTGATCCCGCCGGGCGGCGGCGCCGTGCGCACCGTCAATGCCACCGGCGCCGCAGCGCAGGACGCGCTCAAGACCATGAAGACCGGCGACGTGCTGATCGGCTTCGCCACGCCGCTGCTGATCACGGCCATTACGAAGTAGAGGGTACGAAACAGGCGCTACTTTATTTCGACGTCTTCCCAGAAGCCGATCCAGTGGTCGACCGGCTTCATCTTGGGCTGCGGCGAGAGATAGGACCACGCCGCCCGCGCGCTCGACGCCTTGCCGTCGGTCACGTCATAGAATTGCACGCCGTGCGGGCACTCGAGATCGCTCGCGGTCTTGGGCGTGATCTTGAGCAGGCTCATCTTCACCGTGTCGCGCGGAAAATAGCGGTAGCCGCCGACTTCGAGCGTGTTGTCGCTGCTTGCGATCACCTTACCGTGCCAGGTCGCGGTATGGGTCATGGTCCAGGCTCCTTCGCTCAATATTTGTCGTGCCGCTTCACCCAGGCCATCGGCCAGGGTAGTTCCGCCTCGTCGCGGCCGCGACGAGACACCATAGTCGTAGTTGAAGTCGCTGTCGCCCGACGACACCCAGCGGAACGTCCAGCCCAGGCGTTTCTTGTAGGCCTCGAGTTTGGCCAGCGGCCCCCGCGAGATGGCGACCAGGGCGGTGTCGCGCTGCGCGAGGTGGACGTCGATGCCGTTGTAGTTGTCGGACCAGAACGAGCAGCTTGGGCAGCCTTCGTTCCAGTCCGGCC
>CAMDQJ010000054.1 GCA_945905835.1 Asaia bogorensis
CCTGTCCATCGGCCACGCGCCCAAGGGCTTTGCGAGCCCGCTGGCGCGCTTCGTCGGGTGTCAGCACCCCAACCCGCCCCAAAGCCAGTTTTCGAGTCCTGCCGGCCGTATTCCGGTACTGGACGACCCATGTACGCACGCCCGATGGCTTGGCCCGCAGGGCGAAGCCCGCAAGGTCGTCGTCGCGGTACAGCATGTCGCGCGTAACGGGCGCGAGCGAGTCGACAAAGCGTTTGGTAAGCTTGGGCGAGGCAGCCTCCACAAAGGGCCGACCCTGATGGAACCCTTGGCCGGGGACACACCGGGGACACAGTAGGGGGAAAGGCCGGGTAATTTCCTCGGTTTTCCCTTAGATGCTTAGAATGGCATATAGAAGTGGTTTATCAAGGGAAATCACACGTGGGCACAGCGCGGAAAACAGCGGAAAACCAGTCAGCCTTGCCTCTCAAAGGCAAAGTCGCGTTCGTCAGTGGCGCGGGCAAGAATATCGGCCGCGCCATTGCGCTTACCCTGGCGCGCGACGGCGCGTCGGTGGTGGTCAACGGCCGCGGCGACAAGGCC
Organism: Asaia bogorensis; assembly: GCA_945905835.1. GTDB lineage: Bacteria > Pseudomonadota > Alphaproteobacteria > Reyranellales > Reyranellaceae > Reyranella. The sequence continues at coordinate 562 of CAMDQJ010000054.1, forward strand.
GCCGTCGACGGCGTGGTGCGTGAGATCGAAAGCGCCGGCGGCCAGGCGGTCGCAGCGATGGGCGATGTCTCCGATCCCGCTGCCGGCGGGCGTCTCGCCGAGGCCGGCCAGAAGCTGGGCGGCGTCGACATCCTGGTGAGCAATGCCGGCCTGCGGCGCCAGACACCGTTCCTCGACATGTCGTTCGAGGAATGGCGCGAAATCCTCTCCGTGGCGCTCGACGGCGCATTCTTGCTGGCCAAGGCCTTCGTTCCGCAGATGGTGGCCAAGGGCAATGGCGGCGCGTTCGTGGCCCTGTCGGGTGTCTCGACCCATGTCGGCACACCCAATCGCTGCCACGTCTCGGCCTCCAAGGCGGGACTCGAGGGACTGGTGCGTGCGCTCGCCGTTGAGCTGGCGCCGCACCGGATCACCTGCAATGCCCTCTCGCCCGGCGCCATCGACACCGCGCGCGCGGCCTCGGCGGGACCGCGCCCGGTCGGGGACCGGCCGATCCCGCTCAAGCGCTTCGGCACGGTCGACGAGATCGCCGCCATGGTGCGCCTGCTGGTCGGCCCGCAGGGCACCTTCATCACCGGCCAGACCATCCATGTGAATGGCGGAGAGTTCCTGACATGAAGCCGCTCGCTCTCGTTCTTGCGCTCACCTTGCCGCGGCGGCGCAGACTCCGCCGCCGTACAAGCCAGGGCTTGGCGATCTCATGACCATGTCGGTGCAGCCGCGCCACCTGAAGCTCGGGCTCGCCGGCCAGGAGAAGAACTGGGCCTATGCCGCCTATGAGGTCCGCGAACTCGAGGAGGCACTGGAGAAGATCGAGAAACTAGTGCCGAAATGGCACGAGCTCGACATTGCGCAGCTGATGGCGGCCACGGTCAAGCAGCCGATCGAAGCGCTGGAAGTGGCGATCAAGGCAGGAGATGCCGCGAAGTTTGAGGCGGCCTACCGGCAGCTCACCGACGGCTGCAACGCCTGCCACAAGAGCGGCAACCTGCCGATCGTCATCAAGGCGCCGGACACCTCGGCCTTTCCCAACCAGGATTTTCGCGTGATCAAGTAGGAGCGGAGCAATGCTGGCTTATGCGGTGGTTTTCGTCGGCGCGGGTATCGGTGGCGCGTTCCGGCACGGCGTCAACATCGCCATTGCGCGGGCGTTCGGCACGGGGTTTCCCTTCGGCACGCTCACCATCAACGTCGTGGGCTCGCTGCTGATGGGCGTGGTCGCCGGCTGGTTCGCCTTCAAGGGCGGCGCGACCGGACACATGCGGCTGTTCCTCGCCACCGGCGTGCTGGGCGGCTTTACCACCTTCTCGGCGTTCTCGCTCGACGCCATGCTGCTGATCGAGCGTCACCAGCTTGGCCCTGCCGCACTCTATGTCGGCGGCTCGGTGGCGGGCTCGATCCTGGGACTTTTCCTCGGTCTGTGGATGATGCGCGTCCTCTATGGATGAATTCGACGTCGTCGTTATCGGAGGCGGCGCCGCCGGCCTGATGTGCGCGATCGAAGCGGGCAAGCGCGGCCGGCGCGTGCTGCTGCTCGAGCACGAAGACAAGGTCGGCAAGAAGATCCTGATCTCGGGCGGCGGGCGCTGCAATTTCACCAACCGGGAAGCGCGACCGGAGAATTTCCTCTCGGCCAATCCACATTTCGCCAAGTCGGCGCTCAGCCGCTACACCCAGCATGACTTCATCGCCCTGGTCGACAAGCACGGTATCACCTGGCACGAAAAGACCCTGGGCCAGCTGTTCTGCGACGGCTCGGCGCGCCAGATCGTGGCGATGCTGCTGGCCGAATGCGCCGCTGTTGGCGTCGACGTGCGCGTGTCGCACAAGATCGCTACGGTTCACGGCGGCGAGCGCTTTCGCGTCGAGACGGATCATGGCGATTTCTCCGCGCAGTCGGTCGTGCTGGCGAGCGGCGGGCTCTCGATCCCCAAGATGGGCGCCACGTCCTTCGCCCACGACACGGCACGGCACTTCGGTCTGAAGATCACTCAGACGCGGCCGGCGCTGGTGCCGCTTACTGCCAAGGTCCCCGACATCAGCGGCGTGTCGCTCGACGTCGTGGCAAGCCTCGGCCGCACGAAATTCCGCGAGGCCATGCTGTTCACTCATCGCGGGCTGTCGGGTCCGGCGATCCTGCAGATCTCGTCGTACTGGAATTCGGGGCAGGAGATTGCCGTCGACCTGCTGCCCGAAACGGATGCGGCGGCGTTCCTGAAGGAACGCAAGCGTGTCAGGCCAAAAGCCGAGCTGCGCACGGTCCTTGGCGAGTTGATGCCGCATCGTCTCGCCGAGGCGCTCGCTGCGCCCGGCATGATGGCCAACCAGCGCGACAAGGATCTCGACACACTCGCTGCCACGCTCAAGAGCTGGCGCGCGATCCCGACCGGCACCGAAGGCTACGCCAAGGCCGAGGTCACCGTGGGTGGCGTCGACACCGACGGGCTGTCGTCCCGGACGATGGAGGCGAAGAGGGTGCCCGGCCTCTACGTCATCGGTGAAGCCATCGACGTGACGGGCTGGCTCGGCGGCTACAATTTCCAGTGGGCGTGGTCGAGCGGCTGGGTAGCCGGACAGGCGGTCTGAGCCTGCGGACCGCGGGTTCAGTGGCCGAGGTAGGTTTTCCGCAGCTCGGGATGTTCGGCCAGTTCGGACGCCTTGCCCGACAGGGCAATGCGGCCGTTTTCCAGCACGTAGGCGCGGTGCGCCACGGCCAGCGACTGCACGACGTTCTGCTCGACCAGCAGGATGGCAAGGCCATCGGCATTGATGCGGCCGATCAGGGCGAACATCTCCTCGACGAGAATGGGCGAGAGGCCAAGCGACGGCTCGTCGAGGATCAGGAGCCGCGGCTCGCCCATTAGGCCGCGGCCGATCGCCAGCATCTGCTGCTCGCCGCCCGACAAGGTGCCGGCAAGCTGCGTCCAGCGTTCCTGTAGGCGCGGAAAGATGCCGGCGACGCGCTCGAGGTTTTTCGCCCGCGCGGCGCGGCCGCGGCGATAGCTGCCCATCTCGAGGTTCTCGCGCACCGACAGGTTGGGAAATACGCGCCGTCCTTCCGGCACCTGCACCAAGCCAGCCTCGACGATGCGCGTCGAGGCTACACCTGCGATGTCGGCTCCCTCGAAGCGGATCGAGCCGCCGAAGGGTCGGTAGAGGCCGGAGATGTTGTTGTTCAGCGTCGACTTGCCCGCACCATTGCTGCCCAGAAGCGCCACGATCTCGCCGGCGCCGACGTCGAGATCGACGCCACGCAGGATTTCGATGGCACCGTAGCCCGCGCGCAGGTTTTTAATCTCGAGCATATGATTCTCAGGCACGCAGCACCTTGGCGGCGCCGTGGCCGAGATAGGCTTCGACGACGTGCGGGTCGGACGCGATTTTGGCCGGCGTGCCCTCGGCGATCATGCGGCCCTGGTTCAGTACGTAAACGCGCTCGGCCAGCGACGTCACGGCCTGCATGACGTGCTCGATCAGCAGGATGGTGACGCCGGATTTTCGGATGGTTTTGATCACTCCGACGATGTCGCCGATTTCCGCGGGATTGAGCCCCGCCATGACCTCGTCGAGCAACAGCAGGCGTGGACCTGTGGCGAGCGCGCGCGCAAGCTCGAGGCGCTTGCGGCCGGCGACGGTGAGATCGGCGCCGAGCTGGTCGAGCTGGTCGGCCATGCCGACCTGCTGGGCGACGGCCTCGGCCCGCTTCTCGGCTGTGGCGCGCTGCGGCGTCGTGAAATAGGCGCCGACCATGATGTTCTCGCGCACGCTGATCTTGGCGAAGGGCTGGGTGATCTGGAAGGTGCGCACCATGCCGGCGGCGCAGATGCGGTGCGGCGGCAGGGCGGTGATGTCCTTGCCTTCGAAGGTGATGCGTCCGGCGTCGGGTTTGTGGAAGCCGGCGATGGCGGCAAACAGCGTCGTCTTGCCCGCACCATTGGGGCCGATCAGCGCCACGATCTCGCCGGACCGTACGTTGAGCGACGCCTGGTCGACGGCCTTCAGGCCGCCGAATGCCTTGGAGAGTCCGGCAACCTCAAGCATGGCGCGGCTTCCGGCCTAAAAGTTTGCGCGCGAACAGACTCATCAGGCCGTCGGGCAGGCGGGCGACGATCAGGATCAGCATGGCGCCGTAGACGATGAGGCTGAGCGGCTGGACGTTCTTCAGCGCCGGCACGACGCTGGCGGCCCAGCGCGTCAGCTCGTTGATGCCGGTTAGCGCGACAGCGCCGATCAGTGGCCCGAAGATGGTGCCGGCGCCGCCGACCATGGTGACCAGAAGCATCTCGACCGACTTGTCGATGCCGAAGGCGATGGTGGGATCGATGTAGAGGTATTTTTGCGCGTAGAAGGTGCCGCCGGCGGCGCACATGGCGCCCGACAGGGTGAGCACCTTCACCTTCTCGGCGAAGACGTCGATACCGAGCGCGCGGGCGGCGTCCTCGTTCTCGCGGATGGCGATCAGACGCGCGCCGAAGCGGCTGCGGGTCAGCCGCCAGGCGATGAACAGCGAGACGAGGCAAAGGGCGAAGGCAAGGTAGTAGGGGAAGATCGGGTCCTTGAACTGGAAATTCTCGATCCGCGAATCGGCTTTTATGAGCATGCCGAGGCCGCCGCGCGTGAACGGCACCGAATTGGCGAGAATGCGGAAAACTTCGGCGAAAGCCAGCGTGATCAGCGCGAAGTAGGAGCCCTTGAGCCCGGCGCGGAACGACAGCACCCCGATCATGCAGCCGACGGCGCCGCCCGCCGCCATGGCGACCGGCCAGGCAAGCCACGGGTTCCAGCCGTGGCTGACATGCAGGATGGTCGAGGTATAGGCGCCGACGCCGAAGAACACCGCATGGCCGAACGAGGTCTGCCCGGCAAAGCCGCCGGCGACGTTCCACGACTGGCCGATGAAGGCTGCGAAGAACATCAGCATGCCGACGGTGATCAGGTAGTTCGGCACCAGCAGCGGATAGGCCAGCGCCGCGGCGAAGCCCGCGACGAGCAGCGCACGGACCAGCGGGCTCAATTCTTCGCTCCGAACAGGCCGGTCGGCTTGAACAGCAGGATGAGGATGAAGATCAGCGAGATGCCGATCTGGCCCAGCTGCTCGCCGAGGAACAGCCCGCCCAGCGATTCGGTGACGCCGATCAGGAAGCCGCCGACCGCGGCGCCGACGAAGCTGCCCATGCCGCCCAGCACGACAATGGTGAAGGCCACTAGCACGAAGGCGTAGCCCGACTGCGGCGTGACGTAGAAGGTCGGCATCAAGAGGCAAGCGGCGGCGCCCAGGCAGGCGATGCCGATGCCGTAGGACACGGCGAAGATTTTTTCCACGTCGACGCCGACCAAGCGTGCGCCCTGGCGCTCCTTGGCGACGGCGCGGATCGCCTTGCCGGTGTCGCTCCTCGCCATGAAGAGCCCGAGCGCGAGGCAAATCAGGAGCGCGGCCGCGAACGACACGACCTTGGGCAACGGCAGGAAGGCCGCCCCGACATGGATGATGTTTCCGGCGTACGGCACGTCGATGGTCTCGGTGTCGCCGCCAAAGAAAAGCAGGGCGGCATTGTCGGCCACGATCGATACGCCGAGCGTGATCAGCAGGATGTTCTCATCCTTGCCGTGGCTGAAGCGGCCGATCAGTCCGCGGTACAGCACGAAGCCCACGACGAAGGCGCCAGCTGCTACCAGCGGCAGCGCCACGTAGGGGTCGACGCCTAAAAGGCGCCACAGGAAGAACACCGCGTACATGGCGAGCATCAAGAGGCTGCCATGGGCGAAGTTGATGATGTGCAGGACGCCGTAGATCAGCGTCAGGCCGACCGCCACCAGCACATAGATGCCGCCGGCTAAAAGGCCGTTCAGCACGCCGGCGAGGATGATCGGGAGGTCTGGCACTCCGCTTAAGTGAACTTCGGCTTGGGGAAGACCGCCTTTGCCTCGGCAAAGTCTTCCGGCGCGATCACCTGGATGTCGCCTTTGTTCGCCTGCAGCACCGCGGCTCGGCCGCCTTCGTTCTGGCCGTTGACGAACTTGGTCGGGCCGTAGGGCATCAGCTCGGCCTTGAAGGTCGAGCTGCCGAGCGCCGCCAGCAGCTTCTCCTTGTCGGCGGAGGCCGAACGCTCAAGAGAATCCGCCAGGAAGGCCACGTTGGTATAGGCGAGGTAGACCTCGAAGGTGAACTCCTTGCCGGCGGCCTCGACACGCTTCTTCATCGCCTGGGCCTTCTCCGACTTCGGATTGTACCAGTGACCGACGTCCATCATGTACTGCGAGACCTCGGGCTGCTCCTTGGCGAACTTGTAGTTGAAGCCACCGCCCAGCACCGAGAACATGCCGGCGAGGTTGACCTTCTGCTGGTGGAGCGTGCGCGCCAGCAGGACGTATTCGTTCTGATAGTTCGACATCATGACGATGTCGGGAGCGAGCGAGCGGATGCGCAGCGCAATGTTGTCGAAGTTGCGCGTCGGGTTCTCGTTGGGGATCAGCTCCTTCACCTCGATGCCGATCGACGGCAGCTTGCCCTGCAGCAGCTTGGCCGTGCCGGTGCCGTACTCGCCCGCCTCATGGACGATCACCGCCGACTTGGCGATGCCGCCGGCCGCCTTGTTGAGCGCACCCAGCGAGGCGATGCCCTGGTCGACGCAGGCGCCGAAGCCGGGCTTGAGGCGAAACACGTTCTTGAGGCCGCGCGAGACGATCAGGTCGGAGGCACCGACATCGATCAGGAACGGCGTGTTGTACTTGGCGGCGGTTTGGCTCGCGGCAATGCCGACCGGGCTCTGGTAGCAGCCGATATAGGCCGCGACCCCGGCCTCGTTCATCTTCTCGACCTCAGCCACGCCGACCTCGACCTTGGATTGGCTGTCGCCGAACAGCGGCTCGAGCTTGGCGCCGCCCATCGACTTGATGCCGCCCGCCTTGTTGACGTCCTCGACCGCCATGTTGGCACCGAAGCGGCCCTGGCTGCCGGCGAAAGCGACGAAGCCCGTCACTGGATGAATGATGCCGACCTTCACCGCCGCTGCCTGGGCGCCGCCGATCAGCGGGAAACCGAGCGTGCCGGCGGCAAGCGCCGACGAACCCGCGATGAAGTCGCGGCGCGAAACCGGGAATTTCTGCTTCTTAGCCATTTCGAGAGCCCCCCAATGAAGTACCGTCCAGCCGGACGAGACGCTACGATAGCGATAGCCGACGGACAACCGTCAACAGCGGAGCATCCGATGCCCAAGATCCTGTCGCAGGCTCAGGTCGATCAGTATCGCAAAGATGGCTTTGCATTTCCCGTGCCGGCGCTCTCGGCTGCCGAAGTGCGCGAGATGCGCGCCGACCTCGAGCGCTGGGAGACCAGGCAAGGCCATCCGCTCGATTTTCCCGAGAAGAGCAAGTCGTACCTGCTCTACGGCTGGGCGGATGCCATCGTGCATCACCCCCGCGTGCTCGATGCGGTCGAGGATGTGCTGGGGCCCGACATCCTCGTCTATCACTCGACCATGTGGATCAAGGAGCCGCATACGCCGGCCCATGTCCGCTGGCATCAGGACGGCACCTATTTCTTTCTCGATCCGCTGGAGCACGTGACGGCCTGGGTGGCGCTTTCGGAGGCATCGGAGCTGGCGGGCTGCATGCGCGTCGTGCCGGGCACGCATCGCCTGCCGATGATCGAGCACGACGACAAGCCCGACGCCTACAACATGATCAAGCGCGGCCAGGGCATCAGCGACAAATTCGACAACGAAAAGGGTGTGTCGATGCCGCTGCGTGCAGGCGAGCTGTCGCTGCATCACACCGCGCTGGTCCATTGTTCGCCGGGCAACGACAACGACGACCGCCGCATGGGCCTGGGCGTGAGCTTCATCCCCGCGCATGTGAAGCCGCTCGGCCCGGTGCGGCCGCACGCGATGCTGGTGCGCGGCCAGGACCGCCATGGGCTTTTTCTGCCCGAGCAACGGCTGAAAGTGCCGATGTCGGCCGAGGCCCAGGCCGCGCACGCCGAGGCGGTGCGGCTCTTCCGGCTACGGCAAGATCAGGGATTCAAGACCGCGGCTGAATAGCCGCTAGGCCATCATCGTCTTCATGTAGTGCGCCGCGATCTCGCCGGGCGTCGCCTGCCAGGCATTGGCGAAGCGCTCGACGCGGCGCAGCGCCTCGTCGAGATATTTTATCCGGTGCGCCATGCCGATCAGCCAGGGATGGAGCTGCAGGCTGAAGACCTGGTCGCCTTCCTCGTGCAGCTGGCCGAAGGCATCGGCCACGATATCGGGATAGCGCGGCATCGGCAGGCGGCGCAGCAGCAGGAGCTGCACGTCGTCCCATTCCGGCTGGTTGGGCATCGACACGAACTTCTTGCCCACCTTCATCGGGTAGGGCTGGTCGTCGTTGGGCCAGTCGAGCACGTAGTCGAGGCCGGCCGCGGCCACCAGTCCCGGCGTGCGCTGGCTCTCGCCATAGTCCTGGCCGAGCCAGCCGGTGGGCTTCTGGCCCGCGGCCTTGGCGACGGCGGCGATCGAGCCTTCGATCTCCTTCCTCTCCTCGGCCTCGCTCATCTTCGAGGTCAGCATGCGATTGGCGACGCTGCCATGCGCGATGAACTCGTACTTCCGCTTCTTGAACTGCTCGATCAGGTAGGGATAGCGCTCCGCCGCCGCGGCATTCACCGCGACGCCGGCACGGATCTGGTAGCGGTCGAGCACTTCGAGCACCCGGAAGATGCCGATGCGGTTGCCCCATTCGCGCTGCGTCCAGGTGCGGAAGTCGGGGTTGAAGCTGCCGAACTCGCCGACCAGGCGCGGGTCGCGATGCGAGCCCTCGGGCGCCACCAGCGGCCAGTATTCGAGATGCAGCACGACCATCGAGGCAATGCGCGCATTGTTCGGCCACACCAGCCGCGGGCGCTTGGGAAACGGCGAATAGTCGTACCAGGGATTGTCCATCCCCGGCTTGAGCGGCGGCGGGTTCTTCGGGGTCACGGGAGGGGAGCTCATCCTACGCCTCCTTTCCGAGATGCTGCTGGTAGGCCTTCATGCCGTGGGCGGTGTACCAGTCGAGGATCTCCTCGGCGGTGCAGATCCAGGCATCCTTGTGCTTGCGGATATAGGCCATCGCCCGGTCGAGATGCTTCACGCGCTGCGGCGCCCCCATCATGTAAGGATGCAGCGCCACGCACATGACGCGGCCCTGCTCGCTGCCCTCGCGATAGACCGTGTCGAAATGGTCGATGATCATCTGGGCGAATTCCTCCGCCTCCATCGGCTGGCGGTAGACCAGCGCATCGTTGAGATCCATCGTGTAGGGCACATGGATCAGCGTGCCGTGCTTGGTGGCAAGCGGCGTCGGCTGCTCGTCGTGATAGAAGTCGCAGAAGTAGTCGAGGCCGGCCTCCTTCACGAGATCGGGCGTATTGAAGGTGTTGGAGATGGCGGGCGAGAACCAGCCGCGCAGCTTGCGCCCCGTGAGCCGCAGGTGCGTGGCCTTGCTGTGCTCGATGACGTCGCGTTCTTCCTGCTCGCTGTATTCCCAGTGATAGCGCGTGTTGAAGTAGCCGTGGCTCATGTATTCCCAGCGCCGCGCTTCCATGGCCTCGAGGATCTCGGGATACATCTCGATCACCGACATCGACAGCGACACGGTGCACCGGATGGAGTGCTTGTCCATGACCTCGAACATGCGCCACAGGCCGACGCGGTTGCCGTAGTCGCGGCCGCCATAGCCCAGCACGTCGGGATGCGGCATGCGCGGCCAGGGATTGCGAACGCGCACCTCCGCCGGGACGTACTCATAGTGCTCGATGTTGGGGCAGATCCAGACCGCGACGCGCGCGCCGTTGGGCCAGGAGAGTTTCGGCCGCTCGACGATGGGCGAGTAGCTGAAGCGGAATGGATCCATCGCTTGTTTCTTCCTTGTTGTTGGCACGTCGATTGCATCACGGGTTGCGCCTTACTTCAACGCCCCTCATCCTGTTCGCATGGCGGATTGCATTCGCTTCGTTCTGAACGACCAACCGGTCGAGCTTGCCGGCGTCTCGCCGATGACGACGCTGCTCGACTGGCTGCGCGACCATCGCGGCCTGAAAGGCACCAAGGAAGGGTGCGCCGAGGGCGATTGCGGCGCCTGCACCGTCGTACTGGAGCGTCCAGATGGCCGACGCGAGGCGATGAATTCCTGCATCGCGCTGCTGGGACAGATCGATGGCCAGGCCGTGCGCACCGTCGAGGGCCTTGCCGGTCCTGACGGCGCACCGCATGCCGTGCAGGTGGCGATGGCCGAGAGCGACGCCACGCAATGCGGCTTCTGCACGCCGGGCTTCGTCATGTCGGCCTATGCCTTCGTGGCCGGCGGCGAAAAGCGCGACCTCGAGACCATCCACGATGCACTGGCCGGAAATCTCTGCCGCTGCACTGGCTACCGCCCCATCGTCGAGGCAATGAAGAAGGTCGCGGGTGCTGCTGTTGGCTTGGCGCCGGCCGTAATCGCACGCAAGGGTTCGACGGACTTCGATGGCACGTTCTTCGCACCGCGGTCGCTCGGTGAACTTCTGACGTTGCGCGCCAAGCATTCGAAAGCGTTGCTGCTTGCCGGCGCCACCGACCTCGGCCTCCTGGCCAGCCGCTCGCGCAAGCCGCCGGCAGCGGTCATCCATCTCGCGCATGTGCCGGAACTCGCGGCGATCAAGACTGACAAGGAACAGATCACCATCGGCGCGGTGGCGAGCTATGCCGATGCCATGCCGGTGCTGATCGAGGCCTTCCCGGCGTTGCGCACCTATATGGCGCGGCTGGGCTCGCGGCAGATCCGCACCATGGGCACGATCGGCGGCAACATCGGCACCGCCTCGCCGATCGGCGACATGCCGCCGGTGCTTCTGGCGCTGGAGGCGAGCCTGTGTCTGGTTTCTTCGCGCGGTGCCCGCATGCTGCCGCTCGACGAATTCTTCCTCGACTACCGCAAGACGGCGCTTGCGCCCGACGAGGTGATCCAGAGCATCGTCATGCCGCGCCTGTGGCCGGGCGAGGTCTTCTACTGCGACAAGCTTTCCAAGCGGCGCGACCAGGATATTTCCACGGTGGCCGCCGGTTATCGCCTGCGCATCAAGCACGGCAGGATCGAGGATGTGCGCATGGGCTTCGGCGGCATGGCCGCGATCCCCAAGCGCCCGGCTCACGCCGAGGCGGCATTGCTCAAGGAAGGCTTTGCCGCTGCTGCGACCGCGCTCGCGAAAGACTTCCAGCCGATCGACGATTGGCGCGGTACAGGCGCCTATCGCACCGAAGTCGCGGCCAATCTTCTGCGCCGGCTCGAAATGCGCATCGCCGGCCAACCGGTCGAGCTCGACGCGCTATGAAGGCGATGCGTCACGACTCGGCGCTGAAGCACACGACCGGGCAGGCCGTTTATATCGACGACATGCCCGAGCCCGCCGGCACGCTGCACGGCGCGCTAGTGCTGAGCCCTCTCGCGCATGGCCGGTTGAAGAAGCTCGAGGTCGCAAAAGGTCCTGGCGTCGTCGCCGTGCTGGGACCGCAGGACATCCCCGGCCAGAACGACGTCGCCGCTGTTGGCAAGGACGAGCCGCTTTTCGCCTTCGACCGCGTCTCCTATGCCGGCCAGCCGCTGGCCATGGTGGTTGCGACCAGCCTCGATGCCGCGCGCCATGCCGCCGAGCGCGCCGTGATCGAAATCGACGCGGAGCCGGCCGTTCTCGACATCGAAACCGCCTTGGCCGCCAAGGCCTATGTCCAGGCACCCTCGACGCTGCTGCGCGGTGATCCCGACGTGGCGATGAAGTCCGCACCGCACACCCTGAGCGCCGAGTTCAGCGTTGGCGGGCAGGAGCATTTTTATCTCGAAGGCCAGATTGCTTTCGCTCTGCTCGGCGAGGATGGCGACATCACCGTCCATTCCTCGACGCAGCATCCGACCGAGGTCCAGCACATCTGCGCCCGCGTCCTCGGCTGCGACTTCAATCGCGTCACCGCTACCGTGCGCCGTCTCGGCGGCGGCTTCGGCGGCAAGGAAAGCAACGCCTCGTGGGTCGCGGCGGCCGCGGCACTGGCGGCCAACCACACGGGTAAACCCGTAAAGCTTCGCCTGCCGCGCGAGATCGACATGATCGCGACCGGCAAGCGCCATGCCTTCCTCTATCGCTACAGCGTCGGCTTCGACGGCGAAGGCCGCGTGCTGGCGCTCGATGCGATACTGGCGGCCGATGCCGGCTGGAGCCTCGACCTCACGCCGGGCGTGATCGAGCGAGCGCTCACCCACACCGACAACGCCTACTGGATCCCGCATTTCCGTGCCACGGGCTATGCCTGCCGGACCAACAAGCAGTCGAACACGGCGTTCCGCGGCTTCGGCGGGCCGCAGGGCGTCGTGGTGATGGAAGACGCGCTCGACCGCATCGCCCGTGTGCTCGGCCGCGATCCCGACGCAGTGCGCGCACTCAATTTCTACGGCGACGGCAGGGACGAGGCGCCGTACGGTCAGAAGGTTGAGGAGAACCATCTGCCGCGCGTCTGGTCGGAGATCAAACGCGATGCGGAGATCGATCGCCGGCGCGCCGAGATCGCCGCCTTCAATCGTACCAGCCCGGTGCTGAAGCGCGGCCTTGGCCTGTTCCCGCTGAAGTTCGGCATCTCCTTCAACATCCTGCACATGAACCAGGCCGGCGCGCTGGTGCATGTCTATACCGACGGCTCAATCCGCCTGAACCACGGCGGCACCGAGATGGGGCAGGGGCTGTTCATCAAGATCGCCCAGGTCGTGGCGGAGGTCTTCAAGGTCGACATCGACCGTATCCGGCCCTCGGCGACATCGACCGCCGAAGTGCCCAATACCTCGCCGACGGCGGCCTCGACCGGCTCCGACCTCAACGGCTGGGCAGCCTGGGAGGCAGCCAATACGATCAAAACCCGCATGATAGCCTTCGCCTCGGAGCACTTCGGCGCCGCCGAAAGCGAGATCGAGTTCACCGACGGCAATGTGCGTATCGCCAAACCGGGCAGCAATCAGGTGCTGAGCTTCGGCGAGCTGACCAAACTCTGCTACCTCGGCCGCGTCTCGCTCTCGTCCACCGGTTATTACAAGACGCCCAAGATCCATTGGGACGGTGCGGCCATGCGCGGCCGGCCGTTCTTCTATTACTCGTTCGGTGCGGCGGCAGCCGAAGTCGCCATCGATACCTTGACCGGCGAGAGCCGCGTGCTGCGCGCCGACCTCATCCAGGACTGCGGCGCCTCGCTCAATCCTGCCATCGACCTCGGCCAGATCGAGGGTGCCTTCGTGCAGGGCCAGGGCTGGCTCACCTGCGAGGAATTGTGGTGGGACAAGCAGGGCCGCCTGCGCACCGTCGGCCCCTCGACCTATAAGATCCCCGGCAGCCGCGATGCGCCCGCGATCTTCAACGTGAAGATGCTGGAAAACGCACCTTCGAAGGAAGCCACCATCTTCCGCTCCAAGGCCGTCGGCGAGCCGCCGCTGATGCTGGCGACGGCGGTCTGGAACGCGCTGAAAGATGCCATCGCCGCCACCGGCGACGGCAGGACCGCAGTGCGGCTCGATGCGCCGGCGACACCCGAGCGCATTCTCGCGTCACTGGCTACACTCAAGACCTAATCAGGAGGAAACAATGGACGTACGCATGGATGGCCGCGTGGCCGTGATCACCGGTGGCAGCACCGGTCTCGGACTCGCCATGGCCAAGGAATTCGCGGCTTCGGGTGCCTCGGTGGCGATGCTGGCGCGCAAGGCCGACGTGCTCGCCTCGGCCAAGGTCGAGGTGCAGAAGGCCGCCGGCAAGACCAACGCCAAGGTCGAGGGCTATTCCTGCGACGTCTCCAAGGCGGCGCCGATCGCCGACACCTGGAAGAAGATCCAGGCCGATTTCGGCAAGGTCGACATCGTCGTCAACAACGCCGGCATCAGCCACGCCAAGGCCTTCGACACCGTGACCGACGAGGACTGGCAGGGCGATCTCGACCTCAAGCTCTTCGCCGCCATCCGTCTCTGCCGCCTGGCTTTTCCCGGTATGCGCGAGCGCAAATGGGGCCGCATCGTCAACGTGCTCAACATCGGCGCCAAGGCGCCCGGCCCCAACTCGACGCCGACCAGCGTCAGCCGCGCCGCCGGCTTGGCGCTGACCAAGGCGATGAGCCAGGAGAACGCGCAACACGGCATCCTCGTCAACGCCATGCTCGTCGGCCTGATCGAGAGCGACCAGTGGCAGCGCCGCCACAAGACGGCCGCCGGCGCGGGCAAGACCTACGAGGAATTCCTGAAGGGCATGGCCGGCCGCATTCCACTCGGCCGCATGGGCAAGGCCGAGGAATTCGCCCGCATGGCCTGCTTCCTCTGCTCTGACGCCGGATCGTTCGTCACCGGCGTCGCCATCAATGTCGACGGCGGCGCGAGCCCGGTGGTTTGATGGGTGAGGCCGGTGTCGTCACCGACTGGCTTGGCCGCTTCGAAGGCGCGCTGGCCAGCGGAGACACCCAGCGGCTGGCTGGCCTGTTCCACGCCGACAGCCATTGGCGCGACGTGCTGGCATTTGGCTGGCGCATCGACACGCTGAGCGGCGCCGGTGCCATTGCCGAGGCGCTGGCCGCCGCGGCGCCAGGTGCCAAGCCGTTGGGCTTCGTGGTTGACGAGGCGCGCACGCCGCCGCGTCCCGTGATGCGCGCCGGCCGCGATGCCGTCGAGGCGATCTTCAGGTTCGAGACCACCGAAGGACGCGGCAGCGGCGTGCTGCGCCTGATCGATGACAAGGCATGGACCGTGTTGACGACGCTCGAGGAACTGAAGGGTCACGAGGAACGTGTCGGTCGCGCGCGGCCGACGGGCGAGGCCTACTCCCGCGACTTCCGCGGACCCAACTGGTTCGACCAGCGCCAGCAGGCCGAGACCTACGCCGACCATGACCCCGAGGTGATCGTGGTGGGCGGCGGCCATGCCGGCCTCTCCATCGCCGCGCGGCTGGCGCAGCTCGGCATCGACACGCTGATCGTCGATCGCGAAGAGCGCATCGGCGACAATTGGCGCAAGCGCTACCACGCGCTCGTCCTGCACAACCAGGTGCACGTCAATCATCTACCCTACATGCCGTTTCCACCGACTTGGCCGACCTACATCCCGAAGGACAAGCTGGCCGGCTGGTTCGAGGCCTATGTCGAGAGCCTCGAGCTCAATTTCTGGACGCGGACCGAGTTCGAGGGCGGCCGATACGACGAGCGCGACGGGTGCTGGACGGTACGGCTCAAGAGACACGACGGGTCGGTACGGGAGATGCGGCCGCGCCACGTCGTCCTGGCGACCGGCGTCAGCGGCATTCCCAACATCCCGGCCCTGCCGACGCTGGACGCGTTCGAAGGCACGGTGCTGCATTCCAGCCGCTACGAGGACGGCGACGCCTGGCGGGGCAAGCGCGCGCTGGTGATCGGCACTGGCAACAGCGCGCACGACATCGCCCAGGATCTGCAGTCGAGCGGCGCCGAAGCCACGATGGTCCAGCGCAGCCCGACCATGGTCGTCAATGTCGAGCCGAGCGCGCAGTTGCCCTACGCGCTCTACGAGGAAGGCCCGTCGCTCGAGGATTGCGACCTGATCACGGTCGCCACGCCGCTGGCGCTCGGCCGCAAGACGCATCAGATCCTCACCGAGAAGGCCAAGGGCATCGACAAGAAGCTGCTCGACGGGCTGGAAAAGGCAGGCTTCCGCCTCGCCTTCGGCGACGACGGCACGGGCTGGCAGTATCTCTATCTGACGCGCGGCGGCGGCTACTACTTCAACGTTGGCTGCTCCGACCTCTTGGTCGAGGGCAAGATCGGCCTTCGGCAATTCGCCGACATCGAGCGCTTCACCGCTGATGGCGCGCTAATGCGCTCGGGCGAGACGATCAAGGCCGACCTGATCGTGCTCGCTACCGGCTACAAGGGACAGGAAGAGCTGGTCACCAAGCTGTTCGGCGCCGAGGTCACCAGGCGCGTCGGGCCGATCTGGGGCTTCGGCGACGGCCAGGAACTGCGCAACATGTTCGTGGCGACCCGTCAGCCCGGCCTGTGGTTCATCGCCGGCAGCCTGGCGCAGTGCCGCATCTACTCGAAGTACCTCGCCCTGCAGATCAAGGCGCGCGAGGTCGGTCTGATTGGCGATGCAAACCCGGTGACGTGAGCGCTAGCGCAGCGGCTCCAGGATGCTGACGTAGTTCGCCACCGCAGCGCCGCCCATATTAAAGACGCCGCCGATCTTGGCGGTCGGCAGCTGCATGCCGGCGGGCGCGCTGCCGCTGAGTTGCATCGCCGACATCACGTGCATGGAAACGCCGGTCGCGCCGACGGGATGGCCCTTGGCTTTCAGACCGCCCGAGACATTCACCGGCAGCTTGCCGTCGCGTTCGACCCAACCCTCGTGGATCGCGCGCTCGCCCTCGCCGGGGGCGGTGAGGCCCATGGCTTCGTATTCGATCAGCTCGGCGGCGGTGAAGCAGTCGTGCGTCTCGACAAAGGAGAGGTCGAGCAGGTCGAGCTTGGCGGAGGCCAGTGCACGCTTCCAGGCAAGCTGCGGACCTTCGAACTTGATGATGTCGCGCTTGGACATCGGTAGGAAGTCGTTGACGTGCTCGGTGGCGCGGAAAGCGATGGCGTGCTTCAGCCCGAGCGCGGTCTGCACGTCGGCGAGCACGACGGCGGCGGCGCCGTCGGTGACGGGCGAGCAGTCGGTGCGCTTCAGAGGTCCCGCCACGAACGGATTCTTGTCCGAGGGATTGCGGCAGAACTCGTAGGCGAACTCTCTCTGGAAATGCGCGTAGGGGTTCTTGGCGCCGTTCTTGTGCGCCTTGACGGCGATGCGCGCGAGCGCGTCTGATTTGTCGCCGTAGCGCTGGAAATAGGCCGAGGTGATCTTGCCGAAGATGCCGGCGAAGCCCGCCTCGATGTCGGCTTCCTCCGCGACGTAGCTCGCCTTGATCAGCACCTCGCCCGCCTGCGTCGAGTTGAGCTCGGTCATCTTCTCGACGCCGACTACCAGCACGAAACGCGCCTTGCCGGCGGCCAGCGTGTTGAGGCCCATATGGATGGCGGCCGAGCCGGTGGCGCAGGCGTTTTCGACACGGGTGCTGGGCTTGAAGCGCAGGTCGGGGTGGGCCTGCAGCGCCAGTGAGGAATGGAACTCTTGGCGCACGAAGCCGCCGTTCATGTTGCCGACGTAGATCACGTCGATGTCCCTGGGCTCGATCCCGGCATGGGCGATGGCCTCGGTTGCGGCCTTCACGACCAGCGATTCGCTGGTCTCGCCGTCGAGCTTGCCGAACTTGCCGTGGGACCATCCGACGATGCAGGCTGTCATGTGTTTCTCCTGATTTGACGGCAATTTAGGCCGTCGCGGGAACGGCGCAAGGCCGCCCTATTTTGGCCCCCGCGGTAGCGTTGACTGCCCGCTGTTCCAGGAGCCTAAATCAGCCATGGCCGAGACCGATCCGCCAACCTCCCGTCCGCTGCCGGTGACGACGACTACGACGTCGCCGAGATGGCCGGTGATCTTCGGCACCCTGCTGGGGGCCTTCCTGCTGCTCGGCGTCGGGCTGGGGCTCGGCTGGTACCTGTTCTATCGCCCGATCGTGAACGTGGCCGTGCAGCTTCCCGCGCCGCCGGCGCCGCCCGCCCTGCCGGGCGCCGATCCGGCGCAGGTCAAGGCACTGGAGGACCAGATCGCCAAGCAGAAGGACGCCAACAAGCAGGTCGAAGACCAGATCGCCGTGCTGCGCGAGCGCCTGCGCGCCGATGTCTGCACGGCCAAAGATCCTTCCGGCAAGCTGCCCTCGACGCCGGCGCCGCCGGGCGCGATGCCGGAGCGCAAGACCGATATCGGCCCGCCGTCCAACATCGTGCCGGCTTCCGTCACGGCGCCGCCGGTCGGCGCCAAGCCCGGCAAGGCCAGCATCGCCGAGCTCGCCTCGGCGCTCGAGCAGGCGACCGTGCTGGTGATCTCCGAGCGCGGCGACAGCGGCAGCGGCTTCTTCATCTCGCCCAACTACGTCGTCACCAACCACCATGTCGTCGGCCGCGTGGCGCCCGGCGGCGAGGCGCTGGTGCTGAGCAAGCATCTCAAGACCGGCTATGTCGGCACTGTGGTCGCGACCTCGCCGCCCGGCCAGCCGGGCCAAAGCGCCGACTTCGCCATCATCAAGGTCGATGCGCCGGCCGGCGCCATGCGCCCGCTGGCGCTGGGCGCCGAGCCCGCGTCGCTGAGCGACGTCGTGGCGGCGGGCTACCCCGCCATCGCCATCGCCCAGGACCGCAACCTGCGGCGCATGATGGCCACCGGCGACCTCAAATCGGCGCCCGAGGTGGTACTGACCAAGGGCACGGTGAGTGCCGTTCAGAACAAGGAACGCAACACGCCGATGGTGCTGCACTCGGCCGATATCTCGGCGGGCAATTCCGGCGGCCCGCTGATCGATGCCTGCGGCCGCGTCGTCGGCATCAACACCTTCCTGGTGTCGGACAAGCAGTCGACCAAGGCGAATTATGCGCTCGGCGCCTCGTGGCTGGCGGGCTTCCTGCGCAACGCCCAGGCGCCGTTCGACTGGCGCGCGGATAGCTGCACTTAAAAGACGCAGTCCGGCCGGCTGGCCGGCGGAATGGGATCTGCCGGCATCTCGAGACGACAATGATAGTCGAACGACGCCCGGAACCGTTCCGGGATACGCAGCTTCGCTTGCACGGGCAGCACGAGGCGGCCGTTGCGCTCGAGGTGCTGGCCGCCATAGGCGATGTTCGTTCCGTCGGGGAAATGAATATCGAGGAACGGCGGGCCGCTGGCCGGGACGTACTCGATGAGCAGCGCCGCGCCCTCGATGCATTTGAAGCGCGGACCGCTGCGCAGGACGCCGGTTTCGGTGACCTTTCCCGAGGGGCCGGAGATCGTCCAATGCGAGGTAGCGGCCGTCCGTCAGGTCTCGGCCTTCAGGACGCCGCAGGCGAGCGTGCTCTCGGTCTGGCCCTCCGCCGGGCCCGTGAGGAATGCGGCCAACGGCAGCAACAAGCCAAGAAGAGCTCTCACTTCGGCGGCGCCGCGAGCGCCTTCTTGGCGTCGGCATCGTTCTGCGCCGCGGCCTGTTCGAGCCAGGTCCGCGCCTTGGCGGGATCGGCATTGAGGCCGCCGCCGCCCTTGGCGAGCAGCAGGCCGAGGCGGCGTTGTGCGTCGACGAGGCCGGCCAGCGCCGCACGCTCGTACCAGTCGGCGGCACGCGCGCCGTCGACGGGGAATTCGGCCTTGGGCTGCTGGCCCAGGGGATCGTAGAATCGCGCCAGCTCGACCTGGGCCGCCGCATTGCCGGCCTCGGCGGCGCGGCGCCAGACGAGGAAGGCGCCGTTCATCTCGCCGCCTTGCGCGAACTCCTTGCCCTTCGCCAGCATCGCCTCGGGCGCGGGCTTGGTCGCGAGATATTCGGCCACCGTGTCGCGGATCGATTTTCTCGGCAGCTCGGGCGTGGTCGCGGGCGGCGGCGGTGCCACGGCGACCATCGTCTCGTCGGCGGGACGCATGTGCTCCCAGTAGTAATAGCCACCGCCCACGAGCACGAGCAGCAGGACGGCGGTAAGTGCCCAGGTGCCGGCATTGCCGCGCTTGGGCACGACCACCGTCTCGGTCTCGCGTACGGGCGTGAGAACCGGCGGCGGCTCGGGTTCGGGGATGGGCTCGAAGACAGGCGGCAGCGGCGGGGTCGGTGGCTTCGCCGCGGCGCGGCGCAGACGCACCGTGTCGTCGAAGGCGCCGCTCGAACCCAGGGCGCCCGAGGTCAGCATCGAAGGCCAGGCGACAACGGTCGAGCCGACGACGCCGATATCGGGCTCGCGCACGCGCAGGCGCACCGTGGCGACGCCGGCCAGGCGATCGCAGATCTCCGGGCCGAGCTGGAACTCCAGCGCGCCGCCTGTGCGCTCGACATGCGCCGGCAGCAGCCACGCCTCGGTGCGCCGCCAGCCGTCGTCGGCCAGATGCACGTCGGGGCCCTGCTGGCGCTGGATCGAGAGCGTTAGGCCGTCGGGCGAGGCGTCGAGCTCGCTGATCCGCAGAACGGCGTAGCCCGGCTCGGGAAGCGGCCGCACGGAGGCGCGGATTGGCATGACGCGAGCCGACCCGGACTAGACCGGCACGGCGCGCAGGATGGCGCCCAGCCGCTCGTTCTGCTCGGGCGTGATCTCGCGGCCGCCCTCGTAGCCGACATTGTCCATGGCGAGCTGCAGGAAGGCGCGCATCCAGTCCTTGCAGTAGTCGGCGTAGATCGAGCCCGGCTCCTCGCCCAGCATCGGCGCGCCCTCGGGCGGCGGAGGGCTTTCAAAAACCCGGCGGGTCGGCGCGTTCGGCGGCAGGCCGGGCCGCTGCTCGAGCGGCAGGCGGTCGTAGCCCAGCGCGCTCACGTAGCCGTTCAGGGCCGAGGCCGCCGTGCGCACCTGGCGCTCGGCGATGTCCTCCCATTTGGCGTTGGCGGCGTTCTCGAGCGCCCGCACGTCGGTCGAGAGCTGGTCGAGCAGGTTGAGACGATGGGCGCCGACAACGAGCTCGTCGATCAGCCAGCCGACATGCTGACGGTCGATGCCGAAATGGATCATGGCTTTTTCATCGGCGCCGATGCGGCGCATGTTTTCCAGCCAGTATTCCGCGGCCTCGCGGGCGAAGCGCTCGGCGCGGTCTTCCAGCACGCCCGAGGGCGAGGGCTTGTCGTTGGCGTCCTCGCCGAAGACGTCGGCGAAGATGCGGCCGAGATCGACGGCGGCGCCGGTCGATTGTGCCGATTGCGGCGCCTTGCCGTCCTTGCCGTTGGCCTCGTCGGACGAGCGCGCGGTGGCGATGCGGAAATAGATGTCGCGCAGGGCTCCATCGCCGATCTGCAGGGCGCCGACGAGCTCGCCGAACAGTTGCTGCTGGATGCAGGTGGCGAGGCCGCGCAGCACGGTGTGCACGAGGTCGCGCTTCTTGGCGCGGGCGTCGCCGTCGGCGGCGCTGTGGAAGCCAGCGAGGCGGTCGACCAGGCGGCGGACCTGGATCTCGAGCTGGCCGCGTACCTGGGCCCGCTTGATCGCCGGATCGCAGACCGGCGTCAGGCTCTTGACCAGATAGGCGACGCCGCCGTCATTGGCACGGAAGGCCTCGTCCCAGGCCGTCGCCGGGTCGGTGAAGTGACGCTGGACCTCGATGTTCTCGAGGAAGTGGCGGCGCAGCTCGCCGGCGCGGCCCGAGAAGCTCTCGGCTATGGCGACCTCGCGGCCACCGTCATAGTCCATCAGGCGCTCGTCGATCACCGTGGGATTGCGCAGCCAGAAGCTGTTGTCGAACGGCCGGCCGTTCCAGTTGGCGGGCCAGTCGCCGCGGAAATTGTTGATCAGCGAATTGTTGAGGCGTGCACCCCAGCGCAGCTTGCGCGACTCCTCGGTCTCGCCCGCCTTCTGCTCGAACTCGCGGTCCATCTTGGTCAGCACCAGGAACAGCGCGTTCTTCTGCTTGGCACGGTCGGTCGGCGTCGAGCCCAGCGTTTGGTCGATCCAGGCGCCCATCATGTCGGAAAGATCGCGGACTTCCTGGTTGCCGTCGGGGATGCAGAGCAGGATCGCCGAGAGCTCGCGCTCGGCGGAGTAGCGCTGGAAGAGATAGGCGACCTTGCCGCGCAGCAGCAGCTCGCGCAGCGGGTTGGCGCCCTCGGCCGCGCCCTTGGCCTTGGCGACGTCGTCGAGGTTGGCGAGCTTGAGCCGCGAGCGCGCACCGGGGAAGTCGAGCAGGTCGGTATGGTCGAAGAAGTCCCAGGGCTTCTCGGCGATGGCGACGCTGAGCTCGGCCGTGAGCGCGCAGACCAGCGAGCGTGGCAGCTTGGCATCCGGCGAATTGCGGCCGTCGGCCTGCTTGGGCCGCACCAGCAGCGTGTCGCCGGCATCGGCGCCCAGCTTGTCGAGCGTCAGCACGTCGACGATGCTCTTCTCGCGCGGGATCAGCGCCTCCATGCCGAGCATGGCTTCGGGCGCGAAGGCAAGCTTCTGCAGGCCATCGTAAAGCGTCAGGTAAAGATCGGTAAAGGGCTTGAAGTCGTACCACAGCACCGACCACAGCTGCGCACGGTCGCGGCCCGACAGGCGCGGCGCGAGATCGATCGCCTCGCGCCAGAAGTCGGTGCGCAACTCGGCGGTCACGCCGGCAAAGAAGGTGTCGAAATACTCGATCAGGTCGAGCACGTCGTCGGAATCGAGATCACCCGGCGGCTTGGGCAGCACCTTGGCGCGCAGTTCATTGAGGCGCTTGCGGATGGCCTGTCCGTCGGGCCGTTCGAAGGCGGCCTTCTGGTGGTCGAAGTCGAGCAGGAAGGAATTGCCGAGGATCTTCACGATGTCGGTCTGCGTCAGCAGCCGCACCTTCACCGGAAAATCCTTGTCGCCGGCGCTGAGGCCAAGGCCGAAGCGCGTGACCAGGCCGGTCGACTCGCGATTGCCCGGCGGATTGATCTCGCGCAGGAAGTCGTAGGTCTTGTCGGCGAAGCGCGCCTGCAGCGGCCGGCCGTCGCGGCTGGCCAGGATGGAGACGAGGTACGACTTGCCGGCCTGGCTCGGGCCGAACACGCCGACGCACATGCGGCGGCGGGCGGCGCGGGCGAGCTTGCGGCTCTGGTTACGAACTTTCTGCAGCTCGGAGATCAGCGACGGCGCCTGCTGCGCTACAGTCGGCGACTGCATCGCAGCACTTTTCAGCCAGCCCACGCCTTCGGTGGCGGAGACGGCCAGCGACTCGCAATCCTGGGCCAGTTTAAGATCGACGGTGTCCATTTTCCTAACCGGTTTTCAGCATGCCGGTGTCGAGCCAATAGCCCTCGCGCCGCGGCAGCGTTTGAAGTCGAAGCGTAAGCCGATCGAGCGCCACGGCGCGGCCGTCACGATTGACGACCTGGCGCAGGCGGAAGCGCTCGACATCGACGGAGTCCTTGTCCTTGGGTTTGACGCGCGACAGCGCGATCCGGAACGGCGTCTCGCGCGCGTGTCGCTCGGCATATTCGGGCTTGGCGAATTCCAAGGCGTAGAGCCTCGCCGCCGGCCAGCGCACGAGGTCGAGCTGCCGGGCTCCCAGCCACATCGGGCCGCGGAATTCGAACGAAAGTTCCGGCAGTTCGTATTCGCGGTTGTCGAGATCGACATCGCGATAGACGAGGTCTTCCTTCTGCAGCC
Organism: Asaia bogorensis; assembly: GCA_945905835.1. Lineage (GTDB taxonomy): Bacteria > Pseudomonadota > Alphaproteobacteria > Reyranellales > Reyranellaceae > Reyranella. The sequence continues at coordinate 23,742 of CAMDQJ010000054.1, forward strand.
GGCCGCCGCCGTCGAGCTTGCCGATGAACTTGGCGATGCTCTTGGAGCGCAACAGGTCGGAGCGGAACGAGAAGTCTGGCAGTTGCGATTGCGCAAGCGCGGCGATCATAGCGCCCACAGCAACCGTGGTCTTGGGGTCTTCGACGCGCAGGCGGGCGTCGCGGAACGGATACCAGGCGCCGACGCGGTACTCGTGCAGCGAGATCACGCGTTCGGGCGGCAGCGGCAGCAGTTCCAGCATCAGCGCGCGGATGCCGGGCAGACGTGACGGCCGGCCGCTGAGCAGCAAAACGTCGCAATCGTAGGCGTGGACGATCTCGGCCAAGGGGGCGAGCACGCGGCCCATCTCGGCGCGCACGGTCTTGTCGAGCGCCGGCAGGTCGACCGGGAACTCCGTGGTGCGAAGGTCGAAGTCCTTGGCGCCGCGCTTGCGGGCGGCATCGTTCACGAAGGTCACGACCTCGTCGGAGGGCTTGGCGCCGCCGGGGAAGAAGGAGTCGTAGCTGCGCGGCTCGGCCGCGACGACGCCGGAGGTCGGATCGTAGGTCTCGGCCGCGCGCAGGAACTCCAGCGCCAGCGGATGGGCGATCTGAAGCGCGAACTGCTGGCGCAGGTTGCGCTGGATCACGTCCTCGCCGCCACGGTCGCCACCCACCAGCTCGGCCATCAGGTCGCCTGGATTGGCGATGCCGCCCGCGCGCATGGCGGCCTCGATCGGCGGCAGCACATGGCCTTGCACGACGCGCAGCAGGATGTCGTCGCCGGCGACGGTGAAGCCCTCGCGGAATTTCTGTTCGGGGAACAGCGTCACCGAGGTGCCTGCGCCCTCGAGGCGGTAGGTGTTGACGATCAGGTCGGTGGTGCCGCCGCCGATGTCGATGCTGGCGATCGACAGGACATCGTCGGACGGCTTGCCCCGGGGCTTTTTGGCCATCTGGAAAAAGCGCCGGGCGTCGCCGCCGAAATTGCGCGCCACTTCGGTGTAGAGATAGACGAGCTGAGTGCAGCTTGCCTCGTCCCAGTCGGTGAGCACGCGCGGCGCCGGAGCGGCGGCATCGTCGAGCTTCCAGCCCATCATCATCCACACGAGATCGCGCGCGGCTTCGGCGCGGCGGCGGAAGATCAGGCGCTCGGCCAGCGGCATGCCGGTCGGCAACGTCAATACGACGCGGCGCAGGCGGCGCGGCGTCTCGGCATGGGCGCGCCGGCCGCGCTGCTGCGGCGAGTTCATCAAGGTCAGTGCCTGGAGCAAGACCTCGCAGAGCACGAAGGTCATCACCGAGGAGCGTGAATAGAGCGGCTCGAACACCGGCAGGTGATCGGCCGAGTCGGCCTCGGCATCGACCAGATGCAGCGGCTCGCCCTTCTGGTTGATGAGCTGGGCCATCGGTCCGGCGGCGGCCGGCATCGCCGTCTGGTCCTGGGCATAGGCGACATTGAAGCGCCATTCGCGGGTCTGCGGCTCCTCGTCCCACAGGTAGCGCTTGGGGCTCGACATGCCTGTGTTGCCCTCGGTGCCGCGGCGGCGCGCGGCCAGGCGCGTGGCCTCGGGGCCGACGCGCGTCATGGTCGGCCACAGGAAGGCATCGGCGCGGCCGCCGAGACGCGACAGGTGGTTCTTGCCGAACCACGCCTGAGCGAACTCGACGCGTGATTCGAACGGCTTGGTATAGACGCGCTCGGGATGCGAGAGGTCGCGCAGCGAGAGTTCGTAGGAGTCGTTCAGGTTGACGCCGAGATCGCCCGCCGCCTCGATCAGCAGGCCGCAGGTCCGCGAATTGCCGACGTCGAGCACGAGATCGACTTCGATGGCGCCGCGGCCCGGCCGTTCGGCGTCACCCACCAGCTTGACCGGCGGAAACTGGATCGCGCCGCCGACCAGGCCGAGGAAGGCGAGGTAACGCGCGCTGGCTTCCTGCGGCTTCTGCTTGATGTCGCTTTCGATTTCCTCGGGCGTGGCGCGCGGATGGATCTCGCGGAACAGCTCCTCCAGCCACTGGCCCATCCAGTCCTGGCGAAGCAGCCAGTGATTGGCGCGCTGGTTGGGGGCGAGTGCAAACAGGGCGCCCGCCGTCACGTCCTTGCCTGACGGTGCGAGATAGGCGCGGCCCTCGGCCTCGGCGATCAGGCCGGTGTCGAAAGCGAGCACGGCGCGGTAGCGGTTGCCCTGTTCGTCGCGGAAACCCTCGCCGTAGCGCGCCTCGAGATCGACGATGCGCAGGCGCGCCCAGTCGGCCGGGCCCTCGCGGAACTGGTTGTTGGGCCGCACCTGCAGGAAGGGCACCGGCACCCATTTGTCGAGGAAGGGCGCGAGCGCATCCTTGGCGGTGACCACGAGATTGGGTTCGGCGGCGCGACGGCGGCCGGCCTCGACCACCTCGTACTGGCCGCGCACCTCGTCAAAGTCGAGCTGCACCAGATCGTCGACGCCCTTGCCCGAGGCGGCGTCATGGAAGCCCCATTCGCGAGTGCGCAGGCGCGTCGGGTCGAAGCCGAAATCGAGGAACTGGATGCCCGAGTGGGCAATCAGTGTCGTCGGGCTGGGATAGTTGGGCAGGCGGGCGAGATCGCTCATGTCGGCGTAATCAACCTTTGATGCGAATGTACGGACTCAACGGCCGATCTGCACGCTGTAGCTGCGCGAATCGCCGGGCTGGCTACCTTTGCACTGGGCGACACCATCGGCCCCGATCTCGCAATTAACGGTATTGCGGGCATAAGTACGCCCGTCGGTGCACTTGGGATCGGCCTTTTCCTCGATCGTGAGCTTGCCCGAGTTCCATTTAGCTTCGGCGGGCGCCTCGCAGGTCGCCCCGTTCTTCTGCGTGAAGCTCACCTTGCCCTTGCCCTTGTCGTCGAGCGTGTAGTTCGGCCGGATGTCGTTCTCGCCCTGCGGCGTGGCCAGCCCGGTGCGCGATCGCCAGTCGCCCTTGAGGAACGCGAGATCCTCGTTCTTCTTGGCCTCGGGCGGCACGACCATCGGCTTGGGTTCGTCCTTCTTGGCGTCCGGCTTGTTGGTGTCGGCGGCCTTGGGGTCGGGCTTGCCCGGTTCCGGCTTGTTCGCGTCGGGCTTGTTCGGATCGGGCTTGTTGTTGGCTTCCTGGTTCGGCGCGGCGCTACGCTCGATCGGCGCGGCATCGGCCTTCATGTCGGGCTTAGCGACGACGGCGGCGTCAGGGCCAGTGCCAGCGATGGCGTTGCCTGGTGCGGTGCCGATGATGACGCCGCCCGGTCCGAGGACGCCGACGACGCAGTCACCGCCTTTGCGCGACAGTTCGTCGGTGAGACGGGCCAGTTCCAGCCGCAGGCGTTCGCTCTCGTTCTGCAGGGTATCGACGCGGGCGCGCTGCAATTCGGCCGGCTGCTGCACCGACATGGCGAGCGCGCGGTCGCGCACCTCGGCTTCGAGGCGCGGCTCGAGGCGCGGCAGGTAGGGTTTCACCAGCCAGGCGAGCAAGGCGAGCAGGCCGAGCAGAAGAAGAGCGAGCAGCAGCCACTGCCACCAGGTCGAACGGGTGGGAAGCATGCCGGCCGCGATTGCGGGCGCGGAGACCATGACCGCTTCGGGTCGCGCCGCGGCGGGCGCAGCCATCGGCGTCGCCACGACAGGCGGGCTGGCGAGAAACGCGCCGGGGAGAGCGGCGTCGGCGGTGAATCCCCAAAAAGCCATGACGGGCTTGCCGCCCACGACATAGAGCGTGTCCTCGCCGGGCGCGGTCAGGGCGTGGCGCAGCAGGCGGGCGAAGTTGCGTTCGGCACTGGAGCGCTCCGGCGCTTCCATCGTGTCGGCTAGCCGCGCGAGATCGGCGTGCAGCGCGTTGACCTTGGTGTGGATCGCCGCGCGCTCGGTGGGGTCGCGGTCGGCGAGCTTGCGGACGTCACCGTCGATGGCCGAGTACCAGTCGATGCGCCGGCCCGAGGGATCGACTTCAGGAATGGCCAGAAGGTCGGCATGGGCAGGCGACAGCCGGCCCGCCACGGCGGCGCGCAACTGGCCGGCCGACCGCCAAACGGGATCGCCCGCGAGTCCGAGCGCCCTGTAGCGCGACAGCGGTTCGCTGGTCAGGAGGGGTCCGGCAGCCATATTCATTCCCTAACGTGGGCACGCCATGGCGTAATTCCAGCGCGTGCCCTGTATCTCTCCAACTACGATGACATCGACGGAATAATCCCCATCGACCGGCCTCCAATCGAAGCCGAAGCCGCCGCGGCCGCTGCGCGGCCCGCGGGTGCCGGCAATCTGCTGGACACGATATATGACCTTTATCTCGTCCGGTCGGACGAACAGGTTGTAGTTGATGGTCACGAATCCGGGTTTATCGCCCAGATAGTGTTTGTTGCGGGTGATGCCTTCGCCGCCCGAATCGCCCGCCCAGTCGCACGGAAGCTGGCCGGGCGGCGGCCGGCTGATCGGTGGCGCCGGCGGCGGGGCGGCGGCCTGCGGCTTGGGCGGCGGCGGGGGTGGTGGTGCCACGACCTTGGGCGGCTCGACCGGCTTGCAGGCCTCG
>CAMDQJ010000055.1:0-27136 GCA_945905835.1 Asaia bogorensis
CGCCTTCTCATAGGCCTCGACCGGCGCGCGGAAGCCCGGCAGGTCGGGCCACAGGTTCGGACCGTCGAGCGGTCGGCCGTAGCGCGGGTCGTCCGGCGCCACCTCGTGCATCAGCATGAACGACTCGGAATCGTTCGGCCGCGTCACGCGCGCCACCGTCGAGGTCTCGATGATCGAGGTCTTGGGCGCCATGTAGCCGCGATGAAAGCGATTCATGACGATCGCGTCCTTGGCCTCGCGCGACTGCGCATGAAAGCGCCGCGACCCCTCGAACACGTCACTCACAACGGCCGGATCGACGCCGATATCGCTGAAATAGCAGAAACCGGTCGCAGTGAAGGTGGCATCAAGCTGGCGCGCCAGCATCTCGTCGCTGGCGCCAGCGAATGAAATGACGGGCAAGGCCTGATCGGTCATGCCCGACACTATAACAACGCGACAAGCGGCAGGCTAGGCGACCTCGCGCAACTTCGCGCTGCGGCTTTTCATCAAGGGCTGGATGCGCTGGCCGAACTGGTCCATGCCGATCAGGAAATCGTCGAAGGTCAGCATGATGCCCTCGGTGCCGGGCACCGTGGCGGCCTCGTCGAGCATCTTGGCGACCGAGGCATAGGAGCCGACCAGCGTGCCCATGCTGAAGTTGATCGCCCCTTCCGGCGCCGAGATGACCTTGGCCGTTCCGCCCTCGGCGGCATTGGGATCGGCGTTGGCCTGGCCAAGTGGCGGCTCTACAACGAGGGCGCCGATATGGAAGCACTCGCCTGTATGTCGAGCCATGGCGGCCTCGTCGGTTTCGTCGGCGATCACCATCATCAGCACGTAGTTGCCGACGTCGCGGCCGGTCTTGGCCGCCGCGTCGATCATGAGCTAGTTGGTGGGTGCATGCGCGGTCGGCGTGTTGACGCCCTTGCCCAGGGTGAAGTTGTAGTCGCCGTAGGTCGCGCCGAACTCCATGCCGCGCGGGCTTTAGCCGGCGCAGACGATCTTGATCGGCGCCTGCGGCAACGGGCTGAGCTTGCAGTCGTTCAGCTGGAAATACTCGCCCTTGAAGTCCGAGGTGCCGGTGTTCCACAGCTCCTTCATCACCGTCACGTATTCGGTGCTGTAGTCGTAGCGCTTGGCGAAGTGCGCCTCGCCCGGCCACATGCCCATCTGCTCGTATTCGTCCTTGGCCCAACCGGGGACGATGTTGACGCCGAAGCGGCCCTTGGCGATCGAGTCGATGGTGACCGCCATGCGCGCCACGATCGCCGGCGGCACCGTCAGCACCGCAACCGAGGCGTAGAGGCGGATCTTCTTGGTCACGGCTGCAAGGCCGGCCATCAGGGTGAAGGATTCGAGGTTGTAGTCCCAGAACTCGCTCTCGCCGCCGAAGCCGCGCAGCTTGATCATCAACAGTGCAAAATCGTGCCCATAGCGCTCGGCCTTCTGGACGATCTCGCGGTTGAGATCGAAACTCGGCATGTATTGCGGCGAGGTCGTCGAGATCAGCCAGCCATTGTTTCCGATGGGAATGAAGACGCCGATATACATGACGCCCTCCAACGCACGCGACCGTCCGGATGGCGCAGCAAGCGGCATGCCAGTTGCAAGCCACAGTGAGGCCGAGGGAGGAACGAGATGAAAGCCGTCGTCATTTATGAACTGGGCGGGCCCGAGCAACTCATGCTGGCGCAAATGCCCGATCCGGTGGCAGGTCCGGGCGAGGTTCTGCTCGATGTCGCCTATGCCGGCTGCAACTGGGCCGACACCCAGGTCAGGACCGGCATCTACCCGCATGCCATGAGCTATCCGATGGTGCTGGGCTTCGAGGTCTCAGGGACGGTCACGGCGCTCGGGCCGGGCGTGAGCGGCGTGAAGGTCGGCGACCGCGTCGCGGCTTTCCCGGAAAAGGGCGGCGCTTATGCCGAGAAATGCGTGGCGCCCGCCGCTGGCCTGATCAGGCTGCCCGATACAATCGCGCTCGACGTCGCAGCCGCCTTTCCGATCCAGGCCCTCACCGCCTATCACATGCTCTTCACCATCTTCGGGCTGGAGCGCGGCGATGCGGTGCTGGTTAACGCCGTCGGCGGCGGTGTCGGCCTGATGTGCACCCAGCTCGCGGTCAGGGCCGGCGCGCGGGTGATCGGCACCACCGGCACGCCCGGCAAGGAAAAGCGCGCGCTGGACTAAGGCGCCGAGCGCGTCGTGGTCACGAGCACGGAGGATTTCGAGAGGGCTGCGCTCGACTTCACCGCCGGCAAGGGCGTCGATCTCGCCATCGACTCCTACGGCGCCACCATGCTCGACCGCACTTTCAATACGGTGCGCAAGCTCGGCCATATCATCAGCATCGGCGAGGCCGAGGGTCAGCCCTTCCTCAACATCCGCGAGCGCATCCTCCCGCGCTCGCAGACTTTTACGCGGCTGCATCTCGGCCATGTCGATCAGGGGTCGGCCGCGTGGCAGGCTGGGGTCGATCATGTGCTGGGCGGCATCGCCGAAGGCTGGCTGAAAGTGCCGATCGTGGCCACCTTCCCGCTCGCGCAAGCCGCCGACATGCACCGGCACCTCGAGGGCCGCCAGGTCGCGGGCAAGCTGTTGCTGAAGGCGGGCGCCTAGGCCGCGTACTTGCTGGCGCTGAGCGACGACCACAGCGCCTGCGGTCCGGCCTTGGCGTAGGCCTCGCCGATCTTCTCGCCCCAGAAGCTCTCGCTGCCGAAGTCGCGACGCCACACCCAGAGCCGGCGCGTGTAATGGTGCAGGATGTGCTCATGGGTGAAGCCCATGGCGCCCATCGACTGGTGCGAGATCGAGCAGATGCGCTGGGCGAAATCGGAAGCCTGGCTCTTGGCCGCGGCGATAGAGAAGGCGCCGCCGTCGGCAAGGCCGCCCTCGTCGGCGTCGCGTGCCGCGGCTTCGGCCGAGGCGATCGTGGCGGCCACGCAGCTCGCCAGCTCGGCCAGCATGTGCTGGATCGCCTGGAAGGTCGAGATCGAGCGGCCGAACTGCACGCGCTGCTTTGAGTATTCCGTCGCCGTCGCCAGCACCCGGTCGGCCGCCCCCGCCATCTGCATGGCACGCATGACGGCCGCCAACTCGAAGGCACGCCCGGCGCTCACAGCCGACGGCGCCGTGAACTCGGCCGCGGCGTTGTCGAAGGTGACGGTGCCGTAGGGCTCTCCGGCATGGGTCGGCGCATCGACGATCGTGGCATTGTCGCGCGCGACCACCGCCAGCACCGGCTTTCCGCCTGAATTGGCGATGCAGACGAAGCGTTCGGCCACGCCAGCGAACGGCACGCGATCGACCTTGCCGCTGATGCGGCCGCCGTTTGCGGTGAGGTTGCCCAGCGCCAAGGTCGACGGCCCCGGGGCCGGCTTGCCTCCCGCCGCCGAGATCAGGAGGTTGCCCAGCGCCGTCTCGGCCAGCGGCACTGGCACCGCGTGCTCGCCGGCCAGCCGCAGCAGCGCCAGCATGTCCGCCAGCGTGCCGCCCGCCCCTTCCATCTCTTCAGACACCGCGATCAGCGGCAGGCCCATCTCCTCGATCTCTTTCCAGAAATCGGCGGGCCACACGCCCTTCTCCACCTCGTTCACAACGGCCTTGCCGCAGCGCTCGGTGAAGAAGCGTCCGGCGGTCTCGAGCAGCATGTTTCTGGTTTCGCGGTCCACTTTTGTCCCCTCCCGCTCAGCGAAGCCCGAGGCCGCGGGCGACGATGCCGCGCAGGACCTGGGTGGTACCGCCCTGGATGGTGTAGCTCGGCGCCATCATGGTGGCGTACTGCGCGACGTCGAGGAAATCGGCCATGTCGTCCTCGGTCGTGGCATCGGACTCGGCCAGCACGCGGGCGATCTCCGGCAGGTCCTGCTGGTAGATCGTGCCGAGGTCCTTCACCAGCGCCGCCTCGATCGCAGGCGACTTGCCGCCCTGCATCATGCCGGCGACGGCGACCGACATCTGCCGCAGCGTCCACAGGCGCGCGATGAGGCGGCCGAGAATTGCCGCGGTGCGCTTGCCCGGTTGGCGGCCGAGCACGCGGATGAGCTCGCGCAGCACGTAGAAATTCTGCAGGAAGCGCTCGGGACCGGAGCGCTCGAAGGCAAGCTCGCTCGTCACCTGCAGCCAGCCGTCACCTTCGTTGCCGATGAGGCAGCTCTCAGGAATAAAAGTGTCGCTGAAGGTCACCTCGTTCCAGTCGTGGCGGCCGGCGAGGTTGATGATGGGACGGATGGTGATGCCCGGGGTCTTGAGGTCGACCAGGATCTGGCTCAGGCCCTTGTGGCGGTCGCCATGCTGGCCCGAGGTGCGCACCAGGGCAATGCAGTAATGGTTGCGATGCGCGCCCGAGGTCCAGACCTTGGTGCCGTTGACGCGGAAGCCGCCCGGCACCGCCTCGGCGCGGGTGCGCACCGAGGCGAGGTCGGAGCCCGAATCGGGCTCGCTCATGCCAATGCTGAAATAGCACTCGCCCTTGGTGATGCGCGGCAGGATGGCCTGGCGCTGTTCCTCACTGCCGAAGCGCAGCAGCGACGGGCCCGACTGGCGATCGGCCACCCAATGCGCGCCGGCCGGCGCCGTGTTGCCCAGGAGTTCTTCGGTAACGACATAACGGTCGAGGAAGGTCCGTTCCGAGCCGCCATATTGCTTGGGCCAGGTGAGGCCGATCCAGCCCTTGGCGCCCAGCGCCTTGCTGAACTGTGGGGAGAAAGTGTTCCAGCTCGGGAAGCGGTCCTCCGACTTGATGGCGGGCAGCGTCTCCTTGAGGAATTGCCGGACTTCGACGCGCAACGCCTCAGCTTCGGGCGGCAGGTGGAAAGGCGGGAACTCGAGCTTGGGAATGGACATCTGCATTCTCGGCTTTTGGATACCTCTTCTGTGTCGGCTAATGCTAGACCACGCAACCACGGAGTTTCGAGGGTCGAATGCCGCGCCGCCCGCCCCGCCTGCCGCCACTCCTGGCGGAATTCGACGACGACGAGCGCGAGGCCGTGCTCAACGCCAACCGCGCCTTCTATCGCGCCTTCAACGACCGCGACTTCGACGCCATGGACACGATATGGGCGCCGACCGGGTCGATGATCTGCGTGCACCCCGGCCAGGCGCCGCTCTATGGCCGCGTCGAGATCATGGCCAGCTGGCGGGCGATCGTGAACCATCCCAACGCACCGCGCGCACGCTGCGTCGACGACGGGTGGTCGGCCGGCCAGGGTTGGCGGTCGTGGTCTGCCGCGAGGTCCTGCCCAATGCCCAGCTGATGGCGACCAACAGCTTCGTGCGCCACGGCGACGGCTGGAAGATGATCGGCCACCATTCCGGCCCCGTGCCCTCGACCGCCCGCGCCCGCAGCGTGGCACCGAGCCAGCAGCCCGCCGTGCGCGACAAGCGCAAGCTGCACTAGGCCTCTCCTGGCCGGATTGTATTACCGCCGGCGCCACGCCTCGATTCTACGCACCGCCTCCTCCATCTCGGCGGTCGAACCAGCGAAGGAAATGCGCAACGTCCCCGCCCCCCGCGCACGATCGAAATCGACGCCGGGAGTCGTCGCCACGCCGGCCTCGCGCAGCATGGCGCGGCAGAACTCGCGGCTGTCGTTGGTGAGGTGCGAGACGTCGGCGTAGAGATAGAAGGCACCCTGCGCCGGCGTCAGCCGGTCGAGTCCCGCACCTGGCAACCCTGCCATAAGCAGGTCGCGGTTGGCCTTGTAGCGGCGGACATGGCCGTCGAGCTCGTCGCGGCATTCGAAGGCGGCGAGGCCGGCATGCTGCGACAGCGTCGGCACCGAGATGAAGAAATTCTGCGCCAACCGCTCGATCGGCCGCACCAGGTCGGGAGGCACGATCAGCCAGCCGACGCGCCAGCCGGTCATCGAGAAATATTTCGAGAAGCTGTTGACCACGATTGCGCTTTGCGAGACTTCGACCGCCGAGTGGGTTTCGCCCTCGTAGACGATGCCGTGATAGATCTCGTCGGAGATCATCCGCACGCCCCTCGTCTCGCACCACTGCGCGAGAGCCGCGAGCTCGGCACGGGTCACCATGGTGCCGGTGGGATTGGAGGGACTGGCCACGATCAGGCCGGCGATCGGCCCGGCCTTCTCGAGTGCCGCCACGGTCGGCTGGTAACGGTCGGCCGCCGAGGTCGGCAGATCGACCGCCTCGAGATTGAGCGCGGAGAGGATATTACGGTAGGCGGGATAGCCGGGCGCCGCCAGCGCCACGCGGTCGCCAGCGTCGAAGCTCGCCAGGAACGCCAGCGGAAAGCCACCGGAAGATCCCGTCGTCACGATCACCCGCTCCGCCGCGACATCGGCGCCATACTGCTCGCGGTAATGCCGCGCGATGCGTTCGCGCAAGGCCGGAATGCCCAGTGCCGCGACATAGCCAATGCGGTCGCTGTCGAGCGCGGCATGTGCCGCCGCCAGCGCGCCCTTCGGCGCGGGCGTGCTGGGCTGACCGACCTCGAGATGGATGACGCTTTCGCCCGCGGCTTCCTTCTCGGCGGCGGCGGCCATGACGTCCATGACGATGAACGGCTCGACCGCGCCGCCACGGCGCGACAGTTTCTGGGCCACCGGGCCGTCTCAGCGGTTGGGAATCGCCGGCAGCGCCAGGCCCGAACCCGCCGGGTCGGTGGCGCCACTGCAGCTGATCACGTTGCCGCGCAGCCCGCGCGGACAGGCGATGGCATCGACATGGCCGCTCTGGCCGGCGCGCTCCGCAAGCGCCCGCGGGACCGGTTCGCTGCGCTGGATGGTGGCGCGGGCGACAGCGCCGACCGAGGCGGCAGCCGAAGACGACCCGCCACCGGCGCCGGCGAACAGGAACTCGCCATTATTGGCGCTGGCGATCACCAGTGGGCTGACGGCGGCGGCGTCCGGCGTCGGGGCGCCGAGCAGGATGCCGGTGCCGGGCACGACGATGCGCGCGCCGAACAGCTGGCCCATCGACATGGTACAGGCCGCGGCGGTGCCCGTGCTGTCGACGGCGATAAAGCCGGCGAAGCCGCCCGAGTCGCTGGCAGCGCCGCCGGTGGGCGCCGCCCTGCCGTTCCAGCCCGCCAGCGCCGTCGCTCCGGCGAATGGCGCCGGAGCCACGTAAACGCGATAACTGCCAAATGCTTCACTCGACGGTGCGCCGCTCTGCGGCACGGTGTTGCGCAGGCGTTCCAGCGGCAGGCTGCCACCCGCCTGAGCGACCTGATCCGACAGCAGGCGCGCCAGCCGGCCCGAGAAGAAGTCGGCACCGCCATACTGGCGCAAGCCACCGAGCGTGCCCGCTAGGTCGGGTTGGGACCAGTTGTCGCCTTCAGTGACGGCCGTGTTTGTCGCTGCCCCGGCCGGCCCCTTGGAGAAAGTGCGGCGCGCTTCGCGATCGGCACCGAGCGTGCCCGCACCGACCTGCAGGTCGCGCGCCAGTGCCCGCGATACCGGCACGCCAAAACGCGCCAGGCGCTCGGCCGGCGCGATGAGAAATTCCCAACGCGCCTGGCCATGGCGAATATGCATCAGGGTGATGGCGCGCACGCCGGCTGGCACGGTGAACGACACGCCGCCGATCGGACCGGGCGCCGCCATCGGTGCAAAGCCGAACAGCTCGCCTACCCGGGTCTTGTAGTTGTGGACGATGCAGGCTCCCGAAGCGCCGAGACTGGAGGCCGATGGCAGAGTGACCGCCTGGGCAAAATACATCGCGACTGCGGCGTCCACGGCATTGCCGCCGCCCAGCAGGACGTCGCGGCCGACCTCGGCCGCCCGACTCTCATCGGCCGCCACGCCGGCGAATATCGTCCCGCCGCGCAGAAAGTCGGCAATTCCAGCCTTGTTCGGCGCGATACCGTCGGCTCTATCTTGCGGGTTGGGCGACCCACTTTCGCCACAAGCCGCCACTAAAAGCAGGAGGCTGAGGAGCACGCCCTGCGATTGACGTCGTCGGCTGGCGTTCCTAGCTTGCCCGAAGGTTGTCCCGCCCGTGATCAGACGCATCGCCATTCTCTCCTGCCTCGCAGTGTTCGCGGCCTCGTTCGCGTTGCTGGAGCCGCTTCGTGCCGCGCATGCCCAGCAAGGTCAACGCCTCAGTCTAATCCGCGACGCCGAGATCGAAAGCGCGATCCGCGCTTTCGTAACGCCGATCTGGAAGGTTGCCGGCCTCCATCCCGACGCCGTCGACGTCCTGATCGTCGCCGACAGCAGTCTCAACGCCTTCGTGGCGGGCGGCCAGCGAATCTTCATCAATACTGGCCTCTTGATGCGCACCGAGCGGCCGAATCAGTTGATCGGCGTGCTGGCCCATGAGACCGGCCATATCGCCGGCGGTCATCTCGTCCGCCAACAGGAGGAATTGCGCGCCCTGTCGACCCTGCAGATTCTCGAATCGATCCTGGCGGCCGGTGCTATGGCCGGCAGCGCGGTTTCGGGCGGCGGCATGGGTCGTGGCGGGCCGACCGGCGGCGGTACGGCCGGCGCACCGCCGTCGATCATGAGCTTCCTGCAGTACACCCAGACCCAGGAAAATTCCGCCGACCAAGCGGCGATGACCTACCTGGAGCGCACCCAGCAGTCGCCCAAGGGCAGCGTCGAGTTCCTGCGCGTCCTGCAGCAGCGCGAGCACATGCTGCTCGGCCGCCGCGATCCCTACCTGGCGACCCATCCGCTGACCCAGGACCGCATCGCCGCCTATGAGGAGGCCGTGGCGCGCTCACCCTACGCCAACACGCCCGACTCCCAGCGCTTCATCGACATGCATGGCCGCATCGTCGCCAAGCTGATGGGCTTCATCACGCCCGATCAGGCGCTGCAGCGGTTCAGTGAAGCCGATCGCTCGGTAGTCGCCCGTTATGGCCGCGCCATCGCGCTCTACCGCAAGGGCGATCTCGGTTCGGGTCTGCTGACGATGGACGGGTTGCTCAAGGAATATCCCAACGATCCCTATTTCCACGAACTGCGTGGCCAGGCGCTCTACGAGAACGGCCGCGCCGCCGAGGCCCTGCCCTCCTACCGGCGTGCCGTCCAGCTGCTGCCTGGCACGGCGCTGATCAAGATCGACTTTGCCCGTGCGCTGCTCGAAACCGACAAGCCGGAGAACGACCGCGAGGCCATCCGCAACCTCGAGATTGCCGCCCAGACCGAGACCGAGAGCTTCGAGCTGTGGCGCCTGCTGTCGGTCGGCTACGCCCGCCTCAACAACAGCGGCATGACTTCGCTCGCCCGCGCCGAAATGGCGATCCTGCAGGGCCGCCGCGCCGAGGCGCAGGCCCATGCCGCTACGGCCGAGCACCAGCTGCAGAAAGGTTCGCCCGCTTGGCAGCGTGCCAAGGATATCAAGGCTTTCATCGCCTCGCGGCCCGCCAAGCGCTAGCGGGCAGACGCCAGGTGGCCAGCCCGGCCAAAGACGTGTAACCAGTCGCCGTTTCCTTGGAGAAAGCCCATGCGTTCGTTCCTTTTGGCGTTGTTCGGTGTCCTGGTCGCCGGCGGTGCGTTGCTCGCGGTGCAGGGAACCGCTCCCAGCCGCCTCGCCATCGCCCAAGCCTCGACGCCAGCGTCGACCGCTGCGCCGTCACCTGCCCGCGCCGCCATCGGCGACAAGTCGGCGATCGAAAAGACCGTGCACGACTACATCATCGCCAACCCCGAAGTGCTGGTCGAGGCGATGCAGGAACTGGAGAAGAAGCAGGAAGCCCAGCGCGAAGGCGTCGCCAAGAAGGCGATCCAGACCTACGAAGGCGAGCTTTTGCGCGACACCGACAGTCCGATCGGCGGCAATTCCAACGGCAACGTCACCATCGTCGAGTTCAACGACTACCAGTGCCCCTACTGCAAGCGCGCCTTCGCGTCGATCGAGGCGGTGGTGAAGGCCGACGGCAAGGTCCGCATCGTCTACAAGGACCTGCCGATTCTCGGCGAGCCCTCGCGCATCGCCGCGTACGCCGCCCTCGCCTCGGGCAAGCAGGGCAAGCACACCGTCTTCCACAAGGCGCTGATGGAGTTCAAAGGCCAGCTCGACCGGGCGCGCATCCTCGAGGTCGCCTTGTCCGTCGGCCTCGACGTGCCGCGGCTCGAGAAGGACATGGAAGAGCCCAAGATCAAGCTGATCATCGATCGCAACATGGCGATTGCGACCGCGCTCGGCGTGCGTGGCACGCCGGCTTTCGTGATCGGCAAGACGTTCGTGCCCGGCGCGATCGACGGCGACGCGTTGAAGCAGCTCCTGGCCGAGGCGCGGAAGGGCTGACTACTTCTCCAGCGTGGCACTAAGGCCGAGAACGTCCACGAGGTCGGGACCGGGACTCGTCAGGTAGCCGATCCTGTCGACGGTAAGCGGCGGTTCAGGCTTTGCCGCGACGGTAAGTGTGCCCCCGCGCTCGACGAAGCGCGCAACGGTATCGAGAAGCTTGGTCAACTCATCGGTGATCAGCACGCCGGTCGGCTGGAAACGACGAACCTCGAGCGCCACCTGAGCGCGAGCCGAGGCCACCCCCTGGGTCGTGGAGTCGGCGTAGATCTTGAGCAGGCGATCGCGCAACGTGTCGTCGCGCACCACGACTTTCACCGAACCCAGCGCCGCCTTGGTGCCGATCATCGCCGTCGCATCGCCACTGTCGAGCGCCCGCCAGAAGATCTCGTCGGCGCCGACCAGTTTGGCGCCGAAGGCGGCATCGGCGAGTCCCGGACTCTTGAAGGCGCAGTTGTCGATTTCGAGTTCGCCTTTGGTGCGATCCTCGACACCGGAGCAGTCGATCTCGGCGGCGACTTCGCGCACGGCGAGCGACACCAGCGCGATCCTCACCTGCATGCCCTCGCGGCCGCTGCCCGTCGGCCGCAACACCAGGCCTTCGACGCGTGTTCGGCCGCGGGCGATGCTGTCGCCCTCTCGGGTGGCCTCCATGAGAATGCGGTCGAAGGAAAGGCCGATACGCGCCAGAACCTCGCCACCGAAGCCGCTGAACGACGCCCGATCGGCCCAGATGCGGCCGATCGGCATGCCGGGCTGCCAGCTCGCCGCCTGCAGGCTGGCGAGCGGTGTGCGCAGGTCGATCCCGCCAACCGACATGTCGGCGATCGTCAGCTCCGGCCGCGCCGCTCCAGCGTTGCGGACATCGCTGCCGAGAAACTTCACGCTGCCGATCCGGCCCTTGTTCAAATCCTCGATCACAAGCGAGGCGAGGGCGACACGCGTGCCGGCGTTACCGACCGAGCCGAACACAAGTCCCCGCTGCTCGAAGCGGCGCAGCCTCAAAACGGCCAGCGCGCGGGCCTCCTGCGCCAGGCTGCCGGGAAGCAGCTCCGCGGCGGGTTCGTGGCGCGGCAGGTCGAGGTCCTCGACGACGATCTTCTCCATCCGCCATTCGAGCTTCGCGGCCGGGTCCAGCACGTAGATGTCGCTGAGCTCGATGCGATCGGCGCTCACCGGGTCACCCCATCGCCAGCCGGTAAACGGCGTGCGGCCGGCAATCAGGTCGTCGATTGGCCAGCCGAGACCGCCCGCATCGACCCGTGCGACTTTCAGCGTGGCCGCCGGCACCCCCCCCGGGGGGGGGGTGATCGCCACGTCGGTGAGCACGATCCGTCTCTGGAGCACGCTGACTTCAATGGCGCCGACCTTGGCGATGCCGCGCTGCTCGATGCGTGTGCGCATTTCCGCAGCGATGTGCTTTTCGACCAGCGGCAGACCGACAATGCCGGCACCCGCCAGCAGAACGACAATGGCGCCGAGCGCGATAGCCCAGCGCCTCACGCTTCGGCATCCGGCTGCTTGGACGGTTGGGCGGCATCGAACGCCGGATGCTTCATGCAGGTGGCGTAGATGCGCTGGATGGTCGGGTATCGCGCCATGTCGACCTTGAAGCGCGCGGCATTGAAAACCTGAGGCACAAGGCAAAGATCGGCCAGGGTCGGCGTATCGCCGTGGCTGTAGGCGCCGGTGCGGGGATCCTTGGCGATCGAGGCTTCGTAGGCGTCGAAGCCGGTCTCGATCCAGTGGCGCGACCAGGCGAACGTCGACTCCTCCTCCAGCTCGTACATCTCCTTGAGATAACCCATCACCCGGAGGTTCTGGATGGGATGGATGTCGGCCGTCGGGATCAGCGCCAACGAACGCACGCGGGCACGGCCGATCGGGTCCTTGGGCAGCAGCGGCGGCACGGGCTGGATTTCCTCGAGATATTCGATGATAGCCATCGACTGCGTCAGCACCTCGCCCGAATCGAGCACCAGTGCCGGCACCAGCTTCTGCGGATTGATCGCCACGTAGTCCGGCGCGGTGTGCTCGCCGCGGCGCAGATGGCGCGAGGAGTGGTCGACCTTGATGCCTTTGAAGTTGAGCGCAATGCGCACGCGATAGGCCGCCGACGAGCGAAAATAGCCGATGAGTTTCATTACGCCTCCGGCTGCCATCCTAGCATATCGGCGTCAGGCGGGAGGATCGTACCTCACGACCATCTGATCGATGGCGCCAAAAATCGACTTGCCGGCACGGTCGAGCATCTCGATGCGAATGTGGTCGCCGAATTTCATGAAGGGTGTCACCGGTTTGCCGCCATCGATGGTCTCGCGTACCCGGCGCTCGGCAATGCACGAGCAACCCACGCTGGCGTCCTTGTTGGCCACGGTACCGGAACCGACGACGGTGCCCACCTCCAGATGTCGCGTCTTGGCGGCATGGGCGATCAACTGGCCGAAATCGAAAGTGAGGTCGGCGGCGGCATTGGGATGGCCAAACTCCCTGCGGTTCAGCGTCGAGAGCAGCGGCAGATTGAGCTTGCCACCATCCCAAGCGTCGCCCAGCTCGTCAGGCGTCGCCGCGACCGGGGCAAACGCCGTGGCCGGCTTGCCGTGCACGCAGCCGAATCCCTTGTTGAGCTCGGCCGGGATCAGATTGCGCAGCGAGACGTCGTTCAGAATGGTCACGAGCTTGATGTGCTTGCGCGCCGCCTGGGTCGAGATACCCATCGGCACGTCGTCGGTGAAGACCGCAATCTCGCCCTCGAAGTCGATGCCCCAGGCCTCATCGCCGGCCTCGATCTCGTCGTGGGGTCCGATGAAGGAGTCCGAGCCACCCTGGTACATCAGCGGATCGGTCCAGAAGGACGGCGGCATCTCGACGCCGCGCGCCTTGCGCACCAGCTCGACGTGAACGACGTAGGCGGAGCCGTCGACCCATTGATAGGCCCGCGGCAAGGGTGCTGCGAGCGCGGTCGTGTCGAGTTCGAACGAGCCCGTCACTTTGTCGTCGCGCAGTTGCTCGGCAAGGGCGGCGAGCTTGGGCTCCGCATTGGCCCAGTTGTCGAGTGCCTTCTGCAACGTTGGCGCGATGGCGGTTGCCCGCACCGCTCGGGTCAGTTCACGATTGACCACGATCAGCGTGCCGTCGCGGCCGCCTTCCTTCAGCGTTGCCAGCTTCATTGCCTACTCCGCCGCCTGCTTGATCGCCACCGGCCGCCACGATTTCACATAGCCCTCGAACTCGACGCCGGCCGGCATCGCCGCCACGTCGACGGCATCGCGGGTGTCGACCATCACCGCGACCTCGTCGGTCTCTGTCTTGCCGCCCTTGGTGGCGGCATTGAAGGCCTTGGGATGGGGGCCGTGCGTGAAGCCGGTGGGATGCACCGTCATCATGCCGGGATGGATGTTATCGCGGCTGAAGAAGCTGCCCTTGTGGTAAAAAATGACCTCCTCGTAGTCGTCGTTGTTGTGGAAAAACGGCAGGCGCAGCGCCTCGGGATCGCTCTCGAGCGGCCGTGGCACGAAGGTGCAGACGACGAAACGGCCGGCCATGAAGGTGGTGTGGGCCGACGGCGGCAGATGGGCGCGATGGCTCATCAGCGGGCGGATGTCGCGCCAGTTGATGCGCACGACGCTCAAGTCGCCATGCCAGCCCACTGCATCGAGCGGGTTGAACGGGAAGGTCACGGTCGAGAGCGTGTTGCGCCGCTTCACTGAAACCTTCCAGGTGCGCTCGTCCTGTTGTGCACGGAAAGCGTCGTCGATGACGGGCGTGTCGAGCATTGCCGGATCGAAGATGGCGTGGCGGCCGACCAGTCCCTTGTCGGGCAGGGTGAAGCTGTCATTGGTCGCCTCGATCATCAGCGCCATCGTCGGCTTGGCGGGTGCCAGCCGGAACATGGTGCCGCGCGGGATGATCAGGTAATCGCCCTCGCGATATTCGAGATGGCCGTAGTCGCAGAACAGGTCGCCCTCGCCCTCGTGGACGAACACGAGCTGGTCGCCGTCGCTGTTGCGCGCCAGGTCGGTCATCGCCTTGTCGAGCCGCCACATGCGCATCTGCAGGTGCGGGTTGCTCATCACAACAGGCGTGGCCCACGGGCTCACCTGGGCGGCCACGAGCTTGTTGAGGTCGAGTGCGCGCGGGCGGATCGGGCCGTCGAACTCGACCCAGTCGGTCGGCTTGTGTTTGTGATGGAATTGCGAGGACGGGCCGAAGAAGCCCTCCTTGCTGATCTCGCGCTCATAGGTGCCCTCGGGCAGCCGGACATGGGCCTGGCGCGAGGCGTTGCCCTCGTGCTGGCGCAGCGGAATCCAGTTCTTGGCCATGGTCGCCTCCTCAGGCTTTCAGAACGCCGCGCCGGATCTGGTCGAGCTCGATCGACTCGAACAGCGCGCGGAAATTGCCCTCGCCGAAGCCCTCGTTGCCGCGGCGCTGGATGAGTTCGAAGAAGATCGGACCGATCACGGTCTGGGTGAATATCTGTAATAAAAGCCCTTTGCCTTCGGTCGGCGCGCCATCGATCAGGATGCGGTCGACGGCCATGCGCGCGACATCCTCGCCATGGCCCGGCAGGCGCTTGTCGACCTGCTCGTAATAGGTATCGGGCACGGTCTGGAACGGCACGCCCTTGGTGCGCAGCGTCTCGACCGTCTCATAGATGTCGCCGGTGCCGAGCGCGATGTGCTGGATGCCCTCGCCGTGATAGGCCGAGAGATATTCCTGGATCTGCGACTTGTCGTCGGAGCTTTCGTTGATCGGGATGCGAATCTTGCCGCAAGGGCTGGTCATCGCCTTGGACTTGAGCCCTGTGAGCTTGCCCTCGATGTCGAAGTAACGGATCTCGCGGAAATTGAAGAGACGCTCGTAGAAGGACGACCATTCGTCCATGCGGCCGCGATGCACGTTGTGCGTCAGGTGATCGATATAGGTGAGGCCGACGCCCTTGGGCGTATGCTCGACGCCGGGCAGGAACTCAAAATCGAGGTCGTAGATGCTGCCACGCTCACCGTAGCGGTCGACCAGATAGATCAGCGAGTCGCCGATGCCCTTGATGGCCGGGATGTTGAGCTCCATCGGCCCGACCTTGTTCTCGACGCCCCAGGCGCCGAGCGACAGCGCGCGCTTGTAGGCTCGCGCGGCGTTCTTTACGCGAAAGGCGATGGCGCAGACGCTGGGCCCGTGCACCCGGGCAAAGCCCTGGGCGAAGTTCTCGGGCTCGCCGTTGACGATGAAGTTCACGTCGCCCTGGCGGAACAGCGAGACGTCCTTGGAGCGGTGCCGCGCCACGCGCACGAAGCCCATGCTCTCGTACAGGGCGCCGAGGGCGGCGGGATCCGGCGCGGTGTATTCGACGAACTCGAAGCCGTCGGTCCCCATCGGGTTCACCGGGTCGACTTCGAAAGTCCTGGGGTCCGCGGCTCTTGTGTTGATGATGGCGGCCATGTTGACCTCCCGAGCTAATTAGTTTCATATGTAACTATTATGCCGAACGCTTTGCAAGTTCTCGAACTGGAGAAATTCCTCCCCTATCGCCTCTCGATCCTGGCCCAACTGGTGAGCGAATCGCTGCACGATCTCTATGCGGGCCCGTTTGGCCTCAGCGTCACGCAATGGCGGGTCATGGCAGCCCTCGGCCGCTTCGCGCCGCTCACCGCCTCTGAAGTGGGGCAGCGCATCGTCATGGACAAGGTGGCGATCAGCCGGGCCGTCGCCGGCCTGATGAAGCGCGGTCTGGTCGAGCGCGCCACCGACCGCGACGACCGCCGCCGGGCCTCTTTGAAGCTCAGTGCCCGCGGCCGGGCCATGCATGCCCGCATCGTGCCGTTGGCGCTCGATTACGAGGACCGCCTTTATAAGGCGCTGGGTGCGAGCGAGCGGTGGGCCTTCGATACGCTGTCGGACCGCCTGTTTGCCCAAGCCAAGGCGTTGCGTGCTATAACCCCCGCCGGACGGGATATTTAGGGAGGCAGGCTTGGTCGCGAAGGCCGCCCGGCGCCCATCGGCTCAAAAGCCGGTGCTGGTGCTCAACGGGCCCAATCTCAACATGCTCGGGACGCGGCAGCCGGAGATCTACGGCCGCGAAACGCTGGCCGACGTCGAGAAGGTCTGCCGTGCCGAGGCCGCGCGCCTGGGGCTGAGGGTCGAATTCGCCCAAAGTAACCACGAAGGCGCGATGGTCGACCGCATCCAGACGGCCCGCAAGAAGAATGCCGCCATCGTCATCAATGCTGGCGCCTATACCCACACCTCGGTGGCCCTGCTCGATGCGCTGAACGCGGCCGAACTGCCGACCATCGAGGTCCATATTTCGAACATCTACAAGCGTGAAAGCTTCCGCCATCACTCCTATGTAAGTCCGGCTGCGGTCGGCGTGATCGCGGGATTAGGAATCCAGGGCTATCTCGTGGCCCTGCAGGCACTGGCGCGCCTTCTGGCGCGCTGAAAAATCAGTCGGGAGCGCCGGTCATGGCAAAATTCGAGATGGATACGGAGTTCATCCGCCAGCTGGCGGCAATTCTGGAAGAAACCCATCTCGGCGAGATCGAAATGGCCGACGGCGAACGCCGCATCCGTGTCGCGCGCCCGACCGTGACCTACGCCGCCCCGGCAGCCATGGCCGCCTCCGCACCCGCCGCCTCGGCCACTGCCGCACCCGCTCCGGCCGTCGCGCCCGTTGCCGGCGATCTCGCCAAGCATCCCGGCGCAGTCAAATCGCCGATGGTCGGCACCGCCTATCTCTGCCCCGAGCCCGGCAAGCCCGCCTTCGTCAACGCCGGCGACAAGGTGATTGCCGGCCAGACCCTGCTGATCATCGAGGCGATGAAAACCTTCAACCCGATCAAGGCGCCCAAGGCCGGGACCATCGTCCAGATCCTGATCGAGAACGCCCAGGCGGTGGAATTCGGCGAACCCATGATGATCGTCGAGTAGCAGCGGGTGCCGATGTTCGACAAGGTCCTGATCGCCAACCGCGGCGAGATCGCACTTCGCATCCATCGCGCCTGCCGCGAGATGGGCATCCAGACCGTGGCCGCCCATTCGACCGCCGACAGCGACGCCATGCATGTGCGCCTGGCCGACGAATCGGTCTGCATCGGCCCGCCGCCGGCGCGCGACAGCTACCTCAACATTCCCGCGATCCTGTCGGCCGCCACCATCGCCGGCGTGGACGCCATCCATCCCGGCTACGGGTTCCTTTCCGAGAATGCGCGCTTCGCCGAAGCGGTCGAAGCGCACGGCTTCACCTTCATCGGCCCGACGCCCGAGCACATCTCGATGATGGGCGACAAGATCGTGGCCAAGCAGACGGCCAAGGAGCTCGGCCTGCCGCTGGTGCCCGGTTCGCCCGGTCCCGTCGATTCCGTCGAGGCCGTGGTTGCGCTCGGCGAGAAGATCGGCTGGCCGGTCCTGATCAAGGCCGTGGTCGGCGGTGGCGGACGCGGCATGAAGGTTGTCGATCAGCCGGAAGCCGCGGCGGAAGCCTTCTCGCTGGCCCGTGGCGAGGCCAAGGCCGCCTTCAGCAACGATTCGGTCTATGTCGAAAAGTACCTGCCCCATCCGCGCCACATCGAGATCCAGGTTCTAGGCGACGGCCGTGGCGAGGGCGTCCATCTCGGCGAGCGCGACTGCTCGCTGCAGCGCCGCCACCAGAAGGTGCTCGAGGAAGCACCCTCACCCGCCCTGAACGTCGAGCAGCGCAACCGCATCAGCGAACTGGCCGCGGCGGCAGTGCGCAAGCTCAAGTATCGCGGCGCCGGCACGATGGAGTTCCTGTTCCAGGACGGCGAGTTCTACTTCATCGAGATGAACACGCGCCTTCAGGTCGAGCATCCGATCACCGAGGCGGTCACCGGCATCGACCTGGTGCGCGAGCAGATCCGTATCGCCGCCGGCGCGCCGCTTGGGCTGTCGCAGAAGGACATCGTCATCCAGGGTCACGCCATCGAGTGCCGCATCAACGCCGAGCATCCCGAGACCTTCGTGCCCTGCCCCGGCCAGATCGTCGATTACCATCCGCCGGGCGGCCTTGGCGTGCGCGTCGATTCCGGCCTCTACACCGGCTACGTCATGCCGCCGTTCTACGATTCGATGATCGCCAAGCTGATCGTCAGCGGACCGACGCGTAACGAGTGCCTGATGCGGCTGCGCCGTTCGCTCGAGGAATTTGTCATCGGCGGCATCGACACCACCATTCCGCTCCACCGCCGCATCATCGGCGAGCAGGCCTTCATCGACGGCGAATACGACATCCACTGGCTGGAGAAGCTGGTCGGCCTCAAGAAGTAGCGGCCGCGATGCTGGAGATCACGCCCGACCTCCTGCTGCAGGCCTATCGCATCGGCGTCTTCCCGATGGGCGAGCGCCGCGACGATCCCAAGCTCCACTGGCTCGATCCGCGCCTGCGTGCCGTCCTGCCGCTCGACGGCTTCCACCTGCCGCGCCGCCTTGCCCGCACCGTGCGTTCCGGCCAATTCGAGGTCCGCGCCGACGCCGACTTCGCCGCCGTGGTGCGCGCCTGTGCCGAACCGAGACCCGGCCATCCCGAGAGCTGGATCAACGAGCCGATCATCGACCTCTATACGCAGCTTCACGCCCGCAGCCATGCCCACAGCGTCGAATGCCGGCTGAACGGCGAGCTGGTCGGCGGGCTCTACGGCGTGACCGTGGGCGCAGTGTTCTTCGGCGAGAGCATGTTCAGCCGGGTGCGCGATGCTTCCAAGGTGGCGCTGGTCCATCTCGTGGCGCGGTTGGTGCGCGGCGGCTTCCGCCTGCTCGACTGCCAGTTCATGACCGACCATCTCAGGGCATTCGGGACGATCGAGGTGCCGCGCGAGGAATTCCGGGTGCTTTTAGCCGACGCCGTCGATCGGCGGGCGGTCTTTCACCGCGAATTGGGCGGCGAGGATCCTTGCGATCTCGTGCAGGCCAGAACCCGGACGTCATAAACGCCGTGATCGAGCGCCGATAGCGATGGCGCCGAAGCGAACATCCAGCCGGCGAACAGCTTTTCCTCGGCCTGACCCGGCTTGTGATCGACGATGGTAAGATAGGCCACCGACTCGGGCGTCGCTTCAGGCGTGTTGACCAGGCAATCGCCGACGGCGATCTCGAGCGTGCCGAAGCGCGTCGTCTCGCCGACCGGCGCCACCAGCCGCTGGGTGCGCGCCGTGACCTTGTCGAGGCCCTGCAGTTCGACCACGCGCTTGCCTGGTCCGTCCGGCAGGGCGCGCAGATTGGCATTATCGGCGCGCGGCGGCAGGGCGAGTGCCGGACGTTGCGGCGGCGGTGCCTGGGCCAAAACCGCGCCCGCGCCGGCGAGCAGCAAGGCCAGCCCGAGGACCGGTCGCACGCTCAGCTTTTTTTTGCCGACGGCGGTTTCAGCCCGTCGATCAGCTCGTGGAGTGCCGTCTTGATCTGGTCGGCGTCGCATCCCATCAGTACCCCGTCCTCCAGCGCATCGGCGCAGAGGCCTTCGATTTCCTGGATGTTCTGATTGAGGACTTTGATCTTTTCGAGGCACGACACCGGCTTGCCGTCGGACTGACGCCATACCGGCGGTGTCTTGCGGTCACGTGCGCCCATGGCTCTCGCCTTTCACTTCTGACTGGTGCCGCCGAACATGAACTTGGCAATCAGCTCGGCCAAGGGGATCGCGCCCTGCGTCTTGCCGATCTCGCCGCCGGCCCGGATCGAGCGCTCGCTGCCGCCGGGCTCGAGCACGATCACCATGCCGCCCAGCAGCGACTCGGCGATGACTTTGGCGTTGGTGTCGAGCGGCAGCTTGACGTCGGACGCCACGGCCATGCGGACCACGGCCTGGTAGGTCTTGGGATCGAGGTCGAAGCCGGTGACGGTGCCGACCTTGACGCCGCTCAGCGTCACGTCGGCGCCGCGCTTCAGGCCGTCGATGCGGTCGAAGCGCGCCATGACCTCATAGCCACCCGGTCCGGTGCGGTCCGATTTGGCGAAGGCGTAGAAGACGAACAAGCCCGCGACCACCAGGACCAGTGCACCAACGATCGTCTCGACGATATTGCGGCCCACGCGCTGTTCCCCCCCCGCTCAATCCGCTCAGGAGCCCGGCCGCCACGCCTCGTAGGGCGCCTTCGGCTTCTCGCCACCTTCGGACAAGGTGTGGCCCGGCGGACGGTAGGCGAGATCGGTGCCGCTGAGATTGCGCACATGATCTTTTTGCCAGGCCTGACGCGGCTCGCCGCCCTGCATCGGCATCGTATTGGTCGTGTGATGCAGCCAGCCGTGCCAATCGGGCGGCACGCGCGAGGCTTCGGCTTCGCCGTTGTAGAGCACCCAGCGCTTGCGCCGCTGGCCGGCTATTAGGCGCTTGTCCTGATAGTAGCGATTGCCTTCAGCATCGGTTCCAACGAGCTCGCCGCGCATCATCGTGAAGAGTCTTGTGCCGAAGGTCATGAACCAGCCGCGCGTGAGAAATGCATCGCGCCGCTTGTACGCGCGCACTCGAAAGCACGCAACGCGACGAGGTGAAAGCGACGCTGAGGATCGTTCGTAATCATGCGAGTCGGTCGATTCGATGCCCTGTTGCCATGTTGCATCATCTAGTACCATCAACACCTTGGGCTACAAAATGTAGTTGCGCACACAAGATTTTGTAATTTAGTATCCTCCTGTGACCATATGTGCGCTCTCTCTTCGTCGAGCGCGGCCCGCGACAGGACAAAATAGACGGGTTTATGGGCGGGGGATCTTCGATGCGCTTTGAGCGCCGGTATACGCAGGGAGGCAATTCGCCATTCGCGACGATGGCGTTCCGTGCTGCCGATTCGGAAATCCGCAATCCCGATGGTTCCATCGTCTTCCAGCTTACCGACATCGACGTGCCGCAGCACTGGTCGCAGGTCGCGACCGATGTCATCGCGCAAAAATATTTCCGCCGCACCGGCATCCCTGCCCGTCTGAAGAAGATTGTCGAAAGCGACGTGCCGGTCTGGCTGTGGCGTTCGGCACCCGACGAGGAGGCGCTCGCCGAGTTGCCGGACGAGCAACGCTTCGGCGGCGAGCGCAGCGCCGCCCAGGTGTTCCATCGCATGGCCGGCACCTGGACCTACTGGGGCTGGAAGGGCGGCTACTTCGACGCCGAAGACGACGCCCGGACCTTTTATGACGAACTCTGCTTCATGCTGGCAGCGCAGATGTGCGCGCCTAATTCGCCGCAGTGGTTCAATTCAGGCCTGCATTGGGCCTACGGCATCGATGGCCCCGGCCAAGGTCACTGGTTCGTCGATCATCGCGACGGCATGGCCTATCCATCGACCTCCGCCTACGAGCGGCCGCAGCCCCACGCCTGCTTCATACAGAGCGTCAGTGACGATCTGGTGAACGAAGGCGGCATCATGGATCTGTGGCTGCGCGAGGCGCGGCTGTTCAAATACGGTTCCGGCTCGGGCTCCAACTTCTCCCGCCTGCGCGGCGAAGGCGAGAAATTATCGGGCGGCGGCCGGTCCTCCGGGCTGATGTCATTCCTCAAGATCGGTGACCGCGCGGCCGGCGCCATCAAGTCGGGCGGCACGACGCGCCGGGCTGCGAAGATGGTCGTGGTCGATGTCGACCATCCCGACATCGAGGACTTCATCGACTGGAAGATGTTGGAAGAGCAGAAGGTGGCCGCCTTGGTCGCCGGCTCCCGGCTGGCCAACCGGCATCTGAACGCCATCATGCGTGCCTGCCTGGGCGACGGCGTCGTGGGCGATGCATTCGATCCCAAGCAGAACCTGAAGCTCCGCCGCGAGATCGTGGCGGCACGCCAGGCCGAGCTGCCGGAAAACTACATTCAACGCGTCATCCAGTTCGCCCGGCAGGGCTATCGGCATATCGAGTTCCCCGCCTTCGACACGGATTGGGAATCGGAGGCCTACGCCTCAGTCGCGGGCCAGAACGCCAACAATTCGGTGCGCGTCACTGACCAGTTCCTGCGTGCGGTCGAGGAAGATCGTGAATGGGCGCTGACCGAGCGTACCACCGGCAATATCGCCCGGACCGTCAATGCCCGCGCCCTGTGGGACCGCGTCGCCGAAGCCGCTTGGCATTCGGCCGATCCCGGCGTGCAATTCGACACTTCGATCAACGATTGGCACACCTGCCCTGAATCGGGACGCATCAACGCCTCGAACCCGTGCTCGGAATACATGTTCCTCGACGACACGGCGTGCAATCTGGCGTCGCTCAATCTGATGCGCTTCCGCCAGCCCAATGGCCATCTCGACGTCGGCGGACTCGAGCACGCGACGCGGCTGTGGACCGTCGTGCTGGAAATTTCGGTGATGATGGCGCAGTACCCCTCGCGCCGGATCGCCGAACTATCCTATCAATACCGCACGCTGGGTCTCGGTTACGCCAATCTCGGCGCGCTGCTAATGGCCTCCGGCCTCAGCTACGACAGCACCGAGGGCCGCGCCATCGCCGGCGCCGTGGCCGCCGTCATGACCGGCGCCGCCTACGCGACTTCCGCCGAAATGGCCAAGCTCATGGGCCCCTTCTCCGGCTTCGAGGCCAACCGTGCCGGCATGCTACGCGTCATGCGCAATCACCGCCGCGCAGCCTACGGCGACAATGCAGGCTACGAGACCATCGCTACCTTTCCTGTGCCGCTCGATGCCGCTAATTGCCCCGACGTCGGGCTGATCACAGCGGCGCGGCGCATCTGGGATCGCGCCCATGAACTCGGCGAGCAGCACGGCTACCGCAACGCCCAGGTCTCGGTGATCGCGCCGACCGGCACGATCGGCCTGGTGATGGATTGCGACACCACCGGCATCGAGCCTGATTTCGCGCTGGTCAAGTTCAAGAAATTGTCGGGCGGCGGCTACTTCAAGATCATCAACCAGACGGTGCCGCTGGCGCTCAAGACCCTAGGCTACGACGACGACACGGCCGGCCGGATCGTGGCGCACGCCGTCGGTCACGGCACGCTGAAGGACGCCCCGGCGATCAACCACGAGACTCTCGCCGCCCGCGGCTTCGACGAGAGCACCCTCGACCGGGTCGAAAAGGCACTCGCCACGGCGTTCGACATCCGCTTCGTCTTCTCGCGCTATACGCTGGGTGACGAGTTCTGCCGCGAGATGCTGGGCCTCGACGACGCTGCCCTCACCGATCCCCGCCTCGACGTGCTGACGCGGCTGGGCTTCTCCAAATCCGACGTCGCCGCCGCGAACATTCATGCCTGCGGGACCATGTCGCTTGAAGGCGCACCCGAGCTCAAGCCTGAGCATCTGGCGGTGTTCGACTGCGCCAATCCGTGCGGCCGCGACGGCACGCGCTCGTTGTCGGCCGAAAGCCACATCCGCATGATGGCCGCGGCCCAGCCGTTCATTTCAGGCGCCATCTCCAAGACCATCAACATGCCGAACGCGGCGATGGTCGAGGATTGCCGCAAAGCCTACGAACTCTCATGGAAGCTCGGGCTCAAGGCCAACGCTCTCTACCGCGACGGCTCCAAGCTCTCCCAACCGCTGTCGGCCATGGCTATCGGCGACGATAAGGCGGCCAACGACGATCTTGCCGAGATGACGCCGGCTGCCCGCGCACCGATCATCGCCGAGCGGATCGTGGAACGCATCGTCGAGCGCGAAGTGCAGGGCCGCCGCGAGCGCCTGCCGCAGCGCCGCAAGGGCTATACGCAAAAGGCCGTCGTTGGCGGCCACAAGGTCTATCTGCGGACCGGCGAATACGAAGACGGCCGGGTCGGCGAGATCTTCGTCGACATGCACAAAGAGGGCGCGGCCTTCCGCAGCCTGATGAACAATTTCGCCATCGCGATCTCGATCGGCCTGCAGTACGGCGTGCCGATCGAGGAGTTCGTCGAGGCCTATACCTTCACGCGTTTCGAGCCTTCGGGCGTGGTCGAGGGCAATGACGCGATCAAGATGTCGACGTCGGTGCTCGACTACATCTTCCGCGAGCTGGCGATCTCCTATCTCGGCCGCAACGACTTGGCGCATGTCGAGCAGGCCGATCTGCGGCCCGACGGCGTCGGCCGCGGTGAGATCCAGGCTGAACTTCCAGGCTCCGGTACTGCTGCGGCGCAAGCCGCGGCCGCCGCGGTCAGCCGCATCGCCAGCGTCGGCTATGTGCGCAGCAACCTTTACATTTTGAACGGCCGGACGGCTGGCAATGTGGCGATCGCCGAGGCGATGGCTGCCAGCCCCGAGCCTATCGGACTGACGGACGGCTCAGCCGTCGCTTTGGCCTCTCGTGCCCAGGCGGCCGTCGTCGGCGTCGCGGTCGGAACCGCGTCTTCCTCAACCCTGGACTTCGCCCTCTCGGCGAAACTCAAGGGCTACGAGGGCGACGCGTGTCCGGAATGCGGCAACTTCACCCTGGTCCGCAACGGGACGTGCCTCAAATGCACGACCTGCGGCGGCACAACAGGGTGCAGTTGAGCATGCGTGGCGTGTGTAACAGCGTACCAACGGGGCGCCCGCGGTTGGGAACCTCACTTCTAACCATAGGAGACAGTCATGGCTGCCAAGAAAAAGGCTGCGAAGAAGAAGGCTGCTAAGAAGAAGAAGCAGTAAAATAAAGGAAAGGGCGTAGACCAGCGCCAAGCGCTGGTCGCCTATCCAAACGCCTTTCGGCTTCCAGTGGGCGCCCTCGCGGGCCCCACTGGAAGCCACCTTGAATTCCATATGAGATTAACAAGGCATGCCGCCTTCGTTCGCGAAGGTGCATAAGGCGAAACTGGTTTGAACGTCCGGCCGACCTTCGGGTTCGCCGGACTTTTTTTGTCTGTTTTTGCTCGGTGGGTGCCTTGATTGGGTCGGATTTGTCGCTTAAGACCGGTCGATGGATACTGACCAGTCAGTCATTGGACGAGTGAGGCGGCCGGAAGACCGGGCGGGCGAGATCACGCGGGCGGCGCTGGAGCTCTTTGTCACCAAGGGGTTTGCCGCGACCAAGCTCGAGGACGTGGCCAAGGCGGCGGGCGTCAGCAAGGGCCTGCCCTACCTCTACTTCAAGAGCAAGGAAGAGCTCTTCAAGGCGGTGATCGTCGAGAGCATCGGCGGGCCGCTGATGCGCGCCAACGAAATGGTCGACCGCTTCGAGGGCACGACCGAGCAGCTGTTCCACGAACTGGTCGCCAAGTTCCGCCAGTTCGCCGAGAGCCCGGTCGGCGGCGTCGTCAAGCTGATCCTGGCCGAGGCCGGCAACTTCCCCGACGTCGCGCGCTTCTACTGCTCGGACTTCGACCTGCGCGGCCGCCAGCTGTTCGCCAAGACGATCCGCCGCGGCATCGCCTGCGGCGAGTTCCGCGCCGTGGCCGACGTCGAGATGACCGCCATCATCCTCCTCCAGCCGCTCGCCATGCATTCGATCTGGCTGCGCTCGCTCGCCACCTACGAAGTGCAGCCGTCACCCAACAGCGACCACTTCTACACCGCCTACCTCGACTTCGTTCTCAAGGGGCTCAGGGCATGATCACCAAGCGCAACACCCTCATCCTGGCCGCGTCCGCCGCCGTCCTGCTGGCCGGCGGCGCCTTCGCCTGGAGCAGCAGCCGTTCGGCCGCCCAGCAGGCCGCCGCCGACAAGGCCAGGCCCGCCGAGCGCTCGCTCGAGCTGATCGCGGCCGAACTGCACACCATCAAGTCCCGTGGCCTGATCGACACCGTGCGCTTCACCGGCACGACCCAGCCGATCGACCAGACCGTGGTCAAGGCCCGCGTCGCCGGGCGTCTGGCCGAAGTGCTGGTGCGCGAAGGCGACAAGGTGACCAAGGACCAGGTGCTGGCCCGCTTCGAGACCTCCGAGCTGCAGTCCAAGGTTAACGAGCGCCTGTCGGCGCTCGACGCCGCCCGCGCCGACGCCCGCTGGACGGCGCGCGACCGCGCCGACAAGGAGACGCTGGCCTCGCGCAACATCGTCTCGCAGTCGGCCGCCGACCAGGCGCGCTCGGCCTCGGAGAACAAGGCCTCGATGGTCGCCGTTGCCGAAGCCCAGCTCGAGGTCGCGCGCAAGAACCTGCTCGATACCGTCGTGCTGGCGCCGTTCGATGGCGTGGTCGGCGAACGCATCGCCAACCAGGGCGAGTCTCTGCCGATCGACGGCAAGATCCTGGCCCTGCTCGACACCAGCCACGTCGAGATCGCCGCCCAAATGCCGGCCGCCGACGTCGTGCGCCTGCGCGTCGGCCAGGCCGCCGTCGCCACGCTGGAAGGCCTCGGCGACAAATCCTTCGCCGGCAAGATCACCCGCATCAGCCCGACGGCGCAGGCCGGCTCGCGCTCGATCCCGGTCTATGTCGAGATCCTCGACAAGAACGAAGGGCTGCGCGGCGGCCTGTTCGGCATGGGTACCGTCACCGTCATGGAAAAGGCCCATGTCCTTGCCGTGCCGTCAGCGGCAATGCGCAAGGACGACGAAGGCGAGTTCGTGCTGGCGATCGAAAACGACACGCTGGTGCGCAAGCCGGTCGGCGCGATCCGCACCTGGTCGCGCGGCGAGCTGGTCGAGATCAGGGGCCTCGCCGAAGGCATGCAGATCGTGGCCGCCCCCCTGCCCGGCCTCAAGGCCGGGCAGAAGGTAAAAATCCTCGAAACCCGATAGGCGCTGGCGATGAAACTCACCCAGATCGCGGTCGACAACCCGGTCTTCGCCACCATGATGATGGTGGCGCTGCTGGTAATGGGCGTGTTCTCGTACCGCCAGCTCGGAGTCGACCAGTTCCCCAACGTCGACTTCCCGATCGTCGTGGTCACCACCGACTATCCCGGCGCCTCGCCCGAAACCGTCGAGACCGAGATCAGCCGCAAGGTCGAGGAAGGCGTCAACGCCATCGCCGGGCTGAAGACGCTGACCTCGCGCTCGCTCGAGGGCCGCTCGATCGTCATCGCCGAGTTCGAGCTGTCGGTGCCCTCGGCACTCGCCACCCAGGACGTGCGCGAGAAGGTCCAGCAG
>CAMDQJ010000056.1 GCA_945905835.1 Asaia bogorensis
GTCTCGCTCCGTAGGTTCTATCGCTCGCGACGAAGCTTGTTCGCACCTTGCCGATAAGATCTTCATCGCTCCGACTGCGCTTGCTGCGCGGTCGCGTCAGCCAGGCATAGAAGCCGCCCCGCGAGACCCCGGTGCTTCGCGATGAAGCCGAACTTCACGTCGATTGCTTCGCGAAGTAGGCCGCGGCTTTTTTTAGGATGTCCCGCTCGGCCTTCAGCTTCGTGACCTCGCGCTTTAGCTGCACAACGCCCGACTCCGTCAGCAAGGCTTGAAGGTAGCGCGACGACAAATTGAGCTTCCTGCAAACATCGCCTGCCGAGAATTCCGGATGCGGGAAGGACGCCTTGATCTCCGCCAGCACGTTGCGAAACTGCGCGCCGCGCGTTGCACCCATACGGGCAATCGGCGCCATCTCACGTTCAAAGTCGCACGCCAGAGCCACGAGGTCATGGAGCGACGACTCGATATGAGCCGTCAGCGCCGGTTTGTCCGGGAAATCGTCGGCGGCAAGCAACATGCTCACGTACCGGTCGAGGTGGCGCAGACTTGGATTGGCCGGGCTGACTAGCGCCGCATCGCCACCCGCTCCTCGTCGGTGAGGCTGCGCTGGCTGTAGGTCAGCGTCTTGCCGCGGATCGTGCCGAAGCCGGTCTGAGCCTCGAGCTTTACCGGAAGCCGAAGCTGCGAGGAGTCGAGCCGCGCCAGCCAGATCTTCATCGGACGCTGTTTCTCGGTCTCGGCTTCCTTGGGCGCCTCGTCGAACTCGCCGGCAACGCGGTGGGTGTGGAGTTCGCACACCAGGGCGTCGCCCTGGACGCCCGGCACGCCGGTAGCCGCGGCGGGTTCGCTGCCGACCTTCTTCAGGACGACGTCGATGCGCCGCTTGCCGTCGAACGACGGGATGGTGCGGTCGCAGGCGTTGTCGCCGGCAAAGCCCACGGTCAGCACCGCCGTCAGCGGATCGAGCGCGCTGCGGCGCTGCTCGTCGCTGATCTGGTGTGCCGCGATCGGCTTCCATTCTGGATTGTGGGTTTCCTGTACCGACCCTGCGGCGCCGTACTGCGCCAGCCAGGTTCGTGGCTTGTCGCCGACGACGATCGACAACGAACCGCCGATCGGTCGCGCGCCGTCCGGCGCCACCGTCCCCCAGGCGCGGTTGCGGCCGACATAATGGATCGTGAGCGCGCGCAACACGCCTTCCTTGAAGGCATGGCTTTCGATGTCATAAGCCTGCCCGTCCAGCCGCGCGGCGACGTTCAGGCGAAAGCCGGCAAATCCCGCGAACGTGATCTCGTAGGCGAGCTCGACCATGCGCGGCGCTGGCTCTGCCGCCTGGGCAGAGGCAGCGGCCGGCGCGGTCGTGCAAAAGGCCAGCGACAGCAGGGCTCTACGAAAACTCATGGGACCCTCTCCACAGGGGGGCTTACCCCGGCGGCACAGGCACGATAGAAGGCCCGCGCCCCCTACGCCACACCCCCAGCCGCCGCAAAAGCGCCCCGTTTCAACAATGTCTCCCCCCGCCGCCGATCGTCCTCCCAGCATCGACGCCTCGCGTTCGTGGCGGGTGGTCCGCACCCTTGCCCGCCATTTGTGGCCGCACGGCGAATGGGGGCTGCGCAGCCGCGTCCTCGTTGCACTCGTGCTGCTGTTCCTGGCCAAGGTCACCAACGTCTACGTCCCGCTCCTCTACAAGCACGCGATCGACGCCTTCGGCGATCCCAAGCTGCAGGCGCTGGCCGTACCGGTGGCGCTGATCCTGGCCTATGGCGTGGCGCGCGTTCTGGCCCAGGCGTTCGGCGAAATCCGCGACGCTATCTTCTCGCCGGTGGCGCAGCGCGCCGTGCGCAACCTTGCGCTGACGACGTTCCGCCATTTGCATGCGCTATCTCTGCGCTATCACCTCGAGCGCCAGACCGGCGGGTTGAGCCGCGTCATCGAGCGCGGCACGCAGGGCATGGAATTCCTGATCCGCTTCACGACCTTCAACATCGTGCCGACGATGTTCGAGATCGTGCTGGTCGGCATCATCCTGTGGAACCTCTACGACTGGCGCTTTACCGCCGTGACGCTGGGCGTGATTGGCGCCTATATCGTCTTCTCGATCATGCTGTCGGAATGGCGCATCGCCTTCGTGCGCCGCATGAACGACGCCGACACCGACGCCAACGCCAAGGCGATCGACAGCCTGCTCAACTACGAAACGGTAAAATATTTCGGCAACGAGGAGCACGAGGCCCGGCGCTTCGATGTCGGCCGCCAGCGCTACGAGAAGGCAGCGATCCGTTCCAGCCGCACGCTGTCGCTCTTGAACGTGGGGCAGGGCGCCATCATCGCCGTCGGCCTCGCCGCGGTCATGGTGATGGCGGGCTATGGCGTGGTCGACGGCACCATGACGCTGGGCGACTTCGTGGCGGTGAACGCCTTCCTGCTGCAGCTCTACCAGCCGCTCAACATGCTGGGCTTCGCCTATCGCGAGATCAGGAATGCGCTGGTCAACATGGAAAAGATGTTCGGCCTGCTCGACGTGCCGCCGGAGGTCGCCGACAAGCCGGATGCCCGGCCCCTCGCCGTCGCCGGCGGCGAGATCGTGTTCGACCATGTCGACTTCCATTACGACAAGGCGCGGCCGATCCTGCACGACGTCAGCTTCCGCGTGCCGGCCGGCAACTCGGTGGCCATCGTCGGCTCGAGCGGTGCCGGCAAGTCGACGGTTTCGCGCATCCTGTTCCGCTTCTACGACGTGGCGGCCGGCAGCGTGCGCATCGACGGCCAGGATATCCGCGACGTCACGCAACAGAGCCTGCGCGCCGCCATCGGCGTGGTGCCGCAGGACACCGTGCTGTTCAACGACACGATCTATTACAACATCTGCTACGGCCGGCCCGACTGCACGCGCGAGGAGGTCGAAGAGGCGGCCAAGATGGCGCGCATCCACGATTTCATCGTCGCCTTGCCCGACGGCTACCAGGCGATGGTGGGCGAACGCGGGCTAAAACTTTCGGGCGGCGAGAAGCAGCGCGTGGCGATCGCCCGCACTATCCTCAAAGATCCGCGCATCCTGCTGTTCGACGAGGCGACCAGTGCGCTCGACACCCGCACCGAGCAGGAGATCCAGCGCTCGCTGGAGGAGGTGAGCCGCGGCCGCACCACCGTGGTGATCGCCCATCGCCTGAGCACCATCATCAACTGCGACGAGATCGTCGTGCTCGACCGCGGCCGCATCGTCGAGCGCGGCAAGCATGCCGAACTGCTGGCCAAGAACACCCTCTATGCCGACATGTGGCGGCGCCAGCAGGAGGCCGCCGCCGAAGCCGAGCGCAAGATCGAGCAAAAAGTCGAGGAGCCTCCTTCGTTCCGCGCCGAAGGCCATTTGCGTGTCGCCGAGTAGCAGCACGCCCCAAAACCCCTGGCGCGCCCTTCTGCCAGTCTTCCTCGCCTGTGCCGCCATCGGCCTGCAGGCGGGCGTCGCCCTACCGCTGGTGCCGCTGGCGTTGGAACGGCAGGGCGCGGACAAGCTCACCATTGGCGTCGTTTCCGCCGCCTGGGGTATCGGAATGCTGGCCTTCGGCACGCGCATTCCGCAGATGGCGGCGCGCTTCGGCGCCGTGCCGCTCATTGTCGTTTCCGTCGTCGCGGGTTCTGCCGTCACGGTCGCCTATACGCTCACCAGCAGTCCGGCCATCTGGTTCGTGCTCAGCCTCCTGCACGGCGTGACCGGCGGCGTGCCGTGGGTGGTGAGTGAGATCTGGATGAACGTCGTCGTCGAGGAGAAGCGCCGCGGCCGCGTCATGGGCATCTATTCGATGCTGGTGGCGCTGGGCATTGCGCTCGGTCCGCTCGTGCTGCAGGTGGTCGGTGTCTACGGACCTGCGCCGTTCCTGACCTGCGCCGGGCTCGCCCTGCTGGTGGCGGTGCCGCTCCTGCCCTATTGGAAGAGTGCACCGGCGATCGAGCACACGGCCGACAGTGGCTTCCTGATCGTCGCGGCGATCGTGCCGCTCGCCATGTTCGCGGGCTTCGTCTGCGGGCTGGGCGAGCAGGTCGCGTTCAGCTTCTTGCCGGTTTACGCCGTCGGCGTCGGCGTTTCGGCAGAGACCGGCGCGCTGTGGCTCTCGGCCTTCGTCGTGGGTAATGTCGTGCTGCAATGGCCGGTCAGCTGGATGGCCGATCACTTCGACCGCCGTGCCGTACTTGCCGGCTGCACGCTGGCCAGCGCCGTCCTCGTCGGTCTGTTGCCGATGGTGCCGGCGCAGTCGCCGGCAGTGATCGGCGTCATCCTGCTGTGGGGCGGCATTTCCTTTGCCATCTACCCGGTGGGCCTGGCGCTGCTTGGCCAGCGCTTCCAGGGAGGCGACATCGCCCGCGCCAACACCGCCTTCAGCATGCTCTACATTCTGGGCGGCCTGATAGGCCGGCCGCTCACCGGTGCGGCGATGGACGCGGTCGGCGATCCCGGCCTCGGCTGGACGCTCGGTTTCTTCTATGGCGCCGCCACTATCGCCGCCTTGCTGGCGCTCCGCCGTCCCGGCTGATAAGTCTCGCAGCGATGAGCGATCCTCTGCTCAAGCCGCTGCTGGACGGCGACCGTCACGCGCTTGCCCGCGCCATCACGCTCATCGAATCCACGCGTTCCGATCACCGCGAGCGCGCCGACGCGCTGCTTGCCGCGGTGCTGCCGCACAGCGGCAAGTCGGTGAGGCTCGGCATCACCGGCGTACCCGGTGTCGGCAAGTCGACCTTCATCGAGCGTTTCGGCCTGGGGCTGATCGAGAAGGGCCGTAGGCTGGCGGTGCTGGCGATAGACCCGTCATCCAAGCGCGGCGGCGGCTCGATCCTGGGCGACAAGACGCGCATGGAGGAACTGTCGCGCCGCGACTCGGCCTTCATCCGGCCGTCGCCCGCCGGCGCCACCCTGGGCGGCGTCGCACGGCGCACGCGCGAGGCCATGCTGCTCGTCGAGGCGGCGGGCTTCGACACGGTGATCGTCGAGACGGTGGGCGTCGGCCAGTCCGAGACGGCGGTCGCCGACATGGTCGACATGTTCATCGTGCTGCTGCTGCCGGGCGGCGGCGACGACCTGCAGGGCATCAAGCGCGGCGTGATCGAGCTCGCCGACCTGATCGTGGTCAACAAGGCCGATGGCGACATGAAAGCCGCGGCGCAGCGATCGGCCGCCGACTATCAGCACGCCCTACGCATGCTGCGTTCGCCGACCGCGGGCTGGACCCCGGAGGTGAGCACCTGCTCGGCGATCACCGGCGAGGGCGTGATCGAGGTCTGGGATATCGTCGGCCGCTTCCGGCAGGCCGTGGGCGAGAAGGGCATAGCGCGGCGGCGGGCCGAACAGGCGCGCGCCTGGATGTGGGCCGAAGTCGGCGAGACCCTGCTGGCCGAGCTGCGCAAGCATCCCGAAATCAAGAGGATCGTGGGAGGGCTCGAACGAGAGGTGGAAAACGGCCGGACGACACCTGCAGCGGCGGCCCGGCGCATGCTAGAAGCCTTCCATGGCCGCTAAATCGTTCCTCAGGCGCGCTCGCGCCGCTGCTGCCGCATCCGAGTTGCCGTTCTGGAAGCGCAAGTCGCTGGCCCGGATGAACAAGCAGGAATGGGAGTCGCTATGCGACGGCTGCGGCATGTGCTGCGTCAACAAGCTGGAATACGAGGGCACCGGCGAGCTCGCCCAGACCGACACCTGCTGCAAGCTCCTGGACCCCAAGACGGCGCAATGCCGGGACTACAAGAACCGCAAGAAGATCGTGCCGGACTGCATCCAGTTGACCCCCAAGGTGGTGGCCAAGATGGATTGGCTGCCCCGAACCTGCGCCTATCGCCTGGTCCACCTCGGGGAGGACCTCTACTGGTGGCACCCCTTGGTCTCCGGGGACCTTGAAACCGTCCACAAAGCCGGAATTTCGGCCCGGGGAAGGGTGATTCCGGAGGATCAGGTCGAGGATATCACCGAGCACGTGGTCGACTGGTTTGCCTAGGCAGCGAGCCGTCCGGCCAGCTTGACGGATACCCCTCGGACCCGTAGAAAGCCGGGCTTCCCGCCCCTTGGCGGGATAGTTTTTTTCAAGCGGAAAGCGCCATGCCCCGTCGTTGCGCCCTGTCGGGCAAGTCCGTCCAGTACGGAAACAATGTGAGCCACGCCAACAACAAGACCAAGCGTCGGTTCATGTCCAATATGCAGGTTGCCTCGGTCCTGTCCGATGCGCTGGGCCATTCGATCCGCCTGCGGCTGACGCCGCGCGGCATCAAGACCATCGAGCACAATG
Organism: Asaia bogorensis; assembly: GCA_945905835.1. GTDB lineage: Bacteria > Pseudomonadota > Alphaproteobacteria > Reyranellales > Reyranellaceae > Reyranella. The sequence goes on from CAMDQJ010000056.1 coordinate 6,276, forward strand.
GCGGCATCGACGCCTACCTGCTTGGCACCAACGACAGCAAGCTGACGCCGGAAATGACCGTGCTGAAGCGCCGCGTCGTTTCGGCCAAGGCCAAGAAGGACGCGAAGAAAGCCGCCTAGGCGCTACTTCGCCAGTTCGAACAGCAGCAGGATCGTCCGCTGCAGCGGATTGAAATTGTCGTCAGAGATCAGCCACAAAAACGTCTCGCCGCGCGGACTCCTGGTCGCGGAAATTCCCTCGAGATTGTCCACCGCATAGGGCGTGGCGAGCCGGGCCAGTTCATCGGCCCGTACCGTGCCGCCGGCGACCAGCTGTCTGGCGTCGAAGTGCATCACCCGCACCCGCACGCCGCGCACCATGTCGAATGCGCGTTCGAGGGTCACCAACGAGCCGTCGGGCAAGGGCGCCACCGCAGTCATGCGGAAGTCGGGAATGGTGGCGTAGTGGAAGCTGCTCCAGCGGAAGCCGTCGCCAACCGGTTCGCCGATCCAGCCCATGGTCGTGCCGCCGACTTCCGAATATTCCTCGCTCAGCATCACGACGCGACCGTCGCCCAGCGCGGTCATGGCCTCCAGCCCGCCGTTCGTCGGCTGACGCGTGAGCTGCGGCGGGCCTTCGATCGGCGCCGGCGTGCCGGCCAGTCCCTTGCCGGCGGCTTCGTCGCCCGCGGGATAGCGCCAGATGCGGTGGCGCTGCTCGAAGCCGACCAGCCACGAGCCGTCGGACAGGCGAGCCATGGCCTCGGCGTCGGCGTCGCGCTTGCTGGTGAGCGGCTTGCCGTCGAGACCGTGCAGCTTGCCGACCTGGGCGGGACCGAGGCCGGCGAGATTGCCGCGCGCATCGTATTCGATGGCAGCCACCAGCCAGCCGCCGACGTCGGAAACCGACTTCAGCGAGCGGCCATCAGGGGCGACATGGAGATCCGACCAGCCGCCGAACAGCGCCGAGTTGGCGCTCAGCGAGACACCGCCCCGCCAGATCAGCCGGCCGACCTCGGTGGCGGCGGGATCGTCGAGCTTGAGCGGAATGATCGTCGATTTGATCTGGACCGGCTGCTCCTGAGCCAGCGCGGCACCTCGCGGCGCCGATCCGGAACAGGCCGCGGCGACCAGCAAGACGAGAAAGAGCAGGGGGCGAAGGGCAATGCGCACGCCCCGTGTCTAACATATGCGGGGTTGTGGCGCGCGGCCGCGCCGACATAGATTGCCCGCCATGAGTATCGGCCGTCCGCTGTCCAGACGTTCGGCGCTTGCCGGGACTCTGCTCCTGGCCAGCCCCGCCGTACGTGCGCAATCGGGCCCGCAATTGCCACCGCCGCTGCCGGTGTCGATGGTGATACCGGGCAATATCACCTGCCGCGCCAAGCTCTTCAGGCCGCTCAAGACGCCGGCGCACTCGATCATCCTGGTTCATGACGGCTGGGGTGCGATCCCGGAGTTCGAGGCCATGGGCGCCTCGCTCGCCTTCGAGGGCATCATGGGCCTGGTCGTCGACCTTGCCGGCGGCAAGACGGCGAACGATCCGCTGGCCGCCGAGCGCCTTGCCAAGGAAATCGAGGGCCAGGAGCCGGGCGAGACCGTGTCGGCCTAGTATGACTGGCTGCGCAACCGGCCCGAAGGCAACCAGCGCATCGGCGCCTTCGGCTTTGGCCCGGGCGGTCGCTGGCAGCCTGCGCAAGGCCGCGCACGGCGTCGCCGTGTGGTGCGTGCGCATCGAGCGGCCGCCGGCCGAGCTCGCCTCGATCTACGAGACTTTTATCGGCCACTACAGCGACCGCGACTCGGTGCCGGGCCAAGTCTACGTCGCCGACATCTCGCAGCGGATAAAGGCGGCGCAGCGCGAAGGCCATTTCTTCCGCTACAGCTCGAAACCGCAATTCTACAATCCGCGCTCGCCGGACTACGACAAGCCCGACGCATCGCTCGCCTGGCAGCGCACGATCACGATCTACCGGAGAATCTGGCAGCTGCCGCCGGCGACGTGAGCCTTAGCTTCTCCTCCCCACGAAGTGGGGGGGAGGTAAAGAGGCTTAAGCCGCGCGCTTGCCCTTGGGCTTGCCGGCGCCGCCACCGGTGCGCTTCAGCTCGCGCTGCGCGCGCACGTCCTTCTTGTCGTCCTCGTCGAACAGCGAGGCGAGCTGCTCCATCATGGTGCCACCCAGCTGGTCGGCGTCGACGATGGTGACGGCCTTGCGGTAGTAGCGCGTGACGTCGTGGCCGATGCCGATGGCCACCAGCTCGACCGGCGAGCGAGTCTCGATCCACTCGATGACGTCGCGCAGATGGCGCTCGAGATAGTTGCCGGGATTGACCGACAGCGTCGAATCGTCGACCGGCGCGCCGTCGGAGATAACCATCATGATCTTGCGCTCTTCGGTGCGCACCAGCAGGCGGTTGTGCGCCCACAGCAACGCTTCGCCGTCGATGTTCTCCTTGAGGATGCCCTCGCGCAGCATCAGGCCGAGATTCTTGCGCGCCCGGCGCCACGGTGCGTCGGCGTTCTTGTAGACGATGTGGCGCAGGTCGTTGAGCCGGCCGGGATTGGCTGGTTTGCCGGCCGCGAGCCACTGCTCGCGGCTCTGGCCACCCTTCCAGGCGCGCGTCGTGAAACCGAGGATCTCGACCTTGACGCCGCAACGCTCGAGCGTGCGGGCGAGGATGTCGGCGCTCATGGCGGCGACCGTGATCGGCCGGCCGCGCATCGAGCCCGAATTGTCGATCAGCAGCGACACCACGGTGTCGCGGAAGTTGGTGTCTTTTTCCTTCTTGAAGGAAAGGGCGTGCATGGGATTGGCGACGATGCGGGCCAGCCGCGCGGCGTCGAGCGTGCCCTCGTCGAGGTCGAAATCCCAGGCGCGGTTCTGTTGCGCCATCAGGCGGCGCTGCAGGCGGTTGGCGAGCTTGCCGATGACGCCCTGCAGGTGTGCCAACTGCTGGTCGAGATGGTTGCGCAGGCGGCCAAGCTCCTCGGCGTCGCATAGCGCGTCGGCCTCGACGATCTCGTCGAATTTCACCGTATAGGCGTGATACTGCTGGCCCAGCGGCTCGTTGCTGAGGGCTCCCGGTGGCAGCCACGGACGCTCGGCGCGGCCGGGTTCTTCCTCGTCGCCCGAGCCCATCTGCATCTCGGTCTGGGTCTGGTCGGCGACAGTCTCGGAGGCGTCGTCCTGCTCGGAGGCGTCCTCGGTTTCCTCGCCCTGCTGGCCGTAGCCGTGGGTCTCGCTCGAATCGCTCTGGTCGTCGCCGGTCTCGTTCGACTGGCCGTCGGCGTTCTCCTGGTCCTTCGAGTCCTCGGTGTCGTCGTCCTGCAGGTCGGCCGATTCATCGCCGAGCTTGAGGTCGCGGATCAGCTGGCGCGCGGCGCGGGCGAAGGCGTCCTGGTTGCCCAGAGCATCCTTCAGCTTCTGGAAGTCGCGGCCGGCGGCGGCCTCGATATCGGCGCGCCACATGTCGACCATCGCCTTGGCCGATTCCGGCGGCGCGGCGCCCAAAAGCTGCTCGCGGGCGATCAGGCCGATCACGTCGGCGATCGGCGCGTCGTCCTTGGCCTTGACCCTGGAATGGCCGCGCTGGTCGGAGCGCTGGCGCCACAGGGCCGAGAGATTGTCGGCGACGCCGGCCATCTTGCGGGCGCCCAGCGACTCGACGCGGACCTGCTCGACGGCCTCGAAGATCGCGCGCGCGGTCTCACCGCGGGGCACGCGGCGCAGGTGCATCTTGCGGTCGTGATGGCGCAGCTTCAGCGCCATCGAATCGGCCTCGCCGCGCACGCGGCTGACATCCTCGACCGGCAGGTCGCGGGCCGGCACGGTGATGCGCGCCTCGGTGCCGAGCAGCGCTCCGCCGTCGGGCACGAAGGCCACGTTCACTTCCTTGCGCGCGATCGCCCGCATCGTCGTTGCGGTGACGCGCCGGAACTCCTCGAGTGGCGTCGAATCCTTGGCCATGCGGCCCTCTTAACTTGCCGCTAGTGCAGCTTTCCGCCCTTGCCGCTGCTGGCCGGCAGTTCCTTGCCGAAACAGCGCTGGTAGTACTCGGCGAGCGTGCTGCGCTCGACCTCGTCGCACTTGTTGAGGAAGGTCAGCCGGAAGGCAAAGCCGATGTCGCCGCCGAAGATGCGGGCGTTTTCGGCCCAGGTCATCACGGTACGTGGCGACATCACGGTCGAGATATCGCCGGCGATGAAGCCGGCGCGCGTGAGGTCGGCCAGCGCCACCATGGCGGACAGGATCTTGCGGCCGTCCTCGGTGTCGTACATCGGCGTCTTGGCGGCGACGATGTTCACTTCCTGGTCGTGCGGCAGGTAGTTGAGCGTCGTCACGATCGACCAGCGGTCCATCTGGCCCTGGTTGATCTGCTGCGTGCCGTGATAGAGGCCGGTCGTGTCGCCGAGGCCGACTGTGTTGGCGGTCGAGAACAGACGGAACGACGGATGCGGGCGGATGACCTTGTTCTGGTCGAGCAGGGTGAGCTTGCCGTCGACCTCGAGCACGCGCTGGATCACGAACATCACGTCGGCGCGGCCAGCGTCGTATTCGTCGAACACCAGCGCCGTCGGGTTCTGCAGCGCCCACGGCAGGATGCCTTCGCGGAACTCGGTGACCTGCTTGCCGTCCTTCAACACGATGGCGTCCTTGCCGATCAGGTCGATACGGGAAATGTGGCTGTCGAGGTTGATGCGCAGGCAGGGCCAGTTGAGGCGCGCCGCGATCTGCTCGATATGGGTCGACTTGCCGGTGCCGTGATAGCCTTGGACCATGACGCGCCGGTTGTGCGCGAACCCGGCCAGGATGGCCATGGTGGTGTCGTGGTCGAACAGGTAGGCGTCGTCGACCTCGGGCACATGCTCGCCCGCGGTGCTGAACGCCGGCACTTCCATGTTGGTATCGATGCCGAAGAGCTGCCGCGCAGAAACCTTGATATCCGGCAGGCCCGAGACGTTTTGCCGGGCCGCGGTCGTCGTAGAAGCCATCACACGGAGTCCTAAAACAAAGCCCGCCAAATTGCGGGTTGTGGCCATAGTCGCAGGCCATTTTGTGCACTGCAAGCTGCCAAAGGCGGAGCACCCCTGCAGTGCCTGCGTCACTGTGCCGTCACTCGGGGGAAATGTGCTCCGAAGCCCGCAGTGTGGAATAGGCGGCGTTGATTTCCTTGAGCTTTTCCCCGGCCTCGCGGGCGCCGCCATTGGCATCGGGATGATGCCGTTTGACCAGTTCCTTGTAACGAGATTTTAGAGTCGACTGGGTTATCGGCCATGAAAGTTCAAGGGCTGCCAGGGCGTCGTGTTCCTGCGGCGTCAGTTGCTCACTGCCGTCCATGCGCGGTGGCGGCTTTTCGGCGAGGCCGGCGTCGTCGCTCAGGCCAAACGGGTCGTTGATCCGGGCACCTCCGGCCCGCCTCCCGCCCAGCGGCCAGACCGGCCGGCGCCAGGTCGTATCGGCGCGGATATGGGCCTCGATGGCGTCGGCGTCTAGGCCGGCGAAATAATCCCACTTCTTGTTGTAGTCGCGGACATGCTCGAGGCAGAACCAGCGGTACTGGTCGAGCTGGTCGCGGGCGCGCGGGGCGCGGTAATCGCCGGACAAGCGGCAGCCCGGCGATTCGCAGACCCTTTCATAGGGCTGCGCGCCGTCGATCTCCGCCAGAGTCTTTGCCCGCCGTCGAGCCATCTCCTAAATATGAGTCCTACCAACCGCTCCGGCAAGCGAGGCAATTTCATGGGTGCAGTGGCGATGGCGATTGACAGCAAGCTGCGGGAGCGGTTCGCGCCGACGCGGCTGGCCGTCGAGGACGAGTCCTCCAAGCACCATGGCCATGCCGGCTGGCGCGAGGGCGGCGAGACCCATTTCAAGGTCGAGATCGTGTCGGCCGCCTTCGACGGCCAGAACCGCGTGGCGCGCCAGCGTCTTGTCTATGCCGCGCTGAAAGCCGAGTTGGACGCGGGACTGCATGCGCTTGCGATCACGACGCTGACGCCGGCGGAGGATGCCCAGAAGCGCTAGCCGTCGAGCTCGATTTCCTTGTTCTTCGCCGCTTCGCGCACCGCCTCGGCGCCGGGGCCGGTGTAGAACTGCGGCACCCAGCGCTTGGTGATCTCGCCGTCCGACGCCCAGGTGTGGCAGCCGTCCAGCATGTGGGGCTTGCGCTGCGGCTTGCTGGGGTCGGCGGGCTTGGCCGGCTTGCCGATCTTGGCTCGATGCGCGTCGGTCAGTTCCTTGGCCTTGCGCGAGCCCACGGTCTGGAATGCCGTCGTGGCGACCGGGCCCAAAAGCTCGACGATGTGCGTGCAGCCATGCACGCCGCCCAGCCGCTCGCGCACCGCGCGGTTGAAGCCGCCACCGACCTTGAGCCCGATCAACTTTTTGAAGTCGGGCGTGATGTCGCCGCACATGCGGTAGGGCGAGCTGTCGGTCACCGCCTCGACGTCGACGATGGTGAAGGTGTGGTCGAGGGTGAGGCGGATCGACATGTCGTGCACATGGTCGCCGGGCTTGAGCGACCCGCGCCATTCGTTGGCGTGCTCGTAGGTCTTCTCGTCGGTGATGTGGCCCTCGATGTCCCACAGCCCGTCGTCGCGGAAAAAGCCCTGGCAAACGACGCGGCGCGTGTGCAGGTGCTGTCGCCCGATCGGTGGCGAAAGCGGCATGGTCATACCTCTTCGGGTGAACGGTTTGGAAATCTATATGGCGGCGGGTGGCACGACGCGCAACTCGGCGATGCGCGTGCCCTCGCGCTTCAGAATTTCGAAGCGGAAACCGTAAAATGCATAGATCTGGCCGACTTCGGGAATGCGCCGCGCCTCGTGCAGCACCAGGCCGGCGACGGTGGTCGCCACGTCCTCGGGCAGGCGCCAGCCGAATTCTCGGTTGAGGTCGCGCACCGGCACCTCGCCCTTGCAGACGAAGCTGCCGTCGTCGCGGCGGACGACGCCGCGCTTGATGGTGTCGTGCTCGTCCTCGATCTCGCCGACGATCTCCTCGATGATGTCTTCCAGCGTCACGATGCCGCGCAGCGCGCCATACTCGTCGACGACGATGGCGAAATGCTCGTGGCGCTCGCGGAACGCCTCGAGCTGGTCGAACAGCGTCGACGTCTCGGGAATGAACCACGGCGGCGTCATCGCCGCGTCTATCCCGACGTTGTCAGAGCCGCCGGCGGCGCGCACGGCGCGGAACAGGTCCTTAGCGTGGATCACGCCGACCACGTTGTCGGGCTGGCCACGATAGGCCGGCACGCGCGTGTAGACCGAGGCCAGCATCTGGTTAACGATCTCGTCGACCGGCAGGTCGGCATCGACCAGCACGACGTTGCCGCGGTGAGTCATGACGTCGCCTACCGTGAGGTCACCCAGGTCGAGCACCGAGCGCAGCATCGCCTTCTCGGCGGGGGCCGCCCCGTCGGCATGGCCGCCTTCGCCGTGCAACTCGATGGCGCCGCGTAGCGCCTCGGTCTGCGCTTCGGCCTCCTGGGCGGCGGCATGGCCGCGAACGCCGATCAGGTTCAGGAACCCGCGTGCGCCGCGCGTCGAGGCCGAGGCGACGGGGCCCAGCACCAGCATCACCACGTTGAGAGTCGGCGCCAGCGCGAGCGCCAGCCGATCGGCCTGGATGATCGCCCACGTCTTGGGCAGCACTTCGACGAACAGTACTACGAACACGGTGAGCGCCAGCGTGGCGTAGACCACGCCCGCACCGCCGAACAGGTCGGTCAGCACCGCCGTGGTGAGCGAGGCCGAGAAGATGTTGAGGATCGAGTTGCCGATCAGGGTGGCGCTCACCACCTCGTCCTTGCGCTCGAGCAGGCGGTTGACGAGGACCGCGCGCCGCTTGCCCTGCTGGGCCAACCGGTGCATGCGCGGCCGCGAGGCGCCGGTGATCGCCGTCTCGGCCGCCGCGAGATAGCTCGCGCCGACCAGGCAGGCCAGCACCAGCGGCACGGCGATATTCAGGCCGACCTCGAGATGGATCTCGGCTTCCATGTCTTGCTAGGCCGCGATGGCTGAATCGAGCAGGCGCACGAGATCGGCCTCGCCGACATCGCGGCTGACGAAGGCCTTGCCGATGCCGCGGGCGAGAATGAAGGCGAGTTTGCCGCCCACCGCCTTCTTGTCGCCGCGCATGTGCTCGATCAGCTTTTGCGCGCTCCAGGCGCGGCGGTTGTCGCCGCCGATGGTGCGCAGCCGCACCGGCAGGCCGACCGCCGCAAGATGCCGGCGCACGCGCTCGGCGTCGGCCGGCGGACAGAGGCCGAGCTGGGCCGACAGATCGAACGCCATCGCCATGCCGGCGCCCACGGCCTCGCCGTGCAGCAGGTCGGGACCGAAACCGGTTTCAGCTTCGAGCGCGTGGCCGAACGTATGGCCGAGATTGAGTAGCGCACGCAGGTCGGTGGTTTCGCGTTCGTCGGCCGCCACGATGCGCGCCTTGGAGAGACAACTTACCTCGATGGCATGCGCGCGCGCTTTGCGGTCTCCCGCCAACACGGCGGCGCCGTTGGTTTCCAGCCAGGTGAAGAAATCCGGATCGTCGATCAGACCATACTTGGCGACTTCCGCATATCCGGCGAGCAGCTCGCGCTTGGGCAGAGTGTCGAGCACGTCGGTGTCGGCCAGCACCAGCCTGGGTTGATAGAACGAGCCGATCAGATTCTTGCCGTGGCGCGTATTGATGCCGGTCTTGCCGCCGACCGAGCTGTCGACCTGGGCCAGCAGCGTCGTCGGCACCTGGATGAAGTCGATGCCGCGCAGCAGCACCGCGGCGGCAAAGCCCGTGAGATCGCCGACCACGCCGCCGCCCAGCGCCACCAGCGTCGTGCGGCGGTCGGGCCGGCGGTCCAAAAGCTCGTTCATCAGCTTGCCGAAGGCGGTGTAGTCCTTGCTGCCTTCGCCCGCGGGCACGGTGATCAGCGTGCAGTCGACCCCGGCCTGCTTGAACGAGGCGACCAGCCTCGCGCCGTAAAGCGGTGCCACCGTCTCGTCGCTGATGGCGATAACGCGCGGCGCGGCGAGCAGTTTTTTGCTCAATTCGCCGGCGCGGTCGATCAGGCCGGCGCCGATCGCGATATCGTAGGCGCGGCCGGCGAGGTCGACCTTGATGGTGCGGGCCGTGCTCATGCCGCCGCTCCCGTCTGGCGGCTCTCGAGATGATGGCGCAAGGCGGCGATCACCTCGTCGGTCGTGCGGTCGGCAGGCTGTGCCGTCGATTCGACGACGATGTCGGCCTCGGCATAGATCGGATAACGCTGGGTCATCAGGCGCGAGAGAATCTCCTTGGGGTCGCCTTCGCGCAACAGCGGCCGGTGGCTGCGCTTCTTCACGCGGTCGTACAGAACGTCGAGTTCGGCGCGCAGCCAGACCGTCACCGCCTTGGCGCGCATCAGCGCGCGCGTCTCGCTATCCATGTAGGCGCCGCCGCCGGTCGACAGCACGTGCGGCGGATCGTCGAGCAGGCGGCCGATGACGCGCCGCTCGCCGGTGCGGAATTCCGACTCGCCGTATTTCTCGAAGATCTCGGCGATGCTGCAGCCGGCGGCGCGCTCGATCTCGTTGTCGGCGTCGACGAAGCGCAAGCCGAGGCGCTGGGCCAGGCGCTTGCCGATGGCGCTCTTGCCCGCACCCATCAGGCCGACGATGGCCACGGTGCGCGGCAGGGTGAGGGTTGGGGCGGCGTCCATGGCAGCCCTTGCATGTCGCCCATTCCGCCCGCGGTTTCAAGCGATGGACTGTTCAGGCAGAGGAACGATTGCCGCCCCGGCGGGGGAAGTTTAGGTTCGCCGCGCCGTGCCCCCGTTCAGGAACCGAAGCCTCTTTCGCCTGCCCGCCGTCCGCATCGGGCCGGTCGTCATCGCGGCCGCCGTCTGCCTGCTGGTGATGGGCCTGGTGACGCTCGCGGTGATCAATCCGGGGCCACAGATGCGCCATTTCGAAGTGCCGATCTCCAGTGACCGCTTTGCCCGCTAGCAGCCTTTCCCGGCTCGTCGCCGGCGCGTTTCTCGCGCTGATCGCGCATCCAGGGCCGGCGGCGGCCCAAATACCCAATTTCGACGACCGCCCCTCGGGCTTCCTGAGTGTCCGCACCGGCGGCATGGCGGCCGACGCCTGGAACGGCACGACGCTGGCCACCGCCAAGCGCCTGGTTTCGGCGCTCCCCGCCGCGCCGCGCAGCCGGGCACTGCGCGACCTGCAGTTCAAGGTGATGGTGAGCGATCTCATCCCGCCGGCCAACGACGGCAGCGGCGCGCCCTCGCTGTTCGCGCGCAAGGTCGACCGGCTGGCGGCGATGGGCGAGGGCGAGAGCCTGAACGAGATGGTGCGCGGCGCCGGCGGCTTCGTCGATCCCGCCATCGCCACCGCGGTCGCCAATTCCCTGATGCTGGCCGGCGAGCGCGACAGCGCTTGCAACATCGTGCGCACCAGCCCGCTCACCGAGCCGTTTGCCCGCCGCGCCGACATCGCCTGCCGGGTGGTCAACGGCGACAATTCCGGCGCGCTCGCCGCCGTGGACGCGGTGCGCAGCGGCGATCCGGCCTTCGCCCTGCTGGTCGACCAGGCGACCGGCCGCGCGGCGCCCGGGGCCGCGGCGCCGACCAACGTCGACGGTCCAGCGATCATGATGCTCGACCTTGCCTTTGTGCAGCCGCCGGCCGCGCTGCTGCGCACGACCCAGCCGCCGGTGATGCGCTCGCTGGTCGGCCTCAAGAGTTTGCCGCTGCCGATCCGCCTCGACGTGGCAGAGCGCGGCGAAAGCCTGGCCATCGTCGAGGCGACGCGGCTGAGCGATCTCTATGTCGAGGCGGTGCGCGATCGCTTGCCGCTGCAGCCGGCGACGCTGCGCCGCGCGCAGCTGGTCGCCGCGGCGCGCAATGCCGGCAGTCCGCAGGAGGTCATGAGCTCGATCGTCGCGGTCTACGGCGAGTCCCGCGGCAGCCCGATGTTCGCCACGGTCGCGCGCGCCTCGGCGGTCGGCCTGCTCAACCTGCCGCCGCAGCCGCAATACGCCAACGTGGCTCAGGAAGCGATCCGCGGCTTCCTGCTGCTGGGCGACAAGCAGCTCACCCAGAAATGGACGCGGCTGGCGGTCACGGCCGCCTTTAACAACGCCCGTGCCATGAATGCGCTCGACCGGCTGATGCCGTTGATCGCGATCGCCGGCATCGACGATGCGCGCCGTCTGCCGCCGGAAGAAGTGAACCGCTGGTACGACGTCATGCGCCAGGACGACCCGCAACGCGCACCGTTGCGCGGCAACCTCCTGCTCGAGCTGTTCCGCGCCACCGGCATCGACATGCCGTTGCGCGGCACCGAGCTGCCCGAGGCGCCGCCCGGCAATGTCCGGCTGGTGACGCTGCCGGCTGCCACACTCCAGGCGCTGCAGGCCGCCGCATCGGGGCGGCGGCGGGCGGAAACCGTGCTGCTGGCAAGCCGCGGCATCGGCGAGACCGCGCTCGTCGACCTTCATCCCGCCTCGGTCGGCGCGGTCGTGCGGGCGTTGCGCGATGCCGGCGAGGACCATGCCGCGCGCCTGTTCGCGATCGAAACCGCGATCGCCCACGGCCTGTGAAGCGAGCCATTCCCCGTCCGCGGGTTCGTGAGGTCGAAGCATTCCTCGAAATGCTGCAGGCCGAACGCGGTGCCTCGATGAACACCGTTCTGGCCTACAAGGCCGACCTCGACAATCTGTTGGCCTTTCTTGGCCGGCGCAAGCAAGGCCCGCTCAACGCCGACGCCAATGCGCTGCGTGCGTACCTAAAATCACTCGATTATGTCGGCATGACGCCGCGCACCGTGGCGCGCCGGCTCTCGGTCATGCGCCAGTTCTTCCGGTTCTTGCTGGCCGAGCAGACGCGTAGCGACGATCCGGCGAGCACCCTCGACTCGCCCAAGCTCGGCCGGCCGCTGCCCAAAGTGCTGTCGCGTCGTGACATCGACAAGCTGATCGTCGCCACTCGTGACAAAGGTAGCGATGATGGTGGCCGGATGGAAACGCTGCTGGAGATTCTTTACGGCACAGGCCTGCGCGTCTCGGAGCTGGTGACCCTGCCGCTCGCTGCTGTCGAGCGCGATCCCAGCGTTCTGATAGTTCGTGGCAAGGGCAGTAAAGATCGGCTGGTGCCGCTCTCCGATCCAGCGCGCGCTGCCATCATCAAATGGCTACACATGCGGGCGGGCTCGTTGGCCGAAGGCGAGACCTCGCGCTACCTCTTTCCCTCGCGCAGCAAGGGTGGGCATCTGACGCGCCAGCGCTTCGCCCAGCTTCTGAAGGAGGCGGCTCTGGCGGCAGGTATCAATGCCGCGCGTGTATCTCCGCACGTGCTGCGCCATGCCTTCGCCAGCCATATGTTGGAGGCCGGCGCGGATTTGCGCAGTGTGCAGCTTATGCTCGGCCATGCCGACATTGCTTCAACGCAAATCTATACCCACGTTCTGGCTGAGAATGTTCGCTCACTGGTGGAGGACAAACACCCGTTGGCGCGCCGCGGCCGGCCGAAGCGGGCTGGTTGACACGATTCCGAAGCCGGGCGACACCTGAAATCACATGGCCATTTACCTCGAGTTCGAGAAGCCGATCGCGGAGCTTGAAGGCAAGATCTCCGAGCTCAGGCACCTGCCCAACTCCGGCGACGTCGACATCGCCAAGGAGGTCATGAGTCTGCAGGACAAGGTCGAGAAGCAGCTGCGCGCCACCTACGCCAAGCTGACGCCGTGGCAGCGCGTGCAGGTCGCCCGTCATCCCGAGCGGCCGCATACCCAGCGCTATATCGACCGGCTGATCACTGACTACACGCCGCTGGCCGGCGACCGCACCTTCGGCGAGGACGCCGCCATCGTCGGCGGCCTCGGCCGGCTCGGCGGCCGCAGCGTCATGGTGCTGGGCCAGGAGAAGGGCGACGACACCGATTCGCGACTAAAACACAATTTCGGCATGGCGCGGCCGGAGGGCTATCGCAAGGCGCAGCGCCTGATGCGGCTCGCCGAGCGCTTCAAGGTCCCGGTCATCACCTTTGTTGACACCTCGGGCGCCTATCCCGGCATCGACGCCGAGGCGCGCGGCCAGGCCGAGGCCGTCGCCAGCTCGATCGACACATGTCTCGCCGTCGGCGTGCCGCTGGTCAGCGTGGTGATCGGCGAGGGCGGCTCGGGCGGCGCGCTGGCCATCGCCTCGGCCGACAAGGTCTACATGCTGGAGAACTCGGTCTACTCGGTGATCTCGCCCGAGGGCTGCGCCTCGATCCTGTGGCGCAACAGCGCCAACGCCCAGGACGCCGCCGAGGCGATGAAGGTGACGGCGGCCGATCTCAAGAAGCTCGAGATCATCGACGAGGTCATCCCCGAGCCGATGGGCGGCGCCCACCGCTCGCCCGACGAGGCGATCGACACCGTCGGCCGCGTCCTTTCCGCGGCGCTGGCCCAGCTCGGCAATCTCGATCCCGACACGCTGCGCAGCCGCCGCCAGGACAAGTTTCTGGCCATGGGCAAGAAGGGGCTGTGACCGTCGTTCTGTGCATCAACCTCATCTTGAGGAGGCCGCGGAGCGGCCGTCTCGAAGGATGGGCCACAGACGCGGTGCGACGTCCCACCCTTCGAGACGCAGTCCTGCGGACCGCTCCTCAGGGTGAGGTGAGTGCGGTCGCTCGGAAGTGAGCGCGCCTCTTAAACTCTCCGTTCTCGACCAGTCGCCGATCCGCAAGGGCGGCACGCCGGCGCAGGCCGTGCGAGAGACGCTGGAACTGGCGCAGCTCTGCGACCGTCTCGGTTACACGCGCTACTGGCTGGCCGAGCATCACAGCAGCGAGGCGCTGGCCGGCACGTCGCCGGAGGTGCTGATCGCGCGCGTCGCCGGCCTGACGCAGCGCATGAAGATCGGTTCGGGTGGGGTGATGCTGCCGCACTACAGCTCGCTCAAGGTGGCGGAGAATTTCCGCATGCTGGAGACGCTGTTTCCCGGCCGCATCGATCTCGGCATCGGCCGCGCGCCGGGCAGCGACCAGCACACCATGCGCATCCTGGCCGACGGCAAGCCCAACTGGAGCAGCGCCGACAATTATCCCGTCCAGGTGCGCGACCTCGTGGCCTGGCTGCACGACACGTTGCCGGCCAACCATGCCGGTGCCGGCATCGTGGCTCAGCCGGCGGGCGATTCAGCGCCCGATGTCTGGCTGCTGGGGTCGAGCGACGACAGTGCGGCCTTCGCCGCGCATTTCGGCCTGCCGTTCTGCTTCGCCCATTTCATCAATCCCGACGGCGGCGATGGCATCACGCGCGCCTATCGCCAGCACTTCAAGCCATCGACGCTGCACGCCAAGCCGGTGCCGATGGTGGCGATGGGGGTCCTGTGCGCGGAGACCGATGAAGAAGCGGGCCTGCTGGCCATCAGCCGCGACGTCTGGGCGATGCGCCTGCGAACGACGGGCAATCCCGGCCCTGTACCCTCGGTCGAGGAGGCGCTGGAGGCCGCCAAGGATCCGCGGGTGCAGCCCCTGCTGGCCGCGATGCGCCGCCGCGGCGTCATCGGCTCGCGCAAGACGGTGCGCGCTGGCATCGAGAAGATCGCCGCCGCCTATGAGGTCGACGAGATCATGCTGGTGACGATCACTTTCGACTTCGGGAAGCGGAAGCGGTCGTACGAGCTGCTGGCCGAGGAATTTGGCTTGAAGGCGTAGATGGGGGCGCGCCACTCCTAAGCGGAGATTGCTCCGCTCGCAGTGGCGCACCCCCAGCGAACTAAAGCCCGGCCACCGGAAAGCCGGATTGCCGGCCGTTTTGTGGCCGCCGCGTCGCGATCAGGCGCCGTGCTTCCTCGGCCCGGCCGGCACGCAGCTTGGCGGCGGTCACGATGTATTCCAGCAGGTCGCGTTGGGCGCGGCTGCCGCCCAGACGCTCGTGCGTGTCGAGCAACGGCTCGATCTCCTCCGCCGCACGCGCCCAGTCGCCGCGCGCGAAGGCGTCGAAGCCGCGGCCCATTGCCGGCAGCATGTCGCCGGCCGAGCCGCGCGGCTCGCTGACGAGTTTCGCCAGTGCCTCGCTGTCGCCGGCCATCGCGTAGGCAAGGGCAGTATGCATGTCGGCGAAGCTCAGGCCCGACTTGGGGAACCACTTGGTGGCGTACTGCCCGATCTCCTGCCACAGCTCGGGCCGGCGCGCCTCGCCCGCCATCTCGGCGCGAGCTAGGAAAGCGGCGCAATCGGTGAGCACGTTGACCTGCGGGCCCCAGGCAGCGCCTGGACGCAGCGCATCGTCGTAGACGCGCCAGGCGTCCTGCATCCGGCCGGTCTCCAGCGACCACAGCGCGACGTGCCAGCTGATGTGGCAATGCAGAATGCCGTCGCGCGCGTAGTCCTTCATCCAGTCCTCGAGGAAGGCCAGGCCCTCCTCGCGCTCGCCGCGCTCGTAGAACAGGTGGGCGCGGATATGCGCGGCATGGGCGCTGCGCGGGAAGCCCGCGAGCGCCGTCTCGATGTTGCGCAGGCCCTCGTCGTGCATCTGCAGTTCGATCTGCGCAAAGGCGAGCTGGGTGCGATACCACCAGTCGTCGCCGTAGTGCTTCTCGAGCGGCACCAGCAGGGCGAGCTGGTCGACCTCGCGGCCGACCTTGCCGGAAAAGCCGATCAGGCCGAAGACGCTGGTGGCCGGCGAGATCGCCATCGTATCGCGTGGCCAGGTCTTGATGTGCTCGCGGATCGCCTCGAGCGCGGCCGGACTCTGGCCAGTCAGGATCTTGTCGAAGATGGCAATGTGGCTTTGCTCGCGTGGCGTCGTGCCGGCGGCCAGCTCGAGTGCCCGGGCGCGCGGCGCCTTGGCCTCGTGGCCGCGCCCTAAAAGCTGCTTGGCACGGGCAAGCGCGATGTGGGCGAGTGCAAAGCCGTCATCGGCCTTCGTCGCCGCCTCGAAGGCCGTGTCCATGCCGGGTGTGCCTGACACCAGGGATTCGACGCCCTTGTCGTAGGCATCGCGCGCCGCTGGCGAATCGGTGCTCAGGTCGTTGCCGTATCGGTCCTTCAGCATCACGTGTCCTTCCCGGCCGAAGCATTCCACATCGGCGAGGCCATCGTTTCGGTGAAATTGGTGAACATCAGGTTGAACGAGATGCTGATGCGGTCGCTCTTGCCCTCGTTGGCCGGCACGGTGTGCTTCAGCCACGCCGGGAAGATCACCATGCGCCCGGCCTTGCTCTGGGCATTGGCGCCGTTGGCGGTGAGCCGCGTGTACTGCTTCGGCCTGGGCATGATCATCGAGGCCTGGGTGCGCGGATCCTGGAAGACGATCTGCGAGCCTGAATCGGGGATCGAGACGTAGTAGACGCCGCTCAGATAGTTATTGGGATGATGGTGCATGGGGTGGAAGGCGCCGGGCGGATTGACGTTGCCCCAGCAGCCGGTGATCACCATCGGGTACTGGTCGACCTGCAGGAAGCGCGTGACGCCGCGCGACGCCGTCTCGATCAGCTTCACGAATTCGGCGAAGGCTGGCCGGGTGTGCAGGTCCTGCGGCGTCTGCCAGTTGCTGCTGGCGGGGATCGGCGGTCGCGGCGAGATGATACGCTCGATCTCGGCCTTGAGCTTTGAATTGAGCGCCGCCGCGGCGTCGGCCTTGAGGTCGACGATCCAGAGCGGGGTCGGGAAGAGTTCCTGGACGTCCTGCTTGTCGATCATGGCAGGCATCATACCATGCGATTGCCGGAATGGCCGTTTGGTGGTCCAATGGACCGCCCGCAAAGATCAGGTTCGGAGGAACCGATGGCCGCCACCGTCCAGCCGACCACCCCTAATTTCGCCGCCGAAGTAGGCGATGTCGATCTAGGCCATCCGCTGTCGGCCGGCGATCTCGCGGCCATCCGCGCCGCCTTCACCAAATACGCCGTCCTGGTCTTTCCAGACCAGACTTTCAGCGACGAGAGCCACCTCGACTTCGCCCGGCATTTCGGCCCCCTGGAAACCACCGTCTTCAAGCTGCGCAAGGACCACAAGATGCGCCTGCCGGAAGAGCTGGCCGATGTCGGCAACCTTGACGCCGAAAACCGCATCCTGAAAGAAAACGACCGCATCCGGCTCTATCAGCTCGGCAATCGCCTGTGGCACACCGACTCCTCGTTCAAGCGCCTGCCGGCCTATTGCTCGATCCTGCATGGCCGCTCGATCCCGCCGATCGGCGGACACACCGAGTTCGCCGACCTGCGCGCCGCCTACGACGCCCTGCCCGACGCCACCAAGCGGCAGATCGACGGGCTGGTGGCGGAGCATTCGCTGATGACCTCGCGCGCCAAGCTCGGCTTCGGCGATTTCGACGAGGACGAGCGCAAGGCCTTCGAGCCGGTGCCGCAGGTGCTGGCGCGGCGGCTGCCCGATTCGGGCCGCATGAGCCTCTATATCGCGAGCCACGCTGGCTCGATCCGCGGCATGGCCAAAGCCGAGGCGCTGAAGCTGATCGACGAGCTGATCGCCCACGCCACGCAGCGCCAGTTCGTCTACACCCACCGCTGGCGGCTGAACGATCTCGTGATGTGGGACGACCGCTGTACCATGCATCGCGGGCTGGAATTCGACGACCAGCGCTACAAGCGCGACATGCGCCGCGCCACCGTCTCTGACATCGCGCCGACCTGCGAGCAGATGGGACTGGCCGTCGCGGCCGAATGACACCGGAAGCCTTCCGCAAGCTGGCGCTGGCGCAGGCCGGCGCCTCCGAGGGCGCGCATGGCGGCCATCCCGACTTCCGCGCCGGCGGCAAGGTCTTCGCCTCGCTGGGTTTCTCGGACGAGGCCACGGGCATGGTGAAGCTCATGCCCGAGCAGCAGGAGATGCTGGTGGCGGCCGAGCCCGCGATCTTCACGCCGATCAACGGCGTGTGGGGACAGCGCGGCTACACCAGCTTGCATCTGCCGGCGGCAGATGCCAGGACGATGAAAAGTGCGCTCGCCATGGCGTTGAAGAACGTGACGGAAAAGAGAAAGAAAAAATGACCATCGAAATCGAACTGCTGAGGAAAACGCTCGGCTACAAGATCGAGGACGAGGACACCGTCACCGAGGCGCCGTGCAAGGCGATGATCGCCACCTTCGACCGCCAGGAGAAGGCGCCGGGGCCGGGCGAGCCGATCGCACCGGGCTGGCATCTGCTGTTCCTGCACTCCTACGCGCGGCGGGCGCAGCTCGGCCGCGACGGCGCGGCCTTCGAGGGCGGCGTGCTGCCCAAGATCCCGATGCCGCGGCGCATGTATGCCGGCTCGACCTTCACCTTCGACGGCGACATCCGGGTCGGCGACAAGCTCCGGCGCGAGATCGAGTTCACCGACATCCAGCAGCGCTCGGGCAGCACCGGCAACCTGATCGTGACGACCCAGACCCGGCGCATCTTCACGCCGCGCGGGCTCGCAATGACCGAGGCCAACAGCACGGTGTTCCGCGAGGACCCCAAGCCGGGCGAGAAGAGCGGCGTGCCGGTGCGCGACGCCGCGCCTGCGGACGTCGCGTGGCGGCGCACCATCCAGCCCGACGCGGTGATGCTATTTCGCTATTCGGCGATCACCTTCAACCCGCACCGCATCCACTACGACCGCACCTACTGCATCGAGACCGAGGGCTATCCCGGCCTGGTGGTGCATGGTCCCTTCGCTCAGCAATGCCTGTTCGACCTGCTGCGCGATTCGATGCCGGGAAAGAAGATCAAGACCTTCGCCGTGCGTGCCCGTGCGCCGCTGTTCGATACGGCGCCGTTCGACGTCATCGGCCGGCCGACGAAGGACGGTGCCGAACTCTGGACGGTGACGCCGAAGGGAACGATTGCCGCTCAGGCGACGGCGACATTCGCTTCCTGACGGCAGCAACCGACGGCCTCCGCGTGCGTTCACCTAGGTGCACACATCGCGAGGTTCTGTATTGGCCGCACCGCTCAAGAAATGGAAAGTCCTGCCGCATGGCAGGCTGACGGCGATCGAGGACACGATTCTCACCGTTGCCGGTGAAATCGCAATGCTGGTCGGCAAGCTGCCGCGGCGCATGACGGTGGTGCGGCTGCGCGTCGGGCGGCTCGTCATCTTCAGCGCGATCGCGCTCGACGAGGATGAGATGCGGGAGCTCGAGGAGTTCGGCGTGCCGGCCCTTCTGATCGTCCCGAGCGATCATCACCGGCTCGATGCAAAGATCTGGAAGGACCGCTATCCGGCGCTGAAGGTCGTCACGCCCGAGGGCGCGCGACCGAAGGTGCAGGAGGCCGTCCCGGTCGATGCGACGGAGGTCGACTTCGGCGACCCCAGCGTCAAATTCATTGCGGTCCCGGGCACCGGCGGGCACGAGGCGGCGCTCGAAGTGCGCACGCCGCATGGCACGACGCTGGTGCTCAACGATATCGTCGGCAACATCCGCGACGAATTGGGCGTTACCGGCTGGTTTCTGCGGATGATGGGTTTTGCCGGCGACGAGCCGCATGTGCCGCTGCCGGTGAAACTGGCGCTGGTCGACAACAAGGCGGCACTCGCGGCGCAACTGAGGCGATGGGCCGAGCTGTCGTCATTGAAGCGCATACTCGTCTCGCACGGCACCACGATCGACCGTGATCCACAGGGCGTCCTGCGCGAGCTCGCCGCGACGCTGGAATAGCGCAGCAACGGCAACATTCGCCTATCGGGAGTGGCGCAACGTTCGTTGCTGGCCGGCGTAGGTGAATTGCAGCACCACGTTCCGTACCGATCGGGCATCCTCAACGCCGGCGTCGGTCTGTGGGCCGGGCGGCGCACCGGCGCCGTCGACGACATGGATGCAGTGTCGCCGCAGCGACAGGACTTCCGACGACAGCTTGTA
>CAMDQJ010000057.1 GCA_945905835.1 Asaia bogorensis
TTCCTGCCACCGATCGGCGGTGCCACGATCTATTTCGTCGGCGACGTGTCGAAGCTCGGCAAGCCGGAGACAAAGATCGCCTGCCGTCTCCACGACGAGTGCAACGGTTCCGACGTGTTCAGCTCCGACATCTGCACCTGCCGGCCCTACCTCGCGCACGGCATCGAGGTTTGCATTGAGATGGCGCAGCAGGGTGGCGTCGGCGTCGTCATCTACAATCGCAAGGAAGGCCGCGCCCTGGGCGAGGTGACGAAGTTCCTTGTCTACAACGCGCGCAAGCGCCAGGTCGGCGGCGATTCGGCGGCGCAGTATTTCAACCGCACCGAATGCGTGGCCGGCGTGCAGGACATGCGCTTCCAGGAGCTGATGCCCGATCTCTTCCACTGGCTGGGTATCTCGCGCATCGACCGCTTCGTGTCGATGAGCAACCTCAAGTCCGACGCTTTGCGCGAGCAGGGCATCGAGATCGTCGAGCAGGTGGCGATCCCCGACGAGCTGATACCCGCCGACGCCCAGGTCGAGATGGATGCCAAGAAGGCCGCCGGCTATTTCACCGACAACAAGGCCCGTCCGGCGAAGGTCGAGCTCGCCAAGCCCAAGGGGCGGGGATTGATGGAGTGAAGGACTCCGTCGCCTATCTTCGCACGCCCGCGGCCATCCGCGAGCGCGCGGAACAGGTGTTGCGCCATGTCGAGAACGGCGAGTCGTCATGGTTCGCGCTCGATGCCGGTGGGCTCGAGACCGCGGTACAGGCGACGCTTGCCGTCACGCGCCAGCGTTTTCCGGATCCGTCGAAAATTCCCTTCCATTCGCGCTGGCGGCATTTCGAGGCCGGCGGCCACGACCGATGGGCCGCACTCGCGCAGACGATGGCGTTGTTGCCGCGCGAGGAACGTGCGCGCCGACGCATGGATCTCGCCATCGTGTCGGTGCTGCTCGATGCCGGCGCCGGGCTGGACTGGAGCTATCGCGAGCCCGGCACCGGCGAGACCTATGCCCGATCCGAAGGTTTGGGCGTCGCAAGCTTCCACATGTTCACGAATGGGCTTTTCAGTAGCGACCCCAAGGATCCCGCGCGCGCCGATGCGGCGAAGCTCGCCGCCCTTTCGACGGCGGAACTCGGGCTTGGCTTCCAGGTGCGCGCCCATAATCCGCTGCTCGGCCTCGAAGGCCGCGCCGAGCTGTTGCGCAAGTTGGGCAGCGTCGGCCTGCACCGGCCCGGCGCGCTGTTCGACATTCTGGCCGGCGGCGGTGCGGTGAAGGCCGAGGCCATTCTCTCGGCGGTGCTGAAACATCTGTCGTCGATCTGGCCGTCGCGCCTCGAGTTGGATGGCGTGCCGCTCGGCGACGTGTGGCGTCATCCAGCGGTCGGGCTGGTGCCGTTCCACAAGCTGTCGCAATGGCTGTCCTATTCGCTGGTAGAGCCGCTGCAGGAGGCGGGGCTTGCTGTCGTCGAGCTCGACGCACTGACCGGCCTGCCGGAATACCGCAACGGCGGGCTCCTCATCGACTCCGGCGCGTTGCGTCCCAAGCAGCGTGCTCTCCTGGAAAAGACCTTTGCGGCAGGCGATGAGCCGATCGTCGAATGGCGGGCGCTCACTGTGGCGCTGCTCGACCGCATCGCGGCGCATATCCGGCTGCATCTCGGTCTCGACGGAGCTAGGCTGCCGCTGGTGAAGGTTCTCGAAGCCGGCACCTGGTTTGCCGGCCGCAAGCTTGCCGCGGAGCGCCGCCCGGGCGGCGGCCCGCCAATATCCGTCGAGAGCGATGGTACCGTGTTCTAGGGGAGACCGAAAAAATGTCGCTGCCGCACTCCATCAACATCGTTTCGCACCCGCTGGTGCAGCACAAGCTCACCAAGATGCGCGACAAGGAGACGTCGAGCGCTAATTTTCGTCGCCTGCTGCGCGAGATCGGGCTGCTACTGGGCTACGACGCCACGCGCGACCTGCCGCTGGTGCAGACCGACATCGTGACGCCGGTCGGGCCGACGCGGGCGCCCATTCTCGACGGCAAGAAACTGGTGATCGTGCCGATCCTGCGCGCTGGCCTTGGCCTCGCCGAAGGCCTGATCGACCTCGTGCCGTTGGCCCGCGTCGGCCATGTCGGGCTCTATCGCGATCCGCGCACGCTGCAGGCTGTCGAATACTACTTCAAGATTCCGCCCGACATTTCCGACCGCGACGTGCTGGTGTGTGATCCCATGCTGGCAACCGCCCATTCCGCCATCGCCGCCGTCGACCGGCTTAAGGAAAGCGGCGCCAAGCGACTCCGGTTCATCTGTATCCTCGCTTCCGACACCGGCGCGCGCACTTTCGCCGAGGTCCATCCTGACGTGCCGGTTTATACCGCCGCGGTTGATGCCAAGCTTAACGACCACGGCTATATTGTGCCGGGTCTCGGCGATGCCGGAGACCGGCTGTTCGGAACGAAATAAACGCTGGTTGGAGGAAATTGCCATGTCGATTGATCTGAAATATCTGCTGTTTTCCGTGATCCTCACTTTCGTGCAGGTGCTGATCGCGGCTGCCACCGCCAACCAGGCGGTCGGGCTGGCGACGCTGGCCGGCAACCGCGAAGGCATGGCCGAGTTTTCCGGCATCGCCGGCCGCGCTCGCCGCGCACATCTCAACATGATCGAGAACATGGTGCTGTTTACGGTACTGGTGGTGATCGCCCATGTCGCGGGCAAGGCCAATGCCATGACCGCGATGGGCGCCAAGATCTTCTTCTGGGGTCGCCTCGCCTACGCCGCGGTCTATCTCGCGGGCGTGGCCTGGGTACGCACCGTTTGCTGGTTCGCCTCGGTCATCGGCATAGCCCTGATCGCGATCCAGTTGTTCTAGACAGCATCAATGGGTGTGAGCCGACGGGCTCGCACCCATTGCCTCGACGGCGAGTTCGACGTCGATCGAACCTGCCTTCTCGAACACCAGTGTGAGCGGCACGTGCTTGTCCTTGGTGATGGGCGTCTTCAAGCCCATCAGCATGAGGTGGAGACCGCCGGGCGCCAGCGTGACGGTAGCGCCGGCCGGGATCTCGATGCCGTTCGCCAGATCGCGCATGCGCATGATGTTGCCGTCCATCTTCATCTCGTGAATCTCGGCTTGCGCGGCGATGGAAGTGCGCACCGCGATCAGGCGGTCGACCGTCGTGCCCCTGTTGGTGATGGTGAGGAAGCCGCCGGCGGTCGGCGCGCTTGGCGCCGTGGCGCGCGTCCAGGGGTGGCCGATCTCGAGCTGGCCGAGCTTGTAGCTATGCGCGGATGCAGCACCCGCCGCCAGAAGCGTGAGCGTCAGTGCGAGCAGGATTCGGGGAGTGATCATGATGGCCTCGGGGTGACTAGAGTTTGATCTTCAGGCTTGCGAGGTAGGTCCGGCCGGGAAACGGATGGAACAGGAAGTATTTCGTATCGGTCAGGTTGTCGATGCCGATGTCGGCCGATATGGCGTCGCTGAATCGATAGCGGACGTGGACGTCGGCGACGAAGAACCTGTCGAAGGCGCCCTGGACGTTGGCGCCGCTGTCGGTGTTGTCTCGTCATCGATCTGTTCAGCCGACAGGTTGTGGGGTTTTCCATGCATGAGCGCATGACGCGGCAACTTGTGATTGACGCCTTGCTGATGGCTTGGTACCGGCGGCGTCCGGCATGGGGCCTGATCTTCCATTCCGATCGCGGGAGCCAATATGCCAGCGGCGACTTCCAGAAGCAGCTGAAGGCATTAGGCATGCGAGGTTCGATGAGCCGTAAAGGCGATTGCTGGGACAACGCTGTCACGGAAACGCTGTTCGGATCACTCAAGGTCGAGCGGTTTCATGGAATGCGGTTCGGCACGCGCCGGGAGGCAAAAGATGAGGTGATGGACTGGCTGACGTTCTACAACACCAGGAGGCTTCATTCGGCTCTCCGATACTTGAGCCCTATGGCCTTTGAGAAGAAGAGGCTTGCTGAGGAAAGAAAATTGCCTGCACAATCATCCCAGCGAAGAGAGACAGCCAAACAGGGGCAACTTCACGTTCCCACCCACACTAGAGGCGCGCACATGACGGGTTGACTCGTTCGGCCGGTCCTGTCTCCGAACTTTCTCGTTCTTCTGATCGCCGGCTATGTGCTCTGTCGCGCGCCGCTCTGACCTCGCATCACGACCGTTCCATCAGTCAAATCAAGGACATCACATGAACCTTCCCAAGGACACCAAGCCGTTTCTGTGGGGCGCCGTTGCCGGCGCCGTTGTACTCGCCATCGTCGGTTTCAGCTGGGGCGGCTGGGTGACCGGCGGCACGTCCGAAAAGCGCGTTGCCGTTGCTTCGCGTGATTCCACGGTCATGGCTCTGGCGCCGCTCTGCGCCGACCGCTTCCGTGCCCAGGGTGACGCGACGGCCAAGCTTGCCGAGCTGGCCAAGGCCAGCACCTGGGACCGCGCCGGCATCGTCGAGCGCGGCGGCTTCGCCACCCAGCCGGGCGGCAAGTCGGCCGACAGCGACGTCGCGCGCGCCTGCGCCGAAATACTTTCAAAAGCCTAGAGCGGGCGAAGGCCTAGTTCAGGCGAAGCGAAAAGCGGCAGGCTGCCGGCCGTCGAGGTCAGTGAAACTGAATTCGCGGGCGAGGTCGCCCGCGGTCAGCAGCTTGCCGCTCTTCTCCATCAGATCGGGATCGCCCGCGAGCGCTGCCACGGCGTGGCCGGCGTAGGCTGGCGATTCGGTCCGGCCGAGCGCCTCGGTGTTGCCGTCGAGCGCCTTTGCCATGCGTTCCGTACGCACAAAACCTGGCGCCAGCGCCACCACGGCGATGTCGGCGCCGGCCAGTTCGCGCGCCAAGCCGTGGACCATGCGGATCGCCGCGGCCTTGGCGATGTCGTACCAGAGGTTGCCGAGATACTCGTCGAACGCCCACGCCACGGTGTTGACGATCAGCCGCGAGCCATCGTCCGGGTTCTTCGGCACCGTCATCAGCGGCAACGCGTGCTTGGTGGTCGGCAGCGAGGGTTTCAGACCGCCCTCGAACATGTCGCTCCAGTAGGACGTCGGCAGCGCCATGAAGGGCTGGGCGAACGAGCCGTCGCCGGCGTTGTTCTCGTAGCCGCCCCAGGCATTGTTCACCAGGATGTCGAGGCGGCGGTGGTCCTTGGCGATCCTCGCCATCAGTGCCGCGATCTGCTTCTCGTCGCGATGGTCGCAGCGCACCGCGATGCCCTGGCCGCCCACTTCGGTGACTGCCGCCGCCGACTCCTCGATGGTGCCCGCGGGCATATTGGCATCGACGTGACCCTTGGCGCTGCGGCCGGTGACGTAGACCGTGCACCCGGCCTCGCCCAGCGCCCGTGCAATGCCGGCGCCAACGCCGCGGCTGGAACCCGTGACGAGGGCGATGGGTCGTTCCCGGTCGGACATTTTCAGGCGGTCCTTATTGGGAGAGGGTGATCGGAGTCTATCACATCCGGATCAAACTGCCGTCCAGCCGCCATCGACCACCAGCTCGGCGCCGGTGACGTAGGAGGATTCGTCCGAGGCGAGGAACAGGATGGCATAGGCGACCTCGTCGACCTCGCCGGCGCGGCCCATCGGCACGCCTTTCAGGGTCTTGGCGCGGGTCGCCGGATCGGCAGTACGGCCCGAGGTGCGCATCGGCGGCATCAGGCCGGGATGCACCGAGTTGACGCGGATGCCCTCCTTGCCGTGTTGCGCGGCGCCCGCCTTGGTGATCAGCCGCACGGCGCCCTTCGAGGCGTTGTAGCCGACATGCAGGTAGCCTTGGCCGACGATACCGGAGATCGACGACAGGTTGATCACCGAGCCGCCGCCGCCACTCTTCCTCATTGCAGCGATGCCGTGCTTCATGCCGAAGAACACGCCGGTGGCATTGATGCCCATCAACCGGTTCCAGGCGGCGGTGTCGTAGAGGTCCTGTTCGGCCGAGCCGCTGATGCCGGCGTTATTCACCAGCACGTTCAAGCCGCCATGCGCCGCCACCGTCTTGTCGACTGCGGCCCGCCACTGTGCCTCGTCGGTGACGTCGAGATGGACGTATGTCGCGGTACCACCCGCCTTCTGGATGTCGGCCACGACGGCGGCCCCTTCCTTGTCGAGCACGTCGGCGATCACGACCGCCTTGGCGCCTTCGCGGGCGAACAGCCGTGCCGTGGCGGCACCCATGCCGCCCGCGGCGCCGGTGACCAGCGCCACCTTGTTTTTCATGCGCATTTTACTTCCTCCTTCGGGTTCCTTCATTGGACGCGAGAATAGGACCGTTTCAGTCCCGATGCATGCCGCTCCGATACTCTACGTTGACGGCGACCGTCCCGCCTGTTCTGATTGAAATTGCACATTTTTTGCAAGCAACGACTTGCATAGACGAGGGACGCCCAAGGGTTGGGCGCGTGCGGGGGACGATAGGGAGGTATCGATGAGAGAACAGGAATTACGCGGTCTGATCGCGGGCGTGAAGACCGGCAAGGTTTCGCGCCGCAGCTTCGTGCAGCGCATGATAGCCGTCGGCCTGACAGCGCCGCTGGCGACCCAGCTGCTTGCCTATGCCGGCGTGGCCATGGCGCAGCCGCTGATGGCTTACAAACCGACCAAGCGGGGTGGCGGCGGGCCGCTCAAGGTCCTGTGGTGGCAGGGCGCGACGCTGCTCAATCCGCATTTCGCGGTCGGCACCAAGGATCAGGACGGTTCACGCTTCTTCTACGAGCCCCTGGCCAACTGGGATCCCAACGGCGAGCTGAAGCCGATGCTGGCGGCGGAAATCCCCAGCCGCGCCAACGGTGGCCTGGCCGCCGACGGCAAGTCGGTCACCTGGAAGCTGAAGCAGGGTGTCACCTGGCATGACGGCAAGCCGTTCAGCGCCGACGACGTGGTCTTCAACTGGGAATACACGAAGGACCCGGCCACGGCTGCCGTGACTAGCGCGTCCTACAAGGACGTGAAGGTCGAGAAGATCGATCAGTTCACGGTCAAGGTCATCTTCGAGAAGCCGACGCCGTTCTGGGCCGACGCCTTTGTCGGCACGCGTGGCATGATCATTCCCAAGCACCTCTTCGCCGATTTCATCGGCGCGAAGTCGCGCGATGCGCCGACCAATCTCAAGCCGGTCGGCACCGGCCCCTACAAGTTCAAGGAATTCAAGCCGGGCGACCTGGTGACCGGCGACATCAACATGAACTACCACATGGCCAACCGGCCCCACTTCGACTCGTTCGAGATGAAGGGCGGCGGCGATGCCGTTTCGGCGGCCCGCGCCGTGCTGCAGACCGGCGAATTCGACTTCGCCTGGAACATGCAGGTCGAGGACGAGATCCTGTTGCGCCTGGAGAAAGGCGGCAAGGGCCGCGTCGGTATCTCCGACGGCGGCAACATGGAGCACATTCAGCTCAACAGCACCGATCCGTGGACCGAGGTCGAGGGCGAGCGCTCGAGCCTCAAGACCAAGCATCCGACCCTCGGCGACCCCGCGGTGCGCCAGGCGCTGGCGTTGCTGGTCGACAAGGACTCGATCGAAAAGCACATCTACGGCCGCACCGGCAAGGCGTCGTCGAACTTCGTCGCCAATCCCGAGCGCTTCCGCTCCAAGACCACGAAGTTCGAGTTCAACGTCGACAAGGCCGCCGACATCCTGGAGAAGGGCGGCTGGAAGAAGGGTTCGGACGGCATCCGCACCAAGGACGGCAAGAAGCTCAAGTTCGTCTATCAGACCTCGATCAACCAGCCGCGCCAGAAGACCCAGGCGATCATCAAGCAGGCCGCCCAGAAGGCCGGCATCGACATGGAGTTGAAGTCGGTGACGGCCTCGGTGTTCTTCTCGTCGGACGTCGCCAACCCCGACACCTACACCAAGTTCTACTGCGACCTGCAGATGTATACGGTGAGCATGACGCAGCCTGACCCCGAAGTGTTCCTACGCCAGTTCCTGTCGACGGAAGCGGCGACCAAGGAAAACAAGTGGCAGGGCGTCAACATCACGCGCTGGCAGAACAAGGAATACGACGACACCCACAAGGCTGCCCAGGTCGAGCTCGACCCGGTCAAGCGCGCCGCCATGCTGATCAAGCTGAACGAGCTGGTGGTAAACAACCAGGTCGTGATCCCGATCATGGCCCGCCCCAGCGTCGTCGCCCTGAACAGCAAGCTCGTGGCCAACATGAGCGGCTGGGACAACAACACCTGGGACATTCAGGATTGGTACAAGGAAGCGTGATCGTCGCGCAGTCCGACCTCCTTCCCAACCCTCCCCCGCCTGGCGGGGGAGGGGAGTCTGACGGAAGCCATTAGTGTCCCGCCAGTACCTGATTCGCCGCCTGCTGATCACGATTCCAAGCCTGCTCGGGATAAGCGTCCTGCTGTTCACGGTGCTGGCGATGGCGCCGGGCGATCCGTTCGAGGAGCTGGCGTCCAATCCCGCCGTGCCGCCGGAGGTGCGTGCCGCGTTGCGTGCGAGCTTCGGCCTCGACGATCCGATCTATCTTCGCTACCTGCACTGGCTGCTCGCCATGCTGCGCGGCGACTGGGGTTTCTCCTTCGTCAGCCGCATGAACGTCGACACGCTGATCCTGCAGCGGCTGCCGACGACGCTGGTGGTGATCGGCGCCGCCCAGCTCATTGCCATCCTGGTTGCGCTGCCGGTCGGCGTGCTGGCCGCGACGAAGCCCTATTCGCTGTTCGACCAGGTCGCCAACACCCTGGCCTTCGTCGGCTTCTCGCTGCCGACCTTCTTCACCGGCCTGCTGCTGATCCTGGTGTTCTCGATCCAGCTCGATTGGCTGCCGTTCGTCTATCGCTCCAACATCGAGGCCACGGGCTGGCACTTCTATTGGGAGCACTTCAAGCAGTCGATCATGCCGGTGATGGTTCTGGGCCTCTTCCAGGGCGCCTCGCTCGTGCGCTACGTGCGTTCCTCGGTGCTCGACGTCATCCGGCTCGACTATGTCACCACGGCGCGGTCCAAGGGTATCGGCGAACGCAGCGTGATCACCAAGCACGTCGTACGCAATGCGCTGATCCCGGTGGTCACCCTGGTGGCGCTGCAGATGCCGATCGTGTTCGGCGGCGCCATCGTCACCGAGCAGATCTTCCGCGTCCCCGGCATCGGTTCTCTGCTGATCTCGGCGATGCTCGCCAACGACACGCCGGTGGTGATGTCGGTCACCTTCGTGTTCTCCTGCCTTGTCATCCTGTGCAACCTCATTGCCGATATC
Organism: Asaia bogorensis; assembly: GCA_945905835.1. Taxonomy (GTDB): domain Bacteria; phylum Pseudomonadota; class Alphaproteobacteria; order Reyranellales; family Reyranellaceae; genus Reyranella. Next base: position 9,192 of record CAMDQJ010000057.1, read on the forward strand.
CTGTATGGCTGGCTCGACCCCCGCATCGCCTACCGCTGACGCGGTGCTCCCCGCCGGTGTGACGGCCGCGCTGCCGCGCCGCCGGCCGCCGACGTCGCCGTGGACGGAGGCGTGGCGCCGTTTCCGCCGCCATCGACTGGCCGTGGCAAGCAGCGTCATCCTGATGGTCATGGTCGCGGCCATTGCGCTCGGGCCGGTGGTCTGGCCGGTAGCGATCAACGACATCGATTTCAGCTCCAAGCTGCAAGGCCCGTCGTTCAGCCATCCGTTGGGTACCGACGATCTCGGCCAGGACGTGCTGGCGCGTATTCTCTACGGCGGGCGCATTTCGCTCGCCGTTGGCATCTCGGCGATGGTCATTGCGATGGTGGTGGGCGTTACGATCGGTGCCGTGGCCGGCATGTTGAGCGGCTGGGTCGATGCCGCGATGATGTGGCTCGCCGACCTCTTCCTGTCGCTGCCGGCGCTGCCGCTGCTGTTGCTGTTGATGTATCTGTTCGGCGACACCGTCAAGAAAGCGCTCGGGCCGGAAGGCGGTGCCTTCGTGCTGGTCGTCGTCGTGATCGGCGGATTGCGCTGGATGCCGGTGGCCCGCCTGGTGCGCGCCCAGTTCCTGTCACTGCGCGAGAAGGAGTTCGTCGAGGCGGCTCGTGCGCTCGGTGCCTCCCGGATGCGCCAGGTGGTACGGCACATCCTGCCCAACGCCTTGGGACCGGTGATCGTCGCCGCCACGATCGACGTCGCCGCCGCCATCATCGCCGAGGCAACCCTGTCGTTCCTCGGCCTCGGTTTCTCGTCCGACATCCCGAGCTGGGGCAGCACGTTGCGCGACGCCAAGGACTATCTCGACATTGCCCCGCACTGGGCGCTGTTTCCGGGCGCCGCGATCTTCCTGACCGTGCTCACGATTAATTTCATCGGCGACGGCTTGCGCGACGCGCTCGATCCGCGCCGCGTGCTCTAGGGGCGCCGCGCTCGTAATGGCCGACACGCTGACCAATGCGCTGCCCGACACCCATGCCGAGCCCTCGCCCGAAACGCTGCTCGACATACGCGGGTTGAAGACCTGGTTCGCCACCGACGACGGCCTGGTGCGCGCCGTCGACGGCGTCGATCTACGGATCGATCGCGGCGAGACCCTGGGCGTGGTGGGCGAGTCGGGCTGCGGCAAGACCGTGACGGCGCGCTCGGTGCTGAAGCTCATCGACATGCCGCCCGGCCGATTCGTCGCCGGCCAAATCCTGTGGCGCGGCCGCGACATCATCCCGCTCGATGACACCGAGATGAACCTGATCCGCGCCCGCGAGATCGCCATCGTCTTCCAGGAGCCGATGACCTCGCTCAATCCGGTCTACACCGTGGGCGAGCAGATCGCCGAGGTCATCCGCCGGCACCAGAATCTGTCGCGCAAGGCCGCCTTGGACGGTGCTACCGAGATGCTGCAGCTGGTCAATATTCCCAACCCGCAGCGGCGCGTGCACGATTATCCGCACCAGTTCTCCGGGGGCATGCGCCAGCGCGTGATGATCGCCATGGCGCTTTCCTGCCAGCCCAAGCTGCTGATCGCTGACGAACCGACGACGGCGCTCGATGTCACCATCCAGGCGCAGATTCTCGAGCTGATGCAGGAGATGAAAGAGCGCTTCGGCATGGCCATCATGCTGATCACCCATGCCATGGGCGTGGTCGCCGAGACCGCCCAGCGCGTCGTCGTGATGTATGCCGGCAAGGTGGTGGAGGAGGCGACGGTCGAGGAGCTGTTTGGCAATCCGCACCATCCCTACACGCAGGGCCTGATCCGCTCGATTCCGCGCATCGACCGCACCGCCGGCCACCAGGCCCGGCTCGAGTCCATTCCCGGCACGGTGCCGAGCCTGCTCAACCCGCCGGTCGGTTGCCGCTTCGCCTCGCGCTGCAAGTACGCAATGGATATCTGCGTCGAGGCCGAGCCGCCGCTGCGCGAGGTGGCGCCCGGTCACAAGGCGGCATGCGTCTTATGAGCGACTCCTCGACCGGCAAGGCGCCACTGCTGTCCGTCCGCGACCTGCGCAAGCATTTTGCGGTGAGCGGCGGCATCTTTGCGCGCGAGGTCGATCGCGTGCATGCCGTCGACGGCGTGAGCTTCGATATCGGCACCGGCGAGACGCTCGGGCTGGTGGGCGAATCGGGCTGCGGCAAGTCGACGACGGGCCGCTGCATCCTGCGGCTGATCGAGCCCAGTTCGGGCCAGATCTGGTTCAAGGGCGACGACGTCACGCACATGGGCGGCGAAGCGCTGCGCGCGCTGCGCCGCGACATGCAGATCATCTTCCAGGACCCCTACGCCTCGCTCAACCCGCGCCTTACCGTGGGTGCCATCGTCGGCGAGGCCTTGATCATCCACAAGCTCGCCAAGTCGCGGCGCGAGATGGACGAGCGCGTGGTCCAGCTGCTCGAGACGGTGGGCCTGCAGGCCGACCATATGTATCGCTTCCCGCATGAATTCTCCGGCGGCCAGCGCCAGCGCATCGGTATCGCTCGCGCGCTTGCCGTCGATCCCAAGCTGATCGTGTGCGACGAGCCCGTCTCGGCGCTCGACGTGTCGATCCAGGCGCAGGTGATCAACCTCCTCGAGGATCTGCAGGAGCAGTTTGGCCTCACCTACCTCTTCATTGCCCACGACTTGAGCGTCGTCGAGCACATTTCGACGCGCGTGGCGGTGATGTATCTTGGCCGCGTCGTCGAGATCGCGCCGGCGCGCGAGCTCTACGACAATCCGCTGCATCCCTATACCGAGGCGCTGCTGTCGGCCGTGCCGATCCCCGATCCGACGGTGAAGCGCAAGCGCATCATGCTGCGGGGCGACGTGCCCAACCCGATCCGCCCACCCACCGGCTGCCATTTTCACACACGCTGCCCGATCGCCCAGTTCCCGCGCTGCTCAACCGAATCGCCGCCGCTCAAGGAAGGCGCAGATGGCCACTCGGTCGCCTGCCATTTCAGAGGCTAGGCTCGGGACCCAGAGGGGGTGGGTGAGAAAGTGAGACAATCACAAAAAATGCTGATGCCATAAGCATCGGAGGCGTCTCACAGGCGTGAGACAACCGTGAGACAAAAGACCTCCCGGCGGGTGGCGCGCATTTCGGGCGCCGCCTTGAGGATGCGTTCAGTCAGCCGCGGCCCCGCCGTGTGCTGGGCGCGCAACACGTCGACCAGATCGACCATGCGGCCGGCGCTGCGGAAGCGCGGGAAGACGTGCTCCTCCTCGGATTTCTTGTGATAGTCATGGATGAAGTCGCGGACGATCTCGGCGGATTGCGTGAATACCGCCGGATCGAAATCCTCGCCGAATGCGAGGCACCGGATGCCGGCCTCGTAGATCGGCAGGACGTGGTCGAGCGCGCCGTGCTCGCGCATCAGGTCCTCGGGCGGCGAAATGGTATCCTTCGCGCCCTTCTTGCTGGTCTTGCGCGCGATGGCCGGGAGCGCAACGAGCAGGAGAGCGGGTGCCGTACCGAGAAAGATCCGTCGGTCCATGATGCTCCTCGCGGCTAACGGCCTTGCAGCCGCAGCTTTACGACACAGAAACGGCCGGTGCCGCGATCGGTTCCCTTGTTCGGAGGATGGTGCCCGCTGCTGGACTCGAACCAGCACAGCCCTTTCGGGCCTCGGGATTTTAAGTCCCGTATGTCTACCAATTCCATCAAGCGGGCGACGGTGGCGCGACCTTAGGGGGCGGCTGTGCTAAAGAAAAGCCATACGCGCTCTGCTGGCCTGTCTGCCGTTAGGTCTGCTGGCGGCGTGCGCCGCCCGGCAGGCGGCGCGTGCCCCAGCGGCCGATCCCTATTCTGCGTTGCTTGCCGATCTTCGCAACGGTGGCTACATCGTCTACCTGCGCCATGCTGAGACAGAGACTGCGTTGGAAGCGGTCGTGCGCGATCTCGGCGACTGTTCCCGGCAGCGCAATCTCAACGAGCATGGACGCCGGCAGGCCGTAGCCATCGGCGCCAAGCTGCGCGAGCAGCGTATTGGTGTCGGCACTCTCGAAGCCAGTCCGTTCTGCCGCGCGCGCCAGACCGCGAACTCGCCTTCGGTCGCGAGCCGCGCATCAATCCCGACCTCCTGCGCGGCGGCGCCGTCACCGGGAAGTCAGACAATGGCGACGTAACGTGACCCGAATATCACCTAGGCGGGAAAAGCCCTTGATGATGCAAGAGCCGGTCGCGCCGGCGATAGCGCCGCCTCAGTGACACCCATGGCGGCGACATCGGCGGGCAATTGCTTGCCGAGCACGAGTGCGGCGGCGAGCCGGCCCGCCGCCTCGCCGGTCTGGATGCCGTAGCCGCCCTGTCCGGCCAGCCAGAACAGCCCCTCAACCGCGGGGTCGTAGCCGACCACCAGGTTCTTGTCGGCGACGAAGCTCCTGAGGCCCGCCCACTTATTCTTGATGCGGGGAACCGTGAGCTTGCTCGCCGTCTCGATGCGCTCGACCGCGGTCGCGATGTCGATCTCCTCGGGCTGGGCATCGCACGGCGGCGAGGGCGTCTCATCGGCCAGTGAGCCCAGGAACTGGCCGACCTCGGGCTTGAAGTAAAAGCTCTCGTCGAAGTCGATGACCATCGGCATATGTGCGAGGTCGAGGTCAGCCGGCGCGTCGAAGGTGAAGGCCGTGCGGCGCTTCGGCACCAGGTCGACCGGCTTGGCGCCTGCCAGTCCGCCCAAAACGTCGGCCCAAGCGCCGGCGGCGTTGACGATGGTGGCGGCGTTTAGCGTCTCGCCGTCACGCAGCCGGATCGACCAGCGTCCGTCCTTGCGGTCGAGCGCCTCAACCTCGGCGTTCAGCCGTAGGATCGCGCCGGCAGCGCGCGCGCCCTTGAGAAAGCCGCCGTGGATGGCGGCCACGTCCATGTCGTCGGCCTCGGGTTCGTAGACCGACCCGCCGCCCAGCACCTCGGGCCGCAGCAGCGGCTGCAGCACCAACGTCTGCTTGAGGTCGAGCCGGCGCACGCTCGGCACCAGGGTGGCGTATTCCCTGGCCGCCGCGTCCATGGCAGCAGCCTGATCAGCGCGACCGGCGATGATCGCGCCGCGCGGCGTAAGCAACGGATGATCGGCGAAGCCCGGCGGCGGCGTACGGTAAAAGCGCCCGCTCGCCACCGTGATGGCGCGGATCTCGGGGCTGCCGTAGGTCTCCGAGTGCAACGCCGCCGAGCGGCCGGTAGTGTGATAGGCCGGTACATGCTCGCGCTCGAGGACGACGACGCGGGCATGCGGCGCCAGATAGTAGGCAACGGAAACGCCGGCTATACCGGCGCCGACAATGGCAAAATCGAAATCCTGCATGGTCTTCACATTGCGCGGTCGGTTCTCCGCCTGCAATAGTCGGTCCGGTTAAAAGATGAGCCCATGAACATTGCCCACCTGCTGCTGAATTCCGCGCTGGAATTCCGCGACATCACCGCCCTGGCGAAGGGCGATGCGCCGTACCTCAATTACCGCGACCTGTGGCGCAAGGTGGCGGTGATGAGCACTCATCTGCGCGTGCGCTTCGGCCTCGCGCGCGGCGATCGCGTGGCCTTCGCCATGACCAATTGCGTCGAATCAATAGAGGTCATGTATGCCATCTGGCATGCCGGCCTCTGCGCCGTGCCGATGAACGCCAAGCTGCATGCCAAGGAATTCGCCTTCATACTGGAAAACTCCGGCGCGAGGCTCTGCTTCGTCACGCCCGATCTCGCCACGACCATCGCCGAGGCGGCGCGCGAGGCCCCGGCGCTGAAGGAGATCGTCGACACCACGACGCGGCCCTATACCTTCATGGAAGTGGGCGACCCGAGCCCGGCCGTCGATTGCGAACCGACCGATCCGGCCTGGCTCTTCTATACCTCGGGCACGACCGGCCGGCCGAAGGGCGCCACGCTCACCCATCGCAATCTCCTGGCGATGACGCTCAATTATTATGCCGATGTCGACCGGCCGCCGCCGGGTGGCTCGATCGTCCATGCGGCACCAATCAGCCACGGTTCGGGCCTGTGGAACTTCCCGATGCTGGCGCGCGGCTCGGTGCAGGTTTTCCCTGAGAGCGGCAAGTACGAAGTGCCCGAGACGGTCGAGCTGATGAACCGTTGGCCGGAGTGCAGCATTTTTCTCGCGCCGACCATGGTGAAGCGGTTGATCGAGCACGGCAGTGTCGGTGATCTGAGACCTGGCGCGCTACGCCTCATCACCTATGGCGGCGCGCCGATGTATGTCAGCGACCTCAAGCGCGCGCTCGAGACGCTGGGCAACAGATCGCTGATCCAGCTCTACGGCCAGGGCGAGAGCCCGATGACCATCACGCATTTGAGTCCGGCCTTCCACGCCGCCAAGGACCATCCGCGCTGGGAGCAGCGTCTTGCCTCGGCTGGATTGCCCGACACCTGCGTCGAGGTTCGCGTGGTCGACGAGGAGGGCAGGCCCATGCCCGTGGGCGAGGTGGGCGAGATCATCTGCAAGGGCGACACGGTGATGTCGGGCTACTGGAACAATCCCGAAGCCACCGCCAAGTCGCTGCGCGACGGCTGGCTGTGGACCGGCGATGTCGGCGCCTTCGACGAGGAGGGCTTCCTGACACTCAAGGACCGCTCCAAGGACATGATCATCTCCGGTGGCTCCAATATCTATCCACGCGAGATCGAGGACGTGCTGAATCTCCATCCCGCCGTCGCCGAATGTTCGGTGGTCGGCCGGCCCCATCCCGAATGGGGCGAGGATGTCGTGGCCTTCGTCGTCGCCCGGCCGGGCACGCCGCCGACGCCAGCCGAACTCGACCAGCTCTGCCTCGACAATATCGCGCGCTTCAAGCGGCCGAAGGACTACAAATTCGTCGACGCCCTGCCGAAAAACAACTACGGCAAGATTCTGAAAACGGAACTCAGGTCGAAACTCTAGGAGGAAACCATGGGCAGCATGATCGATTTCAAACGTCCCGACGGCTCGACCTGCAAGGGCTATCTGACCGAAGCCGGCAAAGGCAAGCCGGGCATCGTCGTGATCCAGGAGTGGTGGGGCCTCAACGACCAGATCAAGGGTGTCGCCGACCGTTTCGCAGCCGCCGGCTACAACGCGCTGGCGCCCGATCTCTACAAGGGCCGCGTCACGCAAAAGCCCGATGAGGCCAACCACATGATGAGCGGCCTCGATTTCGTCGGAGCCTCCGACGAGGACATCGCTGGCGCGGTCAAGCATCTGGCCGCCATGAACGGCAAGGTCGGGGTCATGGGCTTCTGCCTGGGCGGCGCACTCACCATCGCTGCCGCCGCGCGCGTGCCGGGCATCGCCTGCGGCGTGCCGTTCTATGGCGTGCCGCCGGGCGCACTCGCCGATCCGGCGAAGATAAAAATCCCGATGCAGGGCCACTTCGCCAACAAGGACGACTGGTGCACGCCCCAGGTCGTGAACGACTTCGAGAAGGCGATGATCGCCGGTGGCAACAAGCCGGAGATCTACCGCTACGACGCCGCCCACGCCTTCGCCAACGAGAAGAGCCCGGCCTACGATGCGGCCGCCGCCAAGCAGGCGTGGGAGCGCATGATGGCTTTCCTGGGCAAGAACCTCTGAGCATCCGCCCAGGCTTCGGCCTCACCATCGTCGGGTTGGGCGCTTCGCTCGCGCCGCTCGACATCGCCGTCAACGTCGCGCTGCCGGCGATCACCGCGCATTTCAGCCTGCCGCTGGGCGAGGTGCAGTGGATCGTGATCTGCTACGTGCTGGTCTACGGCTCGCTGATGCTGGTGTGCGGCAAGCTGGGCGACCTGTTCGGCTACCGCCTGATCTTCCGCCTGGGCCTCCTCATATCGGCGATCGGCTGCGCCGCCTGCGCCGCCGCGCCGGACTGGCCGCTCTTCCTGTGGGCGCGTGCCAGTCAGGGGATCGGTACGGCGCTGGCGTTGTCGTGCACGCCGGCGCTGGCGACCTCGCTCTATCCCGAAAGCGAGCGCACCAAGGCGCTGGCCGGTTTCGCGGCCACCATGTCGTTCGCCGCGGCGATCGGGCCCTTCCTCGGCGGCGTGCTGGTCGAGATATGGGGCTGGCAGGCGGTCTATTGGGTGCGCGTGCCGATCGCGCTGATGACGCTGGCGCTGAGCGGCCTGCTCCTGCCGCCCAAGCCCGACGCCCGGCCGTTCGATGCGCTGGGCGCACTCCTGCTCGCCACCTGCATGAGCGCGCTGCTGCTGGCGCTGGTGTTGTCACAGCGCAAGGACGTCTCGGGCTGGCTGGCCATGGCGCTCTTTGTTGCGGCACTCACCGTGCTCGGCGCCTATGTCCGGCGTGCCGGCCGAGTCCCCGAGCCGATCATCCGGCCGTCGCTTTTTGCCGACGCAGCCTTCGCCGTGCCCAATGTCATGAACGTGCTAGCCAACCTGGCGGGCTTCTCCATCCTGCTGCTCACGCCCTATTACCTGGTCAATGTCCTGAAGCTCTCGGCCTTCACCAGCGGGATTGTCCTGGCGCTCGCCTTCTCGGGCAGCCTGGCCGGCGCGCCGCTCGCTGCCCGGCTGGTGCCGCGCTTCGGCCGGCGGCCGACCGCGTTCGCGGGCGTGGCGTTGGTCGGGCTGGGCCTTCTGCCGCTCGGCTTCACCGGCGTCGCGACGCCGCTGCCACTGGTCGCCTGCCTGCTGATCGTCGAGGGTATCGGGCAGGGACTGCTCACCGTCGCCTACACCGATCTCGTCACGGGAACGCTGGCCCAGCGCGACCGTGGTGTCGCCGGCTCCCTGTCATTGCTCACCCGCACGCTCGGCATCGTCAGCGGTGCGGCAGTGCTTACCGCGCTATACTCCCGCGGCGCCGCCGACCTCGCCGGCATCGACGGTTTTCTCGCCGGCTACCGCTTCGCCTTCGTCGCGGCGGGTGGCGGGCTGCTGGCGGCCCTGTCACTCTCCTGCCTCATTCCGCGTGTGTGGTTCGTCCGATGAAGCTCGATTGTCTCGCTTTCGTCGCCGTGGCGGCTCTCGGCTCCTTCGTCGGCGACGCCGCCGCCCAGGCTTCGGCCCAAGCCAACCAGGTGCAGGACCAGGCCGCCGCGCTGCTGTCGCAGGCGCGGCGCTGTGTCGATCTGGGCAAGAGTTTCGTCGACCGCTTCGCCGCGCGCGCCTCGGCCGCGGTGGCCCACGCCGATGGCAATGCGGCGCGTCGTGGGCCGGGGGGCGAGTTCGACCAGATCAGCGCCAGCCTCGAGATGGCCGCCAAGTGCAAGACTGTTACCTGTCTCGGCAAGCCGGCGCCGCTCAATGCACCCAACTGCAGCCACTTCGTGCCGCAGTTCAAGGCGTTGCGCATCAACCACGACAACTGGCAGCTGACCGAAGGGCTGAAGTAGCGGCGCCTAGCGCGCCGGGCTGGGGAACATCGTGACGAGGTGCTTGCGCGCGCCCTCCGACAGCAGGTCGCGGTCGAGGCGGTAGCGGTCGCCGAAGAAAGCCCCGGCGATGGTGCGGTCGATGACGACGGTGCCGGCCAGCGGGGCGGCCAGGTCGGGATTGGTCAGGTCCTCGGTATAGAGCAGGCGGCGCTCGATCTCGCCGCGGCCCATCAGGCGCACGAAGTATTCGTATTGCAGATTGCCGCCGCGCGGCATCTTTCCACCCATCGCGAAGACGTAGAGCTTCTCCCACTGGCCAGGCTTGAGGCGCGTGCGCATCTCGGCGGTAACGGCGGCCAGCGTGTCGAGGGTCAGCGTCGCTGCGATGTCGGCGTTGATGAGTTGCGGCGTGCCCATGCGGCGAGCGAAGGCGTCGAGTTCCCGGCGGCTCACCGCGCCGTCGGCCACCAGCCGGTCGAGCATCGCCAGCGAGCCGTCGAGCATCAGGCGCTGCCGGGGACGCTCAGTGGGCGGAATCGCAAGTCGTCCAGTCGGGCCGCCAGCGTGCGCGCCTTGTCGCGGTAGGTCGTGGCCTTGGCGCGCAGCGCATCGGAGGCTGGCGCGTCGGCGAAGGGCACCGCCATCACGTAGAGGCCGAGCGGCACGTGGGCGATGGTCTTGTACTGGTCGACGATCGGCGGACTGAAGGACTTTACCCAGTCGGGTTCGCCCTTTTGCCGCAGCGTCATGCGGCCGGAGGAGACGAACAGGATCGCCTCGAGCTCGCCGCGCAGCTGCTCGCGCGTCTCGGCGTAGCGTTCGCGGAACTCGCGGTTCATCACCCCGACGGCGTCGGCCGCCTCCGGCGTGGCGATCGCGTCGTCGTGAATGGCGGAACGTTGCTCGGCGCAGCCGCACAGGATCGCCAGGCTCGCCGCGAGGAGCAGTGCGCCGGTCGCCCAGGGGTGGCGTTGCTTCATCGGATCCTGATGTTGCCGCGCCGGATGATGTCGCCGAACAGCTTGCTCTCGATGGCGATGCGCGCCTTGAAGTCGGCCGGGTTGAGGTAGGTCACGCGCATGCCGCCATTGTGCACCCTCTCGATGATATCGGGGGCGCGCAGCGCTTGGGCGATCGCCTTGTCGAATTTCTCCACGGCCTCGGGTGACGTGCCGGCCGGCGCCAGGATGCCGAACCACGAATCGCCGCCATCCTTGCCGTAGCCCGCTTCACGCAGCGTCGGGATCGCGGGAAAGTCGGGATGGCGCACCTCGGCGAACATGGCGAGGCCGCGCAGCTTGCCCGCCGTGATGTGCGGCAGGGTCGTCTGGTCGAACTGGACCTGGACTTCGCCCGCCACCAGCGCGTTCGTCGCCGGCGCGCTGCCGCGATAGGGCACGTGGGTCATCTTGATGCCGGCCTCGAGGCTCAGCATCTCGCCGAACAGATGGGTGATGGTGGCAAGCCCCGACGAACCGAAATTGATCTTGCCCGGGTTTGCCTTGGCATAGGCCACGAACTCCGCGACGGTCGTGGCCGGCACCGAGGGATGCATGGCGAAGGCGCCCCACGACGTGGTCATGCGCGAGACCGGGATGAAATCCTTCTCCGGGTCGAACGGGATCGCCTGCAGATGACGCGTGATCGCAACCATCGCCGTCGTCGTGGTGAGGAACGTGTGGTTGTCGACGGTCGCGTTCTTCACCGACTCGGCGCCGATCATGCCCGAGGCGCCGGCCTTGTTGTCGAACAGCACGCCCTGTCCCAGGATTTGCGCCGCGCGCTCGATGACGATGCGCGTGGAAACATCGGACGGGCCGCCAGGCGGGTAGGGGATGACGACCTTTAGCGGCTTGGCCGGCCATTGCTGCGCCGCCGCCGGCGCTGCCAGCGCGGCGAGGGCACAGGCGCAGACGAGTATGCGTCTAAACATCTTTCCTTCCGGGGCTTCTTGTTGAAGTGAGCATTTCATGCACCCGCCACGGCTGCAACGGCCGGCTATCGTGTTAGGGTTCGGGCATGAGGAAGTTCGGCACGCCGGCAGTTTCAGGTGTCTTCGCTGCCTACCCGGCAGCCGTGCGGCGGAAGCTGATGTTGCTGCGCGAGCTGGTGTTCGCGGTGGCGGCGAAGACCGACGGCGTTGGGCCGTTGCGCGAGACCCTGAAGTGGGGCCAGCCGAGTTATCTCACGGAAGAGACTGGCAGCGGCACGACGGTGCGCATCGACCGGTTGAAGAAGGGCGATGGCTACGCGGGCTACTTCCACTGCCAGAGCGGATTGATCGACACGTTCCGCGAGATCTATCCGAACAAGTTCAAATTCGAGGGCAAGCGTGCCATCGTGTTCGGCGAGAAGGATCGCGTGCGTGTTCGGGCGCTCGGCCACTGCATCGGCCTCGCGCTCACGCATCACCTGTGCCGCAAGCGCCGCGACTAGCTGCCCGGCTGCTTGCGCGCCTGGCGCTCGTGATAGCGGGTGCGCAAGCGCTCGCATTCGGCTTGCAGGATGCCGCTCGTCACCTGGATTTGCGCTGCCATGAAATCGGCGAAACTTTCCACCGAATAGCGGCCGAGATCGGTGCGGCCGACCGATTTGAAGCGTCCACCGAGCACCCAGTGATCGATTTTGGCGTTCAGAAGCGCGCCGGCGCACATCGCACAGGGTTCCATGGTCGTGTAGATCGTGCAGCCGGCGAGGTCCACCGTGCCAAGCGTGCGACAGGCGTCGGCGATGGCTTCGGTCTCGGCATGCGCCATCGGATCGCGCGCCGTCGAGGTGCGGTTGCGGCCGCGGCCGACGATGCGGTCGCCCTGCACGACAATTGATCCGACCCCCATATCGCCTTCGCTGTCGGCGATGGTGCCGATCTCGAGGGCCAGCTGCATGAAGTGTTCGTGACGGTTCGCATCGGTGGTCGTCATGGTTTACTGTCGCATGCATGAACACCATCGTCTATTCCGCCCGCCGCATCGTCACGATGAACCCGGGCCAGCCTTTTGCCACCCACGTCGCGGTACGCGACGGGCGCATCCTGGGCGCCGGCACGCTCGACTCGCTGAAGGGCTGGGGAAAATTCGACCTGGACGAGCGCTTCGCCGACAAGGTGATCCTGCCGGGCTTCGTCGAAGGCCATAGCCACGCCTTCGAAGGTGGCGTCTGGAAGTTCCCCTATGTCGGCTACTTCGATCGCACCTCGCCTGAGGGCAAGCTGTCGCCCGGACTGAAGAATATCGACGAGGTCGTGGCGGCGCTTTCTGCCCACGAGAAGACCATGTCGCGCGACGGCTCGACCCTGCTGGCCTGGGGTTTCGACCCGATCTATTTCGGCGGCCGGCGCATGGACCTCGGCGATCTCGACAAGGTGTCGACGACGCGGCCGGTGGTCATCATTCATTCCAACTTTCACGTCGCCAACGCCAACAGCCTGGTCTTCACCAAGGCTGGCATCACGCGCTCGACCAACGTCCACGGGATCGTGAAGGACGCCAAGGGTGAACCGACCGGCGAGTTGCAGGAGATGACGGCCAAGTACATGGCCTACAAGGCGGCGGGCGTGGAGCTGGCGGCGGTGCTGTCGGACGAGCAGGCGGTGTGGCGCTTTGCCCGGGTGGCGCAGCTCGCCGGCGTCACCGTGGCGACCGACCTGCACAACGAGCTACCGGAAAGCACGGTCGAGGCCTATCTGCGGGCCAGCGCCTCCGACGATTTTCCGATTCGTCTGCTACCGGCGTTCGCGGCGACCGCAGTCTCGCCTGACCAGGGTGTGCCGCGCCTGCAGGCTCTGGTGAAGAAGAGCAACGAGCGGCTGCGCTTCCAATTGGTGAAGATCGTGACCGACGGCTCGATCCAGGGCCTGTCGGCGCGCATGCGCTGGCCCGGCTACTACGATGGTACGCCCAACGGTGTGTGGAATGTCGGCCCCGACGACATCGACCGCATCCTGCTCGCCTACCATCGCGCCGGCTTCCAGGTGCACATCCACACCAACGGCGACGAGGCCTCGGAGGTGGCGATCGAGGCAGTCGAGCGCGCGCTGGCCACCGCGCCGCGCTGGGATCACCGCCACACCTTGCAGCATGCGCAGATGGCCGATGCCGGCCAGTTCCGCCGCATGAAGGCGCTGGGCATGTGCGCCAATCTCTTTGCCAACCATCTCTACTATTGGGGTGACATCCACTACGCCAAGACGCTGGGCCCGGAGCGCGCCGAGCGCATGGACGCCTGCGGCACGGCGCTGAGCGTGGGCGTACCCTTCGCCATCCATTGCGACGCGCCGGTGACGCCGATCGGGCCGCTGTTCACCGCATGGTGCGCCGTCAATCGCCTGACCGCGAGCGGGCGCACGCTGGGCGAGGCGGAAAAGATCTCCGTCGCCGACGCTCTGCGCGCCATCACGCTGGGCGCGGCCTATACGCTGAAGCTCGATGAGGAACTCGGCAGCATCGACGTCGGCAAGCGCGCCGACTTCGCGGTCCTCGACGATGATCCGCTGAAGGTGGCGCCGGAGAAACTGAAGGATATCGGCGTTTGGGGTACGGTGCTGGGCGGCAAGATCTTCGAGGCGCCAAAGGTGTGATCCCCTTCACCGTCATCGGCGGCTTTCTCGGTGCCGGCAAGACCACCTTGCTCAATCGGCTGCTGGCGGGCGCGGACGGCCGGCGCTTCGCGGTGCTGGTCAACGATTTCGGCGCCCTCGACATCGACGGTTCTCTGATTGCCGTCCATGGCGGCGACACGATTGCGCTGGCCAACGGCTGCCTCTGTTGCACGATTGGCGATTCGCTGGTGACGACGCTTCTCGCGCTGCTGGAGCGTCCGGAGCGCTTCGATCATATCGTGGTCGAAGCCTCGGGCGTCGCTGATCCCGGTCGCATTGCCGATCTCGCGACCCTCGAGCCGCGGCTCATCCGCGACGGCGTGATCGTGGTGGTCGATGCCGCGGAAATCCGTGCCCGAGCCGCGGATCGCCGCGTCGGTGACACCATCGTTCGCCAGCTCAAGGCCGCCGACCTTCTGGTCCTGAACAAGCGGGACCTGATCGAAGACGCGGGCGAACTGCGTGCGTGGCTCGCCGGCCAATCGACGGCGCCGGTGATCGAGGCGCGCCATGCCGGCGTGCCGCTCGACCTGTTGTTCGGATTGGATCGGCACGGTGAAGCCGCGTCGGCGGCGGCCGATCAGGAATTCAAGAGCTGGTCGTATGAATGGCTCGAACCAGTCGAACGCGAAAGCCTGCTGACGATGCTGCGCGACGTGCCCGAGGGCGTGCTGCGCGCCAAGGGCATCGTGCGCTTCGCCGATGCCGCCGACCGGCGTTTCATCGTGCATATGGTCGGTCGCCGCATCGAGGTGAGCGAGCAGGGGGCTTGGCCCAGGAACGACGCGACGCGGCTGGTGCTGCTGGGTGTGCCGACCGTGCTAGGATTGTCTCCAGGGGAGTGAAGCCATGGCGGGACGTTTGAAGGACAAGGTGGCGATCGTGGTTGGCGCGGGCTCGAGCGGCCCGGGCTGGGGTAACGGCAAGTGCACGGCGGTCACGTTCGCGCGCGAAGGCGCCAAGGTTCTGTGCGTCGACCGCAAGCGTGCGGCTGCCGAAGAGACGGTCGGCCTGATCGCCAAGGACGGTGGCGAGGCGGCTGCCTTCGAGGCCGACGCGTCCAACAGTGCCCAGGTCAAGGCAATGGTCGATGCCTGCATGGCCAAGTGGGGTCGTGTCGACATTCTGGACAACAATGTCGGCATCGGTTCGACCGGCGGTCCGGTCGAGCTGAGCGAGGACGAGTGGCACAAGGTCTTCGACGTCAACGTCAAAAGCTTCTTTCTCACGGCCAAGCATGTGCTGCCGATCATGGAGAAGCAGGGCAATGGCTCAATCGTGAACGTGAGCTCGATCGCCTCGATCCGCGTGCCCAAGGGCATCAGCTATTTGGCCTATAATGCCAGTAAAGGCGCGGTGAACGCGCTCACGCTCGCCATTGCCTCGCAGTACGCCGAGAAGGGCATCCGCTGCAACGCCATCCTGCCCGGCCTGATGCACACGCCGATGATCGACTTCCTCGCCGAGGAATACGCCAAGGGCGAGAAGGATCACAATCAGGCCTACGACAAGATGATCGCCATCCGCAACCGCGCCTCGCCGACCGGCAAGATGGGCACCGGCTGGGATACCGCGAACTGCGCGCTCTTCCTCGCCTCGGACGAGGCGGCCTACGTCAACGGCCATCTGCTGGTGGTCGATGGCGGCATCACGGTCAGAGCCTGAGCAGGCTACGATGGCTTGGCTGAGATCCACAGGCGGAACACCACCGGGCTGGTAAAGATGATCACGAACAGCCGGAACAGATGGTGCGTCGCCACCATCGCCGTCTCGATGCCGAGCGCCAGGCCGATCAGGCTCATCTCGGCGAAACCGCCCGGTGCGTAGGACAGCACCGTGGCGTCTAGGTTGAGGCCGGTGACGGCCACCGTGATCTTGGCGAAGGCCACGGCGCAGCCGATCAGGATCAGCGCGGCGCCGATCGACGCCGCCATCTCCTTGTGTAGCTCGTTGAGCATGGCGCCGACGAAGCGGCAGCCGATGCCGGTGCCGACCACGACCTGCGCCGCCGCCACCAGCTCGCCCGGCGGCTTTGAATCGGTGATGCCCGACAGATGCGCCACGGCGCTGAAGATCATCGGGCCCATCATGAAGCTCGCCGGCAGGCGGGCGAGGCGGCCGGCGATGGCGCCGGCGATGCCGCAGACGATCAAGATGGCATAGTCCTTCCAGTCGTTGCCGGTCGGGCCGTGCACCATGGTGAGCACGCTGGTCTGCGCGCCGTTGACCAGGCGGTACCACACCGGAATGGTCAGCACGACGGTGAGGATGCGCAGCGCATGGGCGAGCGCAATGGCACGTTCCTCGCCGCCCATGGCGGCGCCCATGATCGTCATGTCGTTCAGACCGCCGGGCATGGCGGCGAAATAGCAGGTCGGCTTGTTCCAGTCGGTGAAGCGGCGGAACCACAGGTAGCAGAGGCCGGCGCCGGTGAAGGTCATGCAGGTCAGCACGCCAAGGCTCACGCCCCATTGCCCCAGCCGCTGCACCAGGTCGGGCGTGAAGCCCGAGCCCAGCAGCACGCCCATGACGATGATCATGCCCTGGCGCAGGCGCACGCGCATGCCGATGCGCAGGCCGGCGAAGGCGGCGACCGTGGAGAACACGCAGGCGCCCAGCATCCAGGCGAGCGGCATGCGCAGCCAGTCGAACACCCAGCCGCCGACCGCGCCGATCGCCAGCGCCAGCAGGAGCGGGGCCCAGCCGTCGTGGCCGATGATGGTCTTGCGTTCGGGCTTGAAGCTGCCGGGCTTGATCAAGGCGCGAACTGCTCCTTGAGGATGCGCTCCTCGAGGTCGTGCTCGGGATCGAACAGCA
>CAMDQJ010000058.1 GCA_945905835.1 Asaia bogorensis
ACAAGCCTTGGAAACGTCGCCAATCTGCTCGGCGTGCCTCAGAGCCCGCAACTTGCGCTGAATATCGCGGTCGAAATTGGTCATCGAAGTCATCCTTCCTGCCCGATTGGCTCTCAAAAGGATGTCTCGCAAGTCCGTACATATCTACACAAGCCGCGCAGCCGCTTCGTGGCGGATTTCGTTGGCTCGGCCAACCTGATCAAGGGTAAGCCGGCGGGCCATGGCGTCTTCGAGGCCGAGGGCGGCGTCACCTTGCGCATCACCGCGCCGCACGCCGCGACCGGCCGGGAGACCGAAGTGGCGGTGCGCACCGCCTATATCGATCTCGAGCCGCGCGCCGGCGACAACCACCTGCCGGGCACGGTACGGCAGCGCATGTTCCACGGCGATTTCGTGCAGTACATCGTCGAATGCGTCTGCGGCCGGCTGATCGTGCGCCGCCCGCCGACCAACCTTCTGGACGAGGGCGCGGCGGTCACCCTGTCGTTCTCTGCCGAGCACGCGGTGTTGCTGGAAGGCTGAGGCCCGCTCCTAGTAGGGCTCCGTGCCCGCCACGATCACCCGGTGCATCAGGCGCCGTTCGCCGTCGGGATAGTCGGCATTGGTCTTGTGCATGGTGCAGCGGTTGTCCCAGATCACGATGTCGCCCTGCCGCCAGACGTGGCGGTACTGGTATTTCGGCTGGATGGCATGCGCGACCAGCCCGTCCAGAAGGCGGTCGCTCTCGCTGCGCTCCATGCCGACGACCTGCTCCATGCGGTTGGGGTTGAGATAAAGCGACTTGCGCTTGGTCTCCGGATGGGTGCGCACCAGCGGGTGCGTCGCCTCCGGCATGGCGGCTATCTCCGACGCCGGCCGCTTGGCGACGCGGCCAGTGCGGCTCGATTCGTACTTGTGGATGACTTTCAGGCCATCGATGTGAGCCCGCAGGTCGGCCGGCAGGTCGGCGTAGGCTGCATACATGTTGGTGAACTGCGTATCGCCACCCGTCGACGGCACCTCGACGCCGTAGAGCATGGTGAGGGAGCAGGGCGCGCGCATGAAACTGTCGTCGGTGTGCCAGGCGGCGCCATTGACCAGACGCTTGCCGTCGCCCAGCTCGTCGCGGTCCTCGCTCGAGATGATATTGACGTCGGCGCATTCGGCCGTCTGCGCCAGCTGCTTGCGTTGCACCGGCACGCCGAAGCGCGCCATGGCGTCGCGAAAGGGTACCGGCGCCAGCAACTGGCCGCGGATGCAGAGCACGAAATTGACGTAGAGCGCGCGGATGAGGGCGGCCTGGGCGGCGGCGGTTGCGCGATGGTTGAGATCGATGCCGCTCACCGCCAACGCCATGTGAGGCGAAAGTTTCTCGCTCTGCATCATGACCGCTGCTAGGGGCGCCTGACGAGCTCGGCCTCGGGCACGCCAGCCTCGTAGTCGCGCACCATCTGGTCGGGATCGAAGGCAACGCCGATCGGGTTCTTGCGGAACTCCGGCGCGTCGAAGTAGGCGGCGGCGCCCGCCTTGTCGAAGGCGTCGATCTGCAGCTCGACCGCATTGCCGTCGGGGTCGTGATAATAGAGCGAGACCGTCGGGCCGTGATTGATCGGCCGGTAGGGCACGATGCCTTGGGCCTTGAGCCGCTTGTAGGTCGACAGCAGCTCGCCCAGGCCGCCGAAGGTATAGGCGACATGCGAGACGTGCATCGTGGCGTCGCTCACCTTGCCGAGATCCGGCACGTTCACGAAGGCGACGCGATGATGTTCGTTGTCGTAGGTGATGAACGAGATGTAGTCGTTCTCGAACACGATGCGCGCCGCCAGCACGGTGCAATACCAGTCCCGCATGGCGTCGCGGTTGGCGGTCCGCAGCACCAGGTGAGCGAACAGCGATGGCGCGATCGGCTTGGTGTCGAGCGGTCGGCGGATCTTGTCAGCGTAGGAGTCCATGGCCGCCCCCGGGATTACCGCAGGAGTCTGGGCTGTCCCGGCTGGCGTGGCAAGAAGGCGACCAGCAGGCCGAGCAGCAGCAGGAAGGGCGTGACGTGATAAACCGTCTCGATGCTGGTCATGTCGGCCAGCTTACCGAGGGCGGCGGCGCCGAGGCCGCCCAGACCGAACGAGAAGCCGAAGAACATGCCGGCGACCAGCCCGACGCGGCCCGGCATCAGCTCCTGGGCATAGACCAGGATCGCCGGGAACGACGACGCCATGATGAAGGCCACTGTCACGGCAAGCGCGCCGGTCCAGAACAGGTTGGCGTGCGGCAGCAGCAGCGCGAAGGGCAGCGCCCCCAGGATCGAGAACCACATCACCGGGATGCGACCCACCTTGTCGCCGACCAGGCCGCCGGCCAGCGTGCCCAGCACGACGCCGATCAGGAAGGCGAAGGAGAAGAACTGCGCCGTGATGACCGACAGGCCGAACTTCTCGATCAAGTAGAAGATGAAGTAGGAGCCGAGACTGGCCTGGTAGACGCTCTTGGAGAACAGCAGCGCCACTAGGATGCAGACCGTCCAGAACACTCGGCTGCGCGACAGCGACATGCCGGCAGGCGCTGCCGCCAGCGCCGCCTTGGTGCGCGGCGCCGCCGCCGCAGCGCGTCGGCGGGCGTACCAGCCGCCGACCTGATAGAGCACCGTGATGGCGACAAGGGCTGCGCCGCAAAACCACACCAGGCTCTGCTGGCCGCGCGGCACGACGATGAAGGCTGCGAGCAGCGGGCCCGAAGCCTGGCCGAGATTGCCGCCGACCTGGAACAGCGATTGCGCCAGGCCATAGCGGCCGCCCGCCGCCATGCGGGCCACGCGCGAGGCCTCGGGGTGGAAGATCGCCGAGCCGATGCCGATCAGCGCCGCCGAGCACAGGATCGCCGGGAACGATCCGGCATGGGCCATCAGCAACAGGCCAACCAGCGTGAAACCCATGCCGAAGGCCAGCGAATAGGGCTGCGGCTTCCTGTCGGTGAGGTAGCCGACCACCGGCTGCAGCAGCGAGGCGGTAAACTGGAAAGCGAGCGTAATCAGGCCGACCTGGGCGAAGCTCAGGCCATAGCTGTCCTTGAGGATGGGATAGATCGCCGGCACCAGCGACTGCATGCCGTCGTTCAGGAAGTGGCAGAAGCTGAGCGACAGGATGATCGCGAAGGTCGTGCTGTTAACGGAGGCTGTTGCGGACGCAGGCGCCGAAGCCGGGACGGATGCCGCGGCGACGCCGGGCGCCGCCCCCGAGACAGCCATTGTATTGTCGCTCATCGCTGCATATTACCAGCCGGCCGCCGGGGTACAAACGCGCCGCCGGCAGACCAGCCTTGCGGTCCCCTCGATTGCAGTATCTACGCGACCTTAACGGGCCGGGCGCGCTGGTTGTACATCATCTTGCGGATGCGGGCCTGTTCCTCGGGCGGCAGCTTGGTGTTGTCGACCGAGAGATCGGCGCCGACCGCCATGCCCTTGATCACCGCCGGACGCGCGCCCAGTTCCTCGAACCAGCGCTTGAAGTAGGGGAACTCCTCGATGTCCTGGCCCTGGAACTTCCAGTTCACTGTCCACGGATAGCAGATCATGTCGGCGATCGTGTACTGCTCGCCCGCGAGATACTTGTGCTTGTAGAGACGGTTGTTGAGCACGCCGTAGAGGCGGTTGACCTCGTCGGTGAAGCGGGTGATGGCGTATTTCTGCTCGCCTTCCTTGGCCTGGTCGACGCGGCGGAAGTGGCCGCACTCGCCGGACTTCGGCCCCTGGTTGGCCATCTGCCAGATGACCCACTGGTTGACCTCGTACTTGGTCCGCGTGTCCTGCGGCCAGAACTTCCCGGCCTTCTCGGCGATGTGCATCATGATCGAACCCGATTCGAAGACGACGATCGGCTTGCCACCGCCTTTAGGTTCGTGGTCGACCATCACCGGCATGCGGTGATTGGGGTTCATTTCCAGGAACTCGTCCTTGAACTGGTCGCCACGGCCGATATTCACCGGCACGATCTTGTAGGGCAGCCCGCATTCCTCGAGCAGGATGGTGACCTTCTTGCCGTTGGGCGTCGGCCAGTAATGCAGATCGATCATGGAATTCCCTCCTTGGATTGGCGGGGGAGCTTATCGCAAGGTGCGTCGCTGCACATCGAACGGCTGGGTGAATTTCGATGAGCAGCCGGCCTCGGACACGGCTACGATGAGGCCATGAGCACAATGAGCGGGCGGTCGCTCCGCCGGGTGGAAGACGGCCGTTTCCTGCTAGGCAGCGGCCGATACGTGGCCGACATCGACGTTGCCGGCCAGTTGTTCGGCCATGTGCTGCGCTCGCCGCATGCCCATGCACTGCTGAAGCGGATCGACGTTTCGCCGGCCGCGTCCCTGCCCGGCGTGCGCGGCATCTACACCGCCACCGATCTTTTAGCCGATGGCATCGGCCCGCTGCCCTGCATGGCAGCGGTGAAGCCGCTGATCGTGCCGCCGCGGACGGCACTGGCCACGGGCCGCGTCCGCCATGTCGGCGATCCGGTAGCGTTCGTCGTAGCCGACAACGCCGACATGGCCCGCGAAACCGCCGAGCTGATCGAGGTCGACTACGAAGCGCTGCCCGCCGTCGTCGACGGCCGGGCGGCCCTGGCCGCCGGCGCGCCCGCTCTCTGGGAGCAGGTGCCGGGCAACCAGGTGTTCCACTTCCAGAAGGGCGACCGCGACGCCGTGGCGCGTGCGATCGAAGGCGCGGCGCACGTCGTCGACATCGACGTGATGAACAACCGCCTCATCGTCTCGCCGATCGAGCCGCGCGCCGGCATCGCGAGCTACGACGCCGCGAGCGGGACCATGGAGCTGATCCTGACCGGGCAGGGACTGCACGGCATCCGCCGCCAACTGGCCGAGTTCGTCTTCAAGGTGTCGCCCGAGCGCATCCACCTCACCGCACCCGATGTCGGCGGCGGCTTCGGCATGAAGAACTTTGTCTACCCCGAATGGGTGCTGCTGCTGTGGGCGGCGCGCAAGCTCGGCCGGCCGATAAAATGGGTGGCCGACCGCGCCGAGGAATTCGTCATGGGCGCGCAAGGCCGCGACATCGCGGCCACGGCGCGCATGGCGCTCGACGCCTCGGGCAGGATCCTGGCGCTCGAGGTCGCCATGGTGGCCAATCTCGGCGCCTATCTGTCGGGCAACGGCCCTGGCGCCTCGGCTGTCGCCGCCTCGACGGCGCATGGCGGCGTCTACGATATCCCCCATATCTGTGTCGACGTGCGCGGCGCGCTCTCCAACACCGTGCCGGTCGACGCCTATCGCGGCGCCGGCAAGCCCGAGGCTAACTACATCACCGAGCGCGCCATCGAAGCCGCGGCGCGCCAGCTCGGCCGCGACCCGGCCGACCTGCGGCGGCAGAACCTGATCGCGTCGTTCCCACACAAGACCGCGATGGGCCTCACCATCGACTCGGGCGGCTTCGTCGCCAACCTCGATGCCGCCGTGCTGCGCGGCGGTACAGCGGGCTTCGAGGCGCGACGCGCGGCGGCCAAGGCGGCCGGAAAGCTGCGCGGCATCGGCGTCGCCTGCTTCCTCGAAACCTCGCGCGGTGCGCCCAACGAGGGCGCGGAGGTCCAGTTCGAAGCGGACGGCCGGGTGATGATCGCCGTCGGCACCGAATCCAACGGCCAGGGCCACGAGACCAGCTTCGCCCAGATTGCTGCTGACCGCCTCGGCCTGCCGATCGAGGCCTTCCGCTATGTCCAGGCCGACACCCGTGCGGTGAAGAGCGGCGCGGGCCACGGCGGCGCGCGCTCGATGCACATGGGCGGCACGGCGCTGGTCAAGGCGATCGATGCGGCGCTTGCCAAGGCGCGCCTCGTGGCGGCGCATCTGCTGCAGGCCTCGGCCGACCAGCTCGATTTTGCCGCCGGCCGCTTCACGGTGCGCGGCAGCGCCAAGGACGATGGGCGCGGCATCGAGCTTCTGGCGCTGGCCAAGAGCGCTACCGATCCCGCCAACCTGCCCGACGGCATGACGCCCGGCCTCGGCGGGCACGTCATGAACATGACCGACGTCTTCACCTTCCCAAGCGGCTGCCACGTCGCCGAGGTCGAGATCGATCCCGAAACAGGCGGCACGACCCTCGTGCGCTATACCGCGGTCGACGACTACGGCCGCCTGATCAACCCGCTGCTGACCGTGGGTCAGGTGCAGGGCGGCGTGGCGCAAGGCATCGGCCAGGCGATGCTCGAGCACACCGTCTACGATCCGCAGTCCGGCCAGCTTCTGAGCGGCTCGTTCATGGACTACGCCCTGCCGCGCGCCGACGACCTGCCGTCGTTCGACATCGAACTGATCGAGCGCCCGACGCTCGCCAATCCGCTCGGCGTCAAAGGCTCCGGCCAGGCGGGCTGCATCTCGGCGCCGCAGACCATCATGGCCGCCATCCTCGACGCGCTTCGGCCGGTCGGCGTCGAACACATCGACATGCCGGCCACACCCGAGCGCGTGTGGAAGGCTCTGGCCGATCGTCAGTAAAACAAGGGAAGGAAGAAGACCGATGTCAGGAACGCCGACCTTCGGCCGCTACGCCGAAATCCCCTACGACAAAATGACTCCGGAACAACAGGAGGGCTACAACGCCGTGATCGCGGCGCGCGGCAGCTTGCCGGGCCCGACCAAGATCTGGGTGCACAATCCGAAACTCGCGAAAGTCGCCGGCCCGTTCGGCGCGCATTTCCAGCGAGGCAACTACTCGCTCAGCGAGCGCGAGCGCGAAATAGCGGTCTGCGTCATCACCAGCCACTGGCATTCGGCCTATCCGACATCGGCGCACGAACGGATCGCGAAGGAAGTCGGGCTGCCGGCCGCCAAGGTCGAGGCGATCGTCGGCGGCATGCCGACCTCGTTCGACGACGAGCGCGAGCAGGTTGTCTACGAGATGGCGATGGTGCTGTCGAACGCGCGCTGGGTGCCGCGCGGACTGCACGACCGCGCCGTCAAGGCGCTGGGACACGTCGGCATCACCGATGTCGTCACGCTGATGGGCCATTACACCAGCGTCGCGATGACGCTCGCCTTCTATGACGTTCCGGACGGGGCGACGGGCATGGCGCGCTAGCCTCGGCTGGAAGGAAGCCCGCCGTCGCTGCGGCCGGCTGCGGTTAGCCGAGGGCGAGGAGGCGGCAACGCGACCGTGACGCTCTGATCATAGCTGGGGGCGCGCCACTCCGTGGCGCGTCTTTTCCTGATCACGACGAAGATGCGCGACTGGAGTCGCGCGCCCCCAGCAATCTAACCCACCGTCACCGGTGAGAAATCGACGTACCAGCTCTTGGGATGGACGTAGCCCTTCACCTTGCCCGAGATCGCGTTCGGCCAGACGTCGTGGACGAACCAGACGAACACCGCCTCGTCGACCATGCGGGTGTTGATTCGGGCCAGGACCTTGTCGAGGTCCTTGGGATCGGAGGTGTTGCGCGCCTCGGTCGCCAGCTTGTCGAATTCCGGATCGTTGATGTAGCCCCAGTTCGAGCCCTTGGGCGGGATCTGCTGGCTGTCGATGAAGCGCATGAAGGCGTTGTGCGGGTCCATGGTGTTCCAGCTCACGTTGATGGCGTTGAGCTGCAGTCCCTCCGGCGACTTGCCGCCCGCCCGCATCAGGTTCAGGAGCGCGTTCCAGTCGAGCACCTGGAATTCGAGGTCGACGCCGACCTCGGCGAATTGCTGCTGGATGAACTCGTTCATGACCAGCGGGTACATCTGACCCGAGCCCGCGGTCGAGATCGCGATCTTCATTTTTAGGCGCTTCGGCGGCCCGTAGCCCGCCTCGGCCAACAGTTTTTTGGCCTCGGCCGGATCGTATTTGATCTTGAAGCTGGGATTGCCGAACCACGGATGGTCCGTCGGCACGCAGCCTACCGCGGGTGCGGCGAGGCCGTTCAGCAGCTTCACCATGGCGTCGCGGTCGACGGCGAGGTTGAGCGCCTTGCGCACGCGAATGTCGGCGGTGGGAGCGCCGGGCTGCAGGCTCAGCGTATAGGGCCACATATGCGGGATGACGTTTGTTTCGATCTTGCAGCCGCCGGCCCGCAGCTTGTCGAGCGAATCGGGGGCGGGCGCCTCGATCCAGTCGACGCGGCCAGATAGAAGTGCGGCCGAGCGCGTCGAGACGTCGGGCACCGGCAGCAGCACCATGCGCTCGGTCTTGGGGATGCGGTCCTTGTTCCAGTAGTCGGTGTTGCGCTCGAGCTCGGCGCGCTCGCGCGGCGTCCACGACTTCACCTTCCACGGGCCGGTGCCGGAGGGCGACTTGCGGTAGGCCTGCCAGTCCTTGCCGACCTTCTCGAAGTTGGCGGGGCTGGCCAGCGTGAAGCGATTGAGCAGCGAGGGCATCACCGTGTCGACGCCCTTGGTCTGCAGCTCGACCTTGTACTCGTCGATCTTCTTGTAGCCCACGATCGGCCAGAGGGCCGCGATCAGGACGTTGCGGCCGACGCGGTCGAAGGCTGCGGACTTCTCGTCGAGGCAGCGGTCGAGGTTAAAGATCACGGCGTCGGCGTTGAAGGTCGATCCGTCGTGGAACTTCACGCCCTGGCGCAGCTCGAAGACCCAGCGGGTCGGGTCGGTTGGCTGCTGGTACCATTTGGTCGCGAGCCCCGGCACCAGCTTGGCCGGTGCCGTGGCCGACGAGAGGTCCCACATGATCAATGGGTCGTAGACCGTGTAGCCCATGAAGCGGATGCCTTCGGTGCCCTGGTCGGGGGCGCCGTCGGTGGCAGGGATGTCGGCCACCGTCATGGCGATACGCAGGACCGAGGACTGCTGGGCCTGGGCAGGAGGCGCGAAAGCCCCGCTTGCGAGGGGCAGGGCGGCGCCGGCGAGAAGGGCGGAGCGACGTGAAAGCATATGAAAACCTCCGGGGTTCCGACGCACGAAGCAGGAAACAGGAAGCGCGCCATGATCGGTGCCAGCATTGACCCGGCACAAAACTTGCTGCTTGATTATAGATAATGTCCGAGCCCAACACAATGACGGCCACCGAGCTGGCCACCAGGATCGACGCCGGGGCGCTCACCGCCGAGGCTGTTATCCGCTCCCATCTCGACCGCATCGACGCGCGCGACGCCGATGTGCTGGCCTGGACCCATCTCGCCCGCGACGCGGCACTGGAACGCGCCAAGGTGCTCGATCGCGGACCACGCCAGGGTCTGCTGCACGGCATCCCGTTCGGCGTGAAGGACATCATCGACAGCTACGACCAGCCGACCGGTTACGGCTCGCCGATCTACAAGAAACACCAGCCGCTGGCCGACGCTGCGACCGTGGCGCTGCCGCGCGCGGCCGGCGCCATCCTGCTCGGCAAGACGGTGACGACGGAGTTCGCTAACCGCACCCCCGGCAAGACGAAGAACCCGCACAATCCCGCCCACACGCCGGGCGGCTCGTCGTCGGGCTCGGCGGCCGCGGTCGCCGACTTCCAGGTCACGCTAGCCACCGGCACGCAGACCGGCGGCTCGGTGATCCGGCCGGCGGCGTTCTGCGGCATCGTCGGTTTCAAGCCGAGCTACGGCCATTTCCCGCCGGCCGGCATGAAGGCCAACACCGAATGGCTCGATACCGTCGGCTGCTATGCCCGCTCGGTCGAGGACATCGCGCTGTTCCGCGCCGCCGCCATGGCGATCCCCTTTACGCCGATCCGCAAGATCGACTCGCCGCCGCGTATCGCGCTGTGCTGGACGCATCATCGCACCGAGCTGTCGACGGAGGCGGTCTCCGCCGTCGAGAATGCCGCGCTGCTGCTGCGCCAGGCGGGAGCCCAGGTGCGAGAGATGGAGCTGCCGCCGCCGGTGACCGCCATGAGCGAGGGCCAGCTGACGCTCTCGGCCTTCGAGGGTCCGCGCGCCGCAGCCGACGACGCCCGTCGCGGCTACGATCTGCTGTCCAAAAGCTTCCAGACCGACAAGCTCAAAGCCGGCTCGAAGATCGACTACGCGACTTGGGCCGCCGCGCGCAAGCTGGGCGAGACCGGCCGCGCCGCCGTCGATGCCATGTTCGACAAGATCGACGTGATCCTGACGGCGCCGGCGCTGGGCGAGGCGCCGCTCGGCCTTTCAAGCACCGGCAAGGCGACGTTCAATCTTCTATGGACCTACCTCTGGATGCCCTGCGTGACGCTGCCGCTCGGCAAGGGGCCGACCGGCCTGCCCGTCGGCATCCAGCTGGTCGGCCGCCAGCATGAGGATGCGCGGTTGCTCGACATCGCCGCCTGGGCGCGGAGTGTGCTGAAATGAAAGCGCTCAGCGCCGTGGAGGCTGTTACCGCCATCGAAGGCGGCACGCTCACCTCAGAGAAATACGTGCGTGCCTGCCTCGATCGCATCGCCGAGCGCGAGCCCGAGGTCCATGCCTGGGCCTTCCTCGATCCCAAGCTGGCGATGGCGCAAGCCAAGGCCGCCGATTCTGCCAAGGGCGGGTTGCTGCGCGGCGTGCCGATCGGGGTGAAGGACATTATTGACACCTACGACATGCCCACGGGGCACAACTCGCCGATCTTCGCCGGCAAGGTGCCGTTCGGCGATGCCGCCTGCGTGGCGCTGTCGCGCGGGGCCAATGCCGTCATCATGGGCAAGACCGTCACGACCGAGTTCGCCAACCGCCATCCCGGCCCGACGCTCAATCCCTTCCGCGACCGCGCCAACATGAGCCGCACGCCCGGCGGCTCGTCGTCCGGCTCGGCCGCCGCTGTCGCCGACGGCCATGTGCCGCTGGCCTTCGGCACGCAAACCGGCGGCTCGGTGATCCGCCCCGCCGCTTATTGCGGTGTCATCGGCTACAAGCCGACCTTCGGTGACCTCTCCCGTGTCGGCATCAAGCTGCAGTCGCACTCCCAGGACACGCTCGGCATGATGGCCCGCACCCTCGACGACATCGCGCTGTTCCGCGCCGTCGTGCTGAAGCTGCCGCCCGTGCCGGTCGACCGCACGATCGTCGCCCCCCGCATCGGCTTCTACCGCACGCCGATCTGGGACGAGGCCGATCCCGACACCAAGGAATTGCTGGAACGCACGGCGCAGAAGCTTGGTGCGACCGAAATCCCGGTGGCGCCGCAATTCGCCGACATCCTCGACGATCAGACCAATATCACCAGCTTCGAGGGCACGCGGAACTATGCCGACGAACGGCTGCGAAATCCTGACAAGGTGAGTGCCGAGCTGATGGGCGGCGCCATGAAGAAGGGTCTCGAGGTGACGCTCGACCAATACGTCGCAGCCCAGCGCAAATCCGTTGCCTACCGCGTCCATATTGATTCGCTGTTCGACTCGGTCGATGCCCTGCTGGTGCCGAGCGCGCCGGGCGAGGCGCCGGCCGGCGTCGAATACACCGGCGATCCACGCTTCAACTCGCTGTGGACGCTGGCCGGCGGTCCCTGCGTTACGCTGCCCGCGGGCACCGGCGACGAAGGCATGCCGCTCGGCATCCAGCTCGTCGGCCCGCGCTATGGCGACGACCGGCTCTTCTCGATTGCCGCCTGGGTCGCGGCGCGATTGGACTGAGACATGCCCAAGATCAACGGTGAACGTCTGCTGGGCGATTTGCGCCGCATCGCCGATTTCGGCCGCCACGAAACGGGGGTGCATCGCCCGCATATGTCGCCGCAGGACATCGAGAGTCGCCACTGGCTGATGGGGCGCATGAAGGAGGCGGGCCTCGACCCGGTGATGGACGGTGTCGGCACCGTGATCGGCCGCAGCCCCAAGACCGGCCCGCGCATCCTGATCGGCTCGCACTCCGACACCCAGCCGCGCGGCGGCTGGCTCGACGGCGTGATGGGCGTGATCTACGGCCTCGAAGTCGCCCGCGCGCTTGCCGAGGACCCCGACACTGCGAATCTCGCCGTCGACGTCGCGTCGTGGGCGGACGAGGAAGGCCACTGGGGGCAGATGACGGGCAGCCGGTCCTTCACCGGGCTGCTGAGCGAGGCCGACATCGACAAATCCCGCCATCGCGACGAGGGCACGCCGTTCCGCGATGCCCTGAAGAAGGCCGGCCTCGAAGGCGTGCCGCGCGAGCAGCTCGAGGACGGGCGCTACCGTGGCTATCTCGAGGCGCATATCGAGCAGGGCGGCCTGCTCGAGGCCGCGGACAAGCGCATCGGAATCGTCACCGCCATCGTCGGCATCCTGCAGTTTCGCATCACCATCAGCGGCATCCAGAATCACGCCGGCACGACGCCGATGCCGATCCGCAAGGATGCCGGCGTCGCCATGGTGCGGCTGGCGACCGCGATCCATGACAAATTTCCTTCGCTGGCGGCGGAGCGTAGCGTGTGGACCATCGGCAAGATGACGGTCGAGCCCGGCGCGCCCGCGATCATTCCCGGCAAGGCCGAGATGATCCTGCAGTTCCGCGACGCCGACGTGAAGGTGCTGGAGCGCCTCGAGGCCGCCGCCGTGGCGCTGGTCGCCGAGGCCAATGCCAGGGGCCCGTGCAAGGTCGAGATGGTGAACCTCTCGCGCACCCTGCCGGCGCCGATGAATGGGCGCTTCCAGGACGCCATCGAGGAGGCGGCCGGCACGCACGCGGCGGGGAAGTTCATGCGCATGCCCTCGGGCGCCGGCCACGATGCGCAGCTCCTGGCGCGGCGTATGCCCGCCGCCATGCTGTTCGTGCCGTCGATCGGCGGCATTTCGCATCATTTCACCGAGAACACGGCGGACGCCGACATCGCGCTCGGCTGCCAGGTCTTCGCCGACGCGGCGGCGAAGATCCTCAAGGGCAACTAGTCAGGATCTGCCGATCCCGTAGAAAGCGGCGCAAGTCTCGCCCAGGATCAGATCTTTTTCGCGCGCGCTGAGAAACGGGCAGTACCGCCTGACGTAGTCGAGTGACTGCTTGTAAGTGCAGAACCGCTCCACGTTCGGCATATCGGAGCCCCACATCAGCCGGTGCGCGCCGAACTGGTTCTTCATGTCCTCGATTAGCGTCTGCGCCTCGGAGTAGGGATAGTCCCAGACGCCGCCATAGGTGATCGGAAACATCACCTCCATCACCAGCGGCTCGTGGCGGTAGACGGCCAGCATCTCCTCGGGGAAGTCGTAGCGGCCGTTGCGCGCGAAGAAGGCGACCGGCGGGCTCATCGCCATGTGCACCTGCAAGGCGGGATGGCGCTTGAGCACGCGGCCGAAGGCGGTGATATGCGCCATGTAGCCGGCCCTGTCATAGCCCGGCCCGGAGCTGAGTTCGAGGCAGAGCTTGATCCCCAGCTGCGCGAGCCTGTCCCAGAACGGCTCCATCTGTGGCGCATCGAGCGGCCAGGGGAAGCCGTGCCGGCTGAGCGAATCGACGCTGAAGTAGAGGCCGCGCAGCTTCAGCACGTTGAAAGCATGGTCGACCTCGGCGAGCTGCTCGGGTTTCCCGGCCATCGCGTCGTCGACATGCATCAGGCCGGTCATCCGCCCGGGATATTGCTGCTCGGCGAAGGCGTTCATCTCGGTCATCGCCCCGTAGCCGCCGCCCGCCTGCAGGACGCAATGATCGACGCCGGCGTTCATCATCTGGGCCAGCATCAGTTCCGGCGGCGCCGTCATCTCCTGCATGCCCACCGGCATGTACTGGATGGCGTAGTCATCGCCCTCATGCGTGAATTCGAGCTGGCCGAAACGGCCGACGCGGAAATCGACGTCCGCCAGGCCGGTCCACCCCTCGTCGCCGGTACGGAACAGGGCCTTGGTGTCGCAGCGCTTGCCATCGCGGATGCGGAAGGTCGGCGCGACCGTCCGGGTGACGACGCGCTGCAGGTAGCGCTTGTGGATGTCGCGTGTCGGATGTCCGCAGGCACCGATCCAGTGCGTGAACACGTGGGCGTGGCAATCGACGATCATGTTTCCCTCCCCGCGCGTTTCCTGATCCTTCGACGATGATGTTCGTGCCGTCAACCGGGCCTGCTAGTCTCTCCGGCAAGAAACCGGAGGAAACCATGAAAATCACCGACGTCTCGCTCACGCTGTTTGCGTGGGATGACATTCCGCCGACGCAGTACGGTCAGCACAGCCGCTTCGCCGGGTCGAGCGCGCTCGGCCTCTTGCGCATCCGTACCGACGACGGCATCGAGGGCAATGCCTTCCTGGGCTCGGCGTCCAATTCGGCGACGACGGACGGGCAGGGACTCGTCACCCACCTGAAACCCGTGCTGATGGGCAGGAACCCGCTGCACCGCGAGGCGATCGTGGTCGATCTCTGGAAGAAGCAGCGCGCCTGTGGCGTGCGCGCCATCGGCGCCGTCGACGTGGCGCTGTGGGACCTTTTGGGCAAGTCGATGGGCCAGCCGATTCACCGCCTGCTCGGCACCTTCCGCGAGAGTGTGCCGGCTTACGCGAGTTCGGCGGTCCTGCCTTCGCCGACTGCCTACGCCGAGGAGGCGCAAAAATTCAAGGAAGCGGGCTGGGCTGCCTACAAAATCCATCCGCCGACGCGCTGGAAGGAAGATATCAAGGTCTGCGAGGTGGTGCGCAAGGCGGTCGGTGACTACACCATCATGCTCGACTCGACCTGGAGCTACGACTTTCCGGCCGCTGTCCGCGTCGGTCGCGCCGTCGAGGAGATGAAGTTCCACTGGTACGAAGACCCGCTCGCCGACCAGGACATCTACAACTACGTGAAGCTGAAGCAGAAACTCTCGATCCCGATCCTTGCCACCGAGTACCCGATCACCGGGCTCGACGGCTACCAGCCGTGGATCATGCTGCAGGCCACCGACTTTTTACGCGGCGACGTCGCCGTGAAAGGCGGCATCACCACTCTGGTGAAGACCGCGCATCTCGCCGAGGCCTTCCGCATGAACTACGAAGTTCATCATGGCGGCAACTCGCTGAACAACGTCGCCAACCTCCATGTCATCGCCTCGATTCGCAACACCGAGTTCTTCGAGGTGCTGCTGCCCGACGGCGCACAGAAATATGGGCTGGAGCAGGACATCGTCGTCGGCAAGGACGGCATGGTGCAGGTGCACAACGGGCCCGGACTGGGTGCCGCCATCGACTTCAAGCTGATCGAGCGCAAGAAGGTGGCGATCCTCACCTAGGACCGCGGGCTCTCAGCCCGCGGTCCATATGACCTCCCCTGAAAGATGCTGATTAGTTGGTCGGAATCTTGGCGGTCTTCACCAGCTTGCGGATGACGCCCATCTCCTTGGCGACATAGACGTCGAAGGCGGCGGGCGACATTGGGGTGACGTCGGCGCCGAGTGCTGCGAGCTTCTCTGTGGTCTCGGGGTTCTTGAGTGCCGCCACCGTCTCGCGGTTCAGCCTGTCGACGATGTCGGGTGGCGTGGTGCCGGGCACGAACAGGCCGAGCCAGACGTTGTAGGACGAGCCCGGCACGCCCGCCTCGACCGTGGTCGGCACGTCGGGCAGGAGCTTGGAGCGCTGGTCGGTGCCGCTCGCCAGCGCCACCAGCCGGCCATCCTTGATGGCGCCCAGCACACCCACGACGGAGATGAAGGCGAAGTCGGTGCGGCCGGCGATCAGGTCGGCCATCATCTCGGGCGTGCCGCGATAGGGTACATGCAGGCCCTCGATACCGGCCATGGCGCGGAATTGCTCGGCACGCCCGACAATACCGCGTCCTTCCAGCGCATCGCCAACGACCGTCCCTACGCGGCGTGGGTCTATATTGGCGGCGCGTTGCAGTACACCTACTACAAGAAAAATGAAAAAGGCACCGAGGTGCCGACGCGCCAGGACACGATGCAGCTCGACGTCGGCGTCGTCGGACCGGCGGCGGGCGGCGAGTTCACCCAGAACAATTTCCACAACATCGTCCATGCCGAACGCGTCAACGGCTGGGACAACCAGCTGCACAACGAACCGACCCTGGGGCTGACGTTCGGACGGCGCTGGCGCACCGGCGTCACTACACTGTTGGACTCGCCGCAACTTGAGGTCGATTTCGTGCCGCGCTTTGGCGCCGCGCTGGGTAACGTCGCCACCTACGCCGGAGCTGGTGGCATCTTCCGGCTGGGCCGGCGCGCGCACGCCCGTCGCTGCCGGGCTCCGACACCTTCGTCGGCAGCGGCTTTGCCTGGTACCTGTTCGCAGGCGGTGAGGGCCAAGCCTGGGCACGCAACATGTTCATCGACGGCAATCTCGACGGCACCGGTTCCAGCGTCACGCGCCGGCCGTTCGTGGCCGAGGGCCAGCTCGGACTGGCGCTGGTCTGGGAGGGCGTGCGCGTGACCTTCAGCCAGATCGTGCGCACGCCGGAGTTCTACCAGCGCGACCGGGTCGACATCTTCGGCTCGGTCAACGTCACATTCAGGTACTGAAGGCTATATTCGTCCCATCAAGAGCAGGACGACGAGGATGACCAACACAAGGCCGGCGCCGCCGGAGGGGTAGTAACCCTAACCCGAGCTATAGGGCCAGTGCGACAACGCGCTGATCTGGATCAGGACGAGAATGACGAGAAGGATGGTGCCGAGCATGGAGCGCTCCTGAGATAGTTAGATCTTACTAACGCCTCAGGAGCAGCCCGGTTGCCGGTCTTCGCGCTAATTGTCGAGGCGTCTTCACGCCTTCGGTATGTTCTTCTCGAGGAAGGCGCGCACGCGTTTGATCGATTCCTGCAGGAACTCGGGCCCGCGCCAGTCCTTTTGGACCTCGATATTGGGCGCGAGTGCCGCGATCTCGGCGCTGGTCGCGGCGGGATGCGGCTTGTCGATGCCGGGCTGCAGGAAAAGCGGTGTCGTGCAGGCCTTCACGAAGTCGCGGGTGACGGCAAAGACGAAATCGTTGCCGAACATGTTCTTGCCGAAGGAATCGATGGTCGCCTGCGTGATCGGGGGATCGTGGCCGCGCATGGTCTCGCCGAACACCTTGATCGCGCTGTCCCACTGGTCGCGGTTCTCGTGCAGGCCGATCGGGTTCTGCAGCACTGCCGCCGGCACGCGGCCCTTGCCGGCCTCGACCGCCTTGAGGCAGAAGCTGCCGCCGATGCAGCCGCCCATGACGTGGAACTTGTCGAAGCCGAGATGGTCCATCAGCGCGAAATGGTCGCCGGCGTAGGTGTGCCAGCCATGGTCGGCCTCGACGCGGGCGAACGACTTGCCGGCATTGCGCTGGTCCATGGCGACCACGGTGAAGCGGTCGGAGAGCACGGTGCGCGGATCCATCCACGGCATGCCGTTGGGATAGTTGGGACCGGCGGTGTTCCAGAAGCTCACCTGCGAGCGCAGGCCGCCCGGGGCGTAGAGCAGGAGCGGGAAGCCCTTGCCGTGGACTTCGTAGTAAATCTCGCCGTCGGGGCGCTTCAGCATCGGCATGATTGGAATGTCCTTTCCGTCGCCCCGAGCGTAGCCGAGGGGCCTCTTTTCGTCAGCTTCAAGACAGGTCCCTCGACTACGCTCGGGACGACGGCACTCAACCGGCCGGCTTATAGCCTATCGAGTCGATGATCGTCTTCCAGCGCGCGAGGTCGGCCATCATGCGCTGGCTGAATTCGGCCGATGTCGAGGTTTCGACGTCGAGGCCGAGATCGGTCATCTTCTTGTTGACCTCGGGCAACGCCAGCACCGTCTTCAACTCGCTGGCCCAGGCGTCCATCAGCGGTGACGGCGTCCTGGTCGGCGCGAAGAAGACATACCAGCCCAGGATGTTGAGCTTGGGATAGCCGAGCTGGGTGGCGGTGGGGATTTCCGGCGCCGAGGTGGTGGGCTTGATGCCGGAGGTGAAGATCACCTTCACCTTGCCGGCACGGTGATGCTCGAGGAAGTCGGTGATGCCGCCGCAGCCGGCGGCGATGTGGCCGCCCTGCAGATCGGCGATCAGCGGTGCGGCACCGCGATAGGGCACCGGCTCGAGCGGCATGCCGATCTCGCGCCCGGCCATGACGCCGAAGAAATGCGTGAAGGAGCCGAGCGCGGTGGTGCCGAAACTGTGCCGCGTCGGGTTCTTCTTCAGCCACTCGATATATTCCGGTAGCGTGTTGACGCCGAGCGCCGGCGACACGCAGTAGGCGGTCTGCACCGTGCCGGCGAGCGTGATCGGCACGATGTCGGTTACCGGATCGAACGGCACCGCCGCCATGGTGAGCTTCTGCACGATGGAGGCGGAGGGCACATAGGCGATGGTCGTGCCGTCGGGCGGGCTGTTCTTCAGGGCCTCGACGGCGATGGTACCGGAGGCGCCCGATTTGTTCTCGATGATGACGTTGCGCCCGGTGCGCTGCTTCAGCGCCTCGGCGATGAAGCGTGCCATCACGTCGGTGCCGCCGCCGGCCGGGAAGCCGACCAGGATCTTGAGCGGCTTGTCGGGTAGGCCGGTCTGCTGGGCGCGGACCGAGGTGAGCGGGGCTGCAAGGGCGGCGCCCGTTAGAGCGAGCGTCGAACGGCGGCTGATCATGACGTTTCCTCCTAAGAAACAAGGCTCCAGGCAAGCTCGGCACGCTCGCGCGCCGACTTGCTCATTTTTATCGAGTCCGGATTGGCCGAATTGCCGGCGAGGCCGCGGCGGTAGACGCCCTGGGCGATGGCGGCGAGGCGAAACAGCGAGAAGGCGAGGTAGTAGTTCCAGTGCGGGATCGACTCGCGGCCGACGCGCCGGCAATAGGTCGCGACGTACTCGCTTTCGGTCGGCAGGCCGAGCTTCCTGAAGTCGGCATTCGCAAAGCCGTGCGGCGGCTCGGGGAGATGATAACCGAGGCAGTTGTAGGCGATGTCGCACAGGGGATGGCCGAGCGTCGACAGCTCCCAGTCGAGCACCGCCACGATGCGCGGCTCGGTGGGATGCACGATCAAATTGCCCAGCCGGTAGTCGCCATGAACGATGGTCGTCGGATCTTCGGCCGGGATGTTCTCCGGCAGCCATTGGACGAGCTTGTCCATGGCCGGAATGTCGTCGGTCTTGAGTTCGGCGTATTGCCTGCTCCAGCGTGCGACCTGTCGCGCGATATACTGGCCGCTGCGCCCGTAGTCGCCGAGGCCGATCTTGTGCGGGTCGACCTCGTGCAGGCGGGCGAGCACGTCGTTCATGGAATCGAAGATCGCGGCGCGCTCGGCCGGCGTCTGATCGGGCATCGAGGCGTCGATCAGGATGCGGCCTTCGACGGCGTCCATGAGATAGAACATCTGGCCGATGACGCTGTCGTCGGTGCAGAGCAGCCAGGTGCGGGCGACCGGCACGTCCGATGCGGCAAGGGCGGTGATGACGCGATACTCGCGGTCGACCTGATGCGCCGAGGCCACGAGCTTGCCCGGCGGCTTCTTGCGCAGGACGAGATCCTTGCGCTTGCCGTTTGCCATCTCGGCGGAGAGGAAGAAGGTCGGGTTGGAATGGCCGCTGTCGAACTGGCGCACTTGCAGCCCGCCGCGATAGCCATAGAGATGGCTGCGCAGGTGGCGGTCGAGCGATTCCGCATCGAAGCGATGCCGCTCCATGACGGCGACGGTGCTGGCGTAGAGGGACATGAGCGGGTTGACCGTAGAGCGGCTCTTGCCTCATCGGCAAACGGCCGATCCCGCAGGGAGAAATGCTGGGGGCGCGCCACTGGGGTGGCGCGCCCCCAGCGTAGAACGCGATCACGACGCGGCGGTTCTGCGGCTGGGGCACGCCGTCGGCGGTCGGTACCAGGGGTTCGCCCTCGCCGCGACCGATGACCACGATCGCTTGCTCGGCGATGCCCTCTTTGATCAGCGCGCTCTTGACCGCGTTTGCGCGGCGCAGCGACAGCGCCATGTTGTAGTTGTCCGAGCCGGCGCGGTCGGCGTGGCCGGTGAGCTGGATCTTCGTGGCGCGGCCGTTGCGGGCCGAGGTGGCTGCCTGTCGGATCGTGCCAAGCGCCACCGCCGTCAGGTCGGCCCGGTCGAAGTCGAAGAACACCATGTGGCTCGGCGTCGTTATCGCCGGCGCGTCAGTCGACGTCGCGACGGCAGGGACGCGGTAGGCCGGTCCGCTGAAATTGTAGGACAGGCGGATGAACGGGCCGTACTCGAGAAGCGTGCCGCGACGGGTGCCGTCGGCCGTAATCGACGTGTTGAACGAGCCCTCGATGCGCGCCCCCACCGTGACGGCGAAGCCCGGCTGGTCCGACGAGCGCCAGCCGATGCCGAGCTCGGCTCCGGCCTGCGGCACGAGCTGCCAGCTATTGCCGTTGGCCATCACCAGCCCGCTGCCGGAGTCGACGAAGTTGGTCATGACGAGGGCAGCATCGAGGCCGCCGACCAGCGTGAAGGTGTCGGACAGCGGGAAGCGCGCGACGATGCCGGTCTTGGGACCGAGGCCATAAAGCTCGCGCTGGTCGTAACCCGCGAAGCCCGGCACGTTGTAGGTCACGGCCATCAGGTAGTGGACGCCGCGCAGGCCGAAATTGATTCGCCAATCGTCACGGCTGTAGCCGACCTCGAGGTCGATATGCTGGTGATTGGTGTCGACCGACCGCGTGCCGCCGCGGATGCGCGTGACCTCGGAGAGCAGCTGCTGGATGCCGCCGGCCAGCGCGATGTCCCAGTTGGGATCTAACTTGTAGCCGACCAGGAGCTGGCCGCGTCCGAGGCGTCTTCCTGGATCGAATCGGCCAGGTCGGCGAGCTTGGCCTTGAGCGCGCGCAGTTCCTTCTGCACGTCCTTGGCGCTGTGGGCCGTGGCTGTTCTGTTCCGCATTTTCCCCTCCGTTGATGTTATCGGATCTGTAGCGGGGTAACGTCGGCCGGCGGGGAAAGTTGCGTCAGCCGTCCCAGACGTTTTGCGGCATCGGCAGGCGGGCGAAGTCGGCCTTGACCAGCGGCCGGTGCACGCCGGCGCCTTCCTTTTCCAGCAGCATCATCCATTGCCGGACATGCTGGCCGGAATGCCAGGTCGTGCGTTCGAACAGCTCATGTAGGCTTTGCGGCCCATAGTAGGTGCTGAGGGTTTTGGGCTGGTCGCCATGCGCCGCCCACCAGTCGCGCAGGCGCTGGCGCACCCTGGTGCCGAAGGCGACCAGCATCGCGGTGTCGCAATCCGGCGCCGGCTTCTCGGCGAACATCGCCTGGACGAGGGTGGTGCCGTCGTAAGCGTCCAAAAAGGCATCGACGACGCGGAACAGGTGGAAGCCGAGGTCGCGGTAGCTGCGCGGCCGGCCCGGCACATGGATGCCGAGCTTGTCGTGCGGCATCAGCGGCAGGATCGAAAGCGCGGCACCGAGGAACTTGTCGAGCCGCGCATAGAGTTCGGGGACGGAAAGATCGGGCCCGGACTTCTCGTCGATGCCGAGGAAGTCGACGATCTGCTTGGTGCTCTGGCCGAAGGTGAATTTATCGCCGCGCGACAGCACCGGCACTGAGCGCGCGCCGAGTTTCTGCAACTCGGTCAGGGCGGCCGGGTCTTCAAGAACGTTAACCGATACGAAGTCGATCCCACGGACCGATAGAAACTCTTTGAGTCTCAGGCAGCTGGTTCAACCGGGCTGCCAGAAGACTTTGAACGGTTCGGCCATATGGCCCTCCCCTACTCACGCCAGAGCGCACAATGCGCCGCGCGCAGCCTGTCGCCAAGGGCGATGGCAGGTGCGATCGGAAAAACTTTCAGGCCGCGGCGCCGCAGTTCGCCGATCAGCCGCACTTCCTTCGCCGCAACGACGACGCGGCTTTGGTCGACGATCAGGACATTCGCCGCGCCCCGCGCCCCTTCATCGGGTGTGAGGTCGATGCTCTCCCAGTCGCGTACGGCGCCGGGCAGGCCGTCGATCAGCAGCGTCGGACACTGGATCAACAGGCCGGGCCGCAGCAGCGCCAAGACATCCTCGAGATGGCGCACGCTCGAGCGCAGGGCCATCGGGATCACGCGGTAGTCCGCCCCGAGCCGCGCTTCCAGAGCGTCGATACCCGCCATGTTCGACGAGAGGCCCGACATGCCGACGTAGATCTGCGCACCATTGCGCAGGACGTCGCCCGCTTCGAGGTAAGCGCCGTCGACCTCGCCGGGCGGACGCGGATTGGCTTCAATGGCTTGCCTGCCGATGATGATAGGCGAAGCGCCGGTAGCCTCGACCTCGATGCCTTCGGCGGCAAGGAGCCGGACCAGGTCGGGCCGGCCGACGGCCGCCCGCCGCAGCCTGCCCCATTCGGTATGGACGCCAAATCCGCTCACGTTTGCGTTCCTAGCACTTGCGGCTCCCCCGCATGAGCGGGGGAGGGAAGCCGATCCGATTTTTGTCGGAAAGACCCTACGCGACCGTCGTCTGCAAAATCCCGCCGCGCGGCGTGCGGGCCTCGATGTTGCGCCACAGGATCTCGTGACCCTGCGGCAGCGGCCGGTTGTTGGGCATGGTGAGCCAGATGCGCAGCAGCAGGCGGCTCATGCCGGCGTCGTGATCGTCCTCGAACGGCGCGCGGCCGTGATAGGTGACGTGGCTGTTGATGAGCTGCAGGTCGCCCGGCTCCAGCGTCATCTCGAAGCAGAGTTCCTGCGCCGTCTTCATCAGCACGTCGATCGCCTCGCGCTGCCTGTCGCTGAGCTTCGGCACGCCCGGCACCATTTGCGCTGCTTCGATGAAGGTCAGCGAATAGTGCGAGGTGAACTTGCCGTCGCGCACGCCGAAGATCGGCAGCGCATAGGCGGTGTCCTTGGTCGTGCCTTCCTCGCCGAAGCGGCTGCGCCAGTAGTCGCCGAACAGCTCGTCGAGAAGCTCGGGCCGGCTGGCCAGGATGGCGTTGTGGATGGCCGGCGTGCTGGCCAGCGTGCTGATGCCGCCGGCGCGCGCCTGGCGCACGCAGAGCAGGCCGACCACGTCGGTACGGTCAGTGTGGAAGCGCAGCGCGCCGTTGGTCAGGGTGCGGGCGTAGGAGGACAGGAAGGTCGAGCCCTTGTGGTCCCTAGTTTCGCCATAAGTGCGGCCGACATGGGCGCCCTCGTCGCGGATGACGCGCATCAACTCGCCGCTGCGGTTCTGGAACACCGGCGTGCCGAGATGCGTGCCGAGCCCGAAGTACATCTTCCGGAGATCGTCCTCGTCGTACTTGTCGACCGGGAAGCCGCGCAATTTCATGATGCCGCAGCCGTTCTCGAGCTCGTCGGCGATATCGTCGAGCAATCCGTCGAGCGAGCGCAGCGGAAAATCGGCGCGCGTGATCTGCGGCCAGTCGAGGCCCTTCTTCTTTACGGCTTTGAGCGCCGCGTCGAGTTCGGCGACGGCCGCTTGCGGCAGGTCGCGCACCCAGCGCGTGGAATTCTTGATGTCCTTGCCCTGCCAGACGGAAGGGCCGGTGAGCGGTGTGCGGGTCATGGCGGGATTCATGTCGCTTGAGGGCCCTTAACGCAAGCCCCTGCGCGTTAGCGCAGGTCCTTGCGCATGTTGATCGAGGTCGGGTGATCGAAGCCGGGATGGGCCTCGCGCGAATATTCGCGATAGCCCAATGAGTTGAAGAGCTTCTGGTTCTGCGGCAGGGCGATGCGCACGCCCAGCCGCACGCCCGGCAGGCCGCGCGCCCGGGCGTCGGCTTCGACCGCTTCGATCAGACGCCGCGCCAGTCCCAACCCGCGCGCCGCCGGCAGCACGGCCAGCCGGCCGAAATAGAGGTCGCCGTCCATCGGCTCGGTCATGACGCAGCCCACCATCTCGCCGTTCCGCTCCGCGATGATGGCACTGCTGCCGTTGGAAAGCTGGCCGACGATCGCTTCGGGCGTCTCGCGGAAGGCGCTCGATTCGGGCACCAGCTTGCCGCGGTATTGCGCGAAGGCGGCGGCGATGGTGGCGGCGAGCGCCGGTGCGTCTGCCGCCGTCGCCGGCCGCAGGGAAAGGGTGTCGCCCATGGCTTTCTTCTCGCGTAGGCTCGAACAAAAGGCGAGGGGGAAAACGCCATGACCTACCAGACCATAGAAGTGCGCAAGCTGACGCCGGTGATCGGCGCGGAGATTTTCGGCGTCGATCTCGCCCAGCCGCTCGGCAACCAGACTTTCCAGGAGATCCACGACGCGCTGATGGAAAACCTGGTGGTCTTCTTCCGAGACCAGGAACTGACGCACGACCAGCACAAGGATTTCGGCCGCCGCTTCGGCGAACTGCACATGCACCCGGCCTCGCCCCGCGGTGACTCTGCCCACCCGGAAATCCTGGTGATCAAGGCCGACGAGAAATCCAGGCACGTCGCCGGCGAGGAATGGCACTCCGACGTGAGCTGCGATCCGGAGCCGCCGATGGGCAGCATCCTCTACATGAAGGAGCTGCCGCCCGACGGCGGCGGCAACACGCTATTCGCCAACATGTACCGCGCCTATGAAACGCTCTCGCCGCCCATCCAGCGCCTGTGCGAGGGCCTGACCGCAGTACATGACGGCACGCAGGTCTATGGCGGCCGCTTCGGTTACACGCCCAAGGAGGGCGGCTTTCCCAAGAACGAGCATCCCGTGGTGCGCAGCCATCCGGTGACCGGGCGCAAGGCGCTCTACGTCAACGGCAACTTTACCACGCGCATCGTCGGCCTCAAGAAGGCCGAGAGCGACGCGCTGCTGGCCATGCTCTACCGCCACAGCGAGACGCCGGAATTCCAGTGCCGCTTCGCCTGGCAGCCCAACTCGATCGCCTTCTGGGACAACCGCGCCGCCATGCATCACGCCCTGTGGGATTACTTCCCGCACAAGCGGCTGGGCTATCGCGTCACCGTCAAGGGCGACAAGCCGTTCTATCGCGCATAGGGAAGTCGAAAAATGAAAGTCAAAGGCAAGGTCTGCGTCGTCACCGGCGCGGCCGGCGGCATCGGCGAGGCGATCGCGCGGCGCTATGCCAGGGAAGGCGCCAAGGGCGTCGTCGTGGCCGACATGGATGCCGGCCGTCTCGGCAAGGTCGCGAGCGACATCGGCGGCCTCGCCGTCGCGGGCGATATCGGCAAGGAGTCCGAGGTCAAGCGCCTGATCGCCGAAGCCGAGAAGAAATACGGCCAGGTCGACATCTTCTTCTCCAACGCCGGCATCGGCCGCGGCGGCCACGAGGACGCGACCGACAAGGACTGGGCCGATAGCTGGGCCGTTCATGTCATGGCCCATGTCTATGCCGCGCGCGACCTCGTGCCGAAGATGCTGAAGCGCGGCGAGGGCTATCTCTTGAACACCGCGAGCGCTGCCGGACTTCTGGCCTCGATGGGCTCGGCGCCCTACGGCGTCACCAAGCATGCTGGCGTGGCGCTGGCCGAGCATCTGTCCATCCAGTACGGCGACAAGGGCATCCGCGTCTCGGTGCTCTGCCCACAGGCGGTCGACACCAACATGCTGCGCATGGCGGGCGCCGGTGCCGCTTCGGTCGACGGCGTGCTCAACACTGATGCGGTGGCGCAGACCGTGGTCGAGGCGATGGACGAGGAACGCTTCCTGATCCTCACCCATCCCGAGGTGAAGGAATACATGGCGCGTAAGCTCGACCGCGACCGCTGGCTGCGCGGTATGCGCCGCCTGCGCGACAAGTCGGGGGAAGGGCAGAAGCGGAATTAGCACATGGCGACGTCTTCGCTAGGGGCGCGCCACTCCAGTGGCGCGGTTCATGAC
>CAMDQJ010000059.1 GCA_945905835.1 Asaia bogorensis
GTCGCGCGGAGATTACTCCGCGCGACTCAGGACGACCGGGTACTTCTTGCCATCACCGTACCCATCGCCAGCGGCGCCACGAACAGCACCAGCACCAGAAGCGGATAGGGCCCGCCCCACCAGAAGGCGAAGCGATCGAAGAAGGCCGCCGGATCCTCGTCGAAGGTGAGGCGTGCGTAGAGAAAGTCGATGGCCATCGTCGAGGGCGGCCACAGTAGCGCCGCGATCAGCGCCGCCTCGAACCACTGCGGCCCCGACGTGTGGCGCGCGTAGATCGCGGCCATCATCAGCACATAGGGCAGCGGCACCAGCACCTTGTACCATTCGACCGCGCGCACCGAGAGCGCTGTTGCGATCCAGGTGTCGCCGACGGCGTTGTTGACGACGACCAGCGCCGTGATGGCGAGCCACAACAGCAGCGCCAGTCCCGGCCGGATCATGCTTCTTTGGCCAACCGCTCGAGCTCGGCGAGACAGGCGGCGCGGTCGGCCTGGAAGTCGCCGGCAATCCACCAGCGCTCGACCGCCTCGATCAGGGCGCCGATCTTCGGTCCGGGTTTCAGGCCGAGCTTCACCGCGTCGCCGCCGCTCACCGGCAGTTCCGGCGGCGTCCACTCGCGCGCCACCTTGAGCGCCGCCTTCCAGTCGCCGGCAGCGTCGAGTGCCAGCAACAAACGGTCGGCGTAGAGGTTGTTGCCGAGGCCGTAAATGCCGGCCCGCCAGGCTTTTGGGCCGCCCGCTGTATCGATGATCGGCTCGCGCGCCAGCATCACTTCGAGTCGCAGCGCCTCCTGCGTCGAGAGCTTCAATCGCTTGCCGATCAGTGTCGCATCGGCGCCGGCGGGCAGGATGGATGCGAGGCGGCGCAGCGCATCGGGCTTGTCCTCGCGCGCAATCAGCGCCCGCAGGCGGCTGGTGTCGGTGTATTCCGGAAGCCAGTGATCGAGCGCGCCCGATTCGGACAGCGCCGCGACAGAGTCGGCCGGCGCAGAGGCTTCGAGGAGACGCAGCACTTCCTTGCGCACGCGCTCGCCCGACAGGCTGCGCACCGATCCGGCATTGCGCCGGCAGGCGTCGAAGCCCGCGTCGTCGACGGCGCCCTTGCCGTACCAGGCATGGAAGCGGAAGAAGCGCAGCACGCGCAGATGATCCTCGGCGATACGCGTGTCGGCATCGCCGACGAAGCGCACGCGGCCGGCGGCAAGATCGGCGCGGCCGTCGAACGGATCGTAGAGCGTGCCGTCGGCATCGGCGTAGAGCGCGTTGAAGGTGAAGTCGCGGCGCGAGGCGTCTTCCAGCCAGTTGTCGGTGAAGGCCACGACGGCGCGCCGCCCGTCGGTCTCGACGTCGCGGCGGAGCGTCGTGAGCTCGAACGGCCTGCCCTCGATCACCGCCGTCATCGTGCCGTGCTTCAGCCCGGTCGGCACACAGGTCAGCTTCGCCACCTTAAGCGCGCGCATCACGTCTTCCGGGGACTTGTCGACCGCCAGGTCGATATCGGCGATTACGCGGCCGAGCACCGCGTCGCGCACGCAGCCGCCGACGAAGCGCGCCGCGACGCCGCCGCCGGTCAACGCGGCCAGCAGCGTTCGCACCGGCGGATCGCTCATCCGTTCCGGCAGGTCGATGCGGCCAGCCTTCTTCATGTGCTCAAGAGTCCGCCGTAACCCTGGTTCTGCGTGAAGAACATC
Source organism: Asaia bogorensis (assembly GCA_945905835.1). Classification (GTDB taxonomy): domain Bacteria; phylum Pseudomonadota; class Alphaproteobacteria; order Reyranellales; family Reyranellaceae; genus Reyranella. The sequence continues at coordinate 1,691 of CAMDQJ010000059.1, forward strand.
ACGAGGAAGCCCGCGATCGTGCAGACGAGGCCCGCGATGCCGAGCCAAGTCACCGGCAGGTCCTGCCATTGCGGCAGCGTGCCGGCGAGCTTGCGCTCCTGCTTTATCTTCACGCCCCACGCCCACAGGAAGAACGCGGCGGTCGGTGCCATCACCAGGATCAGGACCATCAGGACGACGCGCATATTGCTCTCCTGCCGCTCAGGTCGCGGTCAGCACATATTGCAGATTCTTCAGCATACCGGCGGTCGCCCCCCAGATGTAGCGGTCGCCGTACGGCATGGCGTAGTAGCGCCGCTCGCGGCCCTGCCAGACGCGGCTGTCGATACGATGGTTCTGGTCGTCGAGGAAGTGGTCGAGCGGCACCTCGAAGATGGCGGCGACCTCGCGCGGATCGGCGCGGGTGGTGAATCCCGGCTCGACCATGCCGACCACAGGGGTGATCTCGTAGCTGGTGCCGGTGCGGTAGCGATCCAGCGTGCCGATCACGTCAACGAAACGGCGTTCGAGGCCCACTTCCTCCTCGGTTTCACGCAGCGCCGTGGCGATCGCATCGGCATCCTCAGCCTGGCGGCGGCCGCCGGGAAAGGCAACCTGGCCAGCATGACTGGGCATGTCGTCGGTGCGCTGCGTTAAAAGAACCGTCACGCCGTCTGCACGTTTGACCAGCGGCACCAGCACCGCGGCCGGCCGATAAGTCTCCGGCACGGGCACGACGCCGTTCAGGGAAAAGTCGCTGCCGACCGGTGCCTGCGACACCGGCAAGCCCGATGCCAAACGCATGCTGCGGTCACGCACACGACGCACAATTTCGTCAACCGTCATCCCTTGTTCCGGCCTCAATTCTGCGCTTCCCTGAAGCTCTTACCGCACCGCACACAGGAGTCCCCGTTGGCCCCCGACACCTCAACTGCGACCGACGGCGACGCCCAGGCAGCCCTTGCCGATATCGAACGGCTGGGGACCCAACTACGCCACGCCCGCGAGGCCATCGGCCGGGTCATTTATGGACAGCAGGAGGTGATCGATCAAACCCTCGTTGCGCTGCTTTCAGGTGGCCACCTGCTGTTGATCGGCGTTCCCGGCCTCGCCAAGACTCTGCTGGTCGAGACGCTGGGTACCGTGCTCGGGCTCGACGCCAAGCGTATCCAGTTCACCCCCGACCTGATGCCCGCCGACATTCTCGGCTCCGAAGTGCTCGAGGAAAGCGACGGCGGCCGCCGCTCCTTCCGCTTCATCCAGGGCCCGGTGTTCGCGCAGTTGCTGATGGCCGACGAAATCAACCGCGCCAGCCCGCGCACCCAGTCGGCGTTGCTGCAATCCATGCAGGAAAAGCACGTCACGGTGGCCGGCAAGCGCTACGACCTGCCCGGCCCCTTCCATGTCCTGGCGACGCAAAATCCGCTGGAGCAGGAAGGCACGTATCCCCTGCCCGAAGCCCAGCTCGACCGCTTCCTGCTGCAGGTTGATGTCGGCTATCCCGATGAGGCCGCCGAACGCCAGATCATGATCGCCACCACCGGCTCCGACGTGCCGCGCGCCATGGCGGCGCTGACGGCGGCCGACCTGATGTCGGCGCAAGCCCTGGTCCGCCGCCTGCCGATCGGCCAGAGCGTCGTCGATGCCATCGTCAAGCTGGTGCGCAACGGCCGTCCTGAATCGACCGACATCGATCTCGTGCGCCAGCGCGTGGCCTGGGGCCCCGGTCCGCGGGCCAGCCAGGCCTTCATGCTGGCCTGCCGCGCCCGCGCCATCATCCAGGGACGCCTCGCGCCCTCGGTCGACGACGTGATCGCGCTTGCCGGTCCGATCCTGCGTCATCGCATGGCGGTGAATTTCTCCGCGCGCGCCGAAGGCGTCACGGTCGAGACGGTGATCGCCCAGATGTGCGCGCGGCTGGCCTAGGCCCGTAACCACAGCCTGATGGCCGCACCGACCACCCTACAACGATCGCTCGAACTCGCCGGCACCTTGCCGGCGCTGATGGTTGCCGCCGACCGCGTTGCGGCGACGGTGATCCAGGGCGTGCACGGCAGGCGACGCGTCGGACAGGGCGATGCCTTCTGGCAGTTCCGCCCCTATCGCGATGGCGACAGCGCGACGCAAATCGACTGGCGCCAGAGCTCGCGCAGCCGGCATCTGTTCGTGCGCGAGACCGAATGGGAAGCGGCCGCCAGCGTCTGGCTGTGGCGCGACGCCTCGCCGTCGATGCAATACGCCTCGCTGCGCGGCATCGACACCAAGGCGGTGCGCGCCGAGCTTTTAACCCTCGCCGTGGCCAGCCTGTTGAGCGACGCCGGCGAGCGTGTCTCCGTGCTGGGCAGCGGCATGCGCCCGATCTCCGGACGCATCGCGGTGCGCCGCGTCGCCGACCATCTGTACGACGAGACGCGGGATGCAACGCGCGCACCGCCCAGCCTGCCGCCGCTGGTGCCGCTGCCGGCGCATGGCAGCGTGGTGCTGGTGTCCGACTGGCTCGATCCGCTCGACAAGATCGAAACCGTCATCCGCCACTATGCGAGCGGCGGCGTGCGCGGCCACATCGTGCAAGTGCTCGATCCCGCCGAGGAAGACCTGCCGTTCAACGGCCACGTGAAGTTCGAAGGCCTCGAAGATGAAGGCCAGCACCCGATCCGCCGCGTCGAAGCCGTGCGCGAGGCCTACAACGCCCGCCTCGCCGCGCAGAAGGAAGGGCTTCTGAGACTCGCCCGCCCCGCCAACTGGACAGTGCATCTGCACCGTACCGACCGGCCGCCGCAGACCGTGCTGCTGGCGCTCTATCTCGCCATGGCCGATCTCGGCCGATTGAACGCGGCATGATTTCACCATGCTGAGCCTCGGCGCGTTTGCCTTCGCCGCTCCCGGCATGCTGGCGATGCTGCTGGCGCTGCCCGTCATCTATTGGCTGCTGCGCCTCATTCCGCCGCTGCCGCGGCTGGTCCGCTTTCCCGCCATCCGCCTGCTGATCGGACTCGAGCCGACCGAGCAGACGCCGATGAAGATGCCGTGGTGGCTGCTGCTGCTGCGCCTGCTGCTGGCGGCCATGCTGATCCTCGCGGTCGCCCGGCCGCTGCTCAACCCGCAGGCCGACCTGCCGGGCAAGGGTCCGCTCCTGCTCGTAATCGACGACGGCTGGTCATCGGCGCCAGGCTGGACGACGCGCATCGCCCACGCCGAGCGCCTGATCCAGCGCGCCGAGCGCGCCAACCGCACCGTCGTCCTGGTCGGCACGGCGCCCGCGCCGCTCGATCAACCATCGGTGCGCCGCGGCGCGCTGCGTCCCGACGAAAGTCGCACCATCCTGCGCGCGCTCCGGCCCAAGCCGTGGCCGACCGATCGCACCGCCACTTCAGCGGATATTGACCAGCTGCAGATCGATGCTGGCGCCTATGCGGTGTGGCTGAGCGACGGCCTCGACGACGAGGGCGCGATCAAGCTCGCCCAACGGCTGCAGCGTTTCGACGGGCTGCAGGTGATACTCCCCGATCAGGCGCACACGCCGCTGCTGCTGATGCCGCCGCAGGCCGAAGGCCGCGACCTGAAAGTGCGTGCGCTGCGGCCCGTGGCCGACGGCCCACGCAAGACGGCGGTACAGGCGTCCGACGAGCAGGGCCGAGTCGTGGCCCGCATCGATCTCGATTTTGCCGCCACCGCGACGCAAGGCGAAGGCACGCTGGTGGCGCCCGCCGAACTGCGCAACCGCATGGCGCGGCTCGACATCGAGGCGCAGGCCGGCGCCGGCAGCGCTGTGCTGCTGGACGAGCGCCATCGCCGCCGGCCTGTCGCCATCCTCGGCGAACGCGCAACGGCGGGCGGGCAGCCGCTGCTGCAAGAAGTCTACTTCCTCGAACGCGCGCTCGATCCTTATGTCAGCCTGACCATCGGCGATCGCGAGACCGTTTTGTCGCGCAGCACCGCGGTGCTGCTGATTCCCGATGGCGCGGCGCCCTCGCCCTCCGACCGCGACGAGATCGCGGCCTGGATCGAGCGCGGCGGCGTTGCCGTGCGCTTCGCCGGTCCCAATCTGGCCGGCGGCGGCGATACGCTGGTACCGGTGCGGCTGCGGCTGGGCGATCGTGCCCTGGGCGGCGTCATGAGCTGGGGACAGCCGAGCTTGCTGGCGGAGTTCCCGTCCAACAGCCCGTTCCTCGGCATCGCCATTCCCAAGGATGTGCGCGTCTTCCAGCAGGTGCTGGCCGAGCCGACGCCCGACCTCGGCGAGAAGACCTGGGCGCGGCTGGCCGACGGCACGCCGCTGGTCACCGCCGAGAAACGCGGGCAAGGCTATCTCGTGCTGATCCACACCACCGCCAATGCCGGCTGGAGCAACCTCTCGCTGTCCGGCCTGTTCGTGAACATGCTGCAGCGGCTGGTCACCCTGTCGCGCGGAGTCGCCGGCGATGGCGTCAACAAGGCGCTGAAGCCGTGGCGGACCTTCGATGGCTTCGGCCGCCTCGGCGCACCGCCGGCCGGCGCCCAGACCCTGCCGGCCGACGCCCTCCAGACCTTCAAGCCCAAGCCCACGACGCCGCCCGGCCTCTATGGCGACGAGAACGCGCAAGTGGCGTTCAATCTCGGCGGCCGCGTCGGCGAGCCCAAGCCGCTGGTCCTGCCCTCGGGCGTCGCCACCGACCGCCTGTCCGAAGGCGGCGAGACCGACCTGTCGCGCTGGTGCCTGTTGGCCGCCCTGCTGCTGGTCCTGGGCGATCTGCTGATCTCGCTGTGGCTGCGCGGCCTGCTGCCGCGCGCCGTGCGCTTCGGCCGTGCCGCGACCGCCGGCCTGCTGCTGTTCGCCCTGCTGCCCTCGCCCGATGCCGGCGCGCAGCAGCCCCAACCGCTACAGCCGCCGGGAACCGCCACGCCGCGGCCGGCCCCCGCTCCCCTGACCGACGATCAGGCGTTGAAGGGGGCGCTCGACATTCGCCTCGCCTACATCCTGACCGGCGACAAGGAAGTCGACGACACCAGCCGCGCCGGCCTCGAAGGCCTGAGCGAGATTTTGCGCAACCGCACCTCGGTCGAGCCGGGCGATCCGATCGGCCTCGACCTCGATCGCGACGAGCCCCGGCTCTATCCGCTGATCTACTGGCCGATCACCTCGACCCAGCCCAACCTCTCGCCGCGCGCCGCGGCGGCGCTCGACCGCTATCTGCGTACCGGCGGTATTGTCTTCGTCGATACGCGCGACCAGCATCTCAACTTCGACCGGCCGCTCGGCGGCAACCCCGACCTCAAGCGCCTGATGGCCGGCATCGAGACGCCGCCGCTGGTCGCCATGCCGCAGGACCACGTGCTGACCAAGGCGTTCTACCTGCTGTCGGACATGCCGGGACGCTGGCAGGGCGGCAAGGTGTGGATCGAGGCCGGCAGCGGACGCGTCAATGACGGCGTCACCACCATCGTCATCGGCTCCAACGACTATGCCGCCGCCTGGGCGGTCGACCAGCGCGGCCGTGGCCTCTTGCCGGTGTCGCCGGGCGGCGAGACCCAGCGCGAGATGAGCCGCCGCGTCGGCGTCAATCTCGTGATGCATGCGCTCACCGGCAACTACAAGGACGACCAGGTCCACCTGCCCGACATCATGCAGCGGCTAAGGCGATGAACCCGACCAGCGCCGTCTCCGTCGCCTTCGATCCGCTGCTGCCCTGGCCGGTGCTGGCCGTGCTGGGCGGCATCGGCCTTGTCCTCGTGCTGCTCGGACTGCGCGCCGGCGCGCGCGGCACGATCTGGCGGCTGGGCTCTGTTGCGATCGTACTGGCGGCACTGGCCAATCCTGCGCTGATCGAGGAACAGAGGAAGCCCATCGCCGACGTGGCGCTGGTGGTGATCGACGATTCCGATTCCATGGCAATCGGCGAGCGCCGCATACAAGTCCAGGCGGCGCGCGAGGCCTTGAAGCGCAAGCTCGGCCAGCAGGAAGGCCTCGAGGTGCGCGAATCGGTGCTGCCGCCGGCCAATATCCAGCTCGGCAGCGAACGGCCGGGCGGCACGCGCCTGATCGACACCATGCGCTCGGCGCTGGTCGAGGTGCCGCCGGAGCGGCTGGCCGCCGTCATTCTTCTCAGCGACGGCCAGGTCCACGACGTGCCCTCCCTCGACTCTGGGCGCGGCCTGCCGCCGGAGCTGGGCGGTGCGCCTGTGCATGCGCTGATCGCCGGCAAGAAGGGCGAGCGCGACCGGCTGATCGTGGTCGAGCAGTCGCCGCGCTTCGGCGTGGTCGGCCGCCAGGTCACCACCAAGTTCCGTGTCGAGGATCCCGCCGGCGGCACAGCGCCGGTGACGCTCTCGGTCGGCGGCGAGGTCTTACGCCGGCTCGACGTGCCGGTCGGCCGCTCGGTCGAGTTGCCGATCACCGTCGGCAATCCCGGCGCCAACGTCGTCGAGCTCGAGGTCGCGGCCGGCCAGAACGAGCTCACGCTCGACAACAACCGCGCGCTGTTCACCATCAACGGCGTGCGCGACCGGCTGCGCGTGCTGCTGGTCTCGGGCGAGCCCTACCAGGGCGAGCGGGCGTGGCGAAACCTTCTCAAGAGCGATCCCGCGGTCGATCTGGTGCACTTCACCATCCTGCGCACACCGCAGAAGGACGATTTCACGCCAGTGCGTGAACTCTCCTTGATCGTCTTCCCCATGCGCGAGCTGTTCGAGCAGAAGCTCAAGGAGTTCGACCTCATCATCTTCGACCGCTACGAGTCGGGAAACCTGATCACGCGCGATTACTTCCGCAACATCGCCGAATACGTGAAAGGCGGCGGCGCCATGCTGGTCTCGGTCGGGCCGGTGTTCGCCACGCAGCGCTCGCTCTACCGCACGCCACTGGGCGCCGTGCTGCCCTCGGCGCCGACCGGCGACGTGCTGGAGACAGGCTTCAAGCCCAAGGTCACCGATATCGGCCAGCGCCATCCCGTCACCGCCAACCTTCCGCAGGCCGGCGATCCCGGCAAGGAGCCGGAATGGGGCCGCTGGTTCCGCCTCGTTACCTCCAAGGCCGAGCGCGGCAACACCGTGCTGGCCGGCGCCGAGGAGCGCCCGCTGGTCGTGCTCGATAGAGTCGGCGAAGGCCGCGTCGCCCAGATGATGTCCGACCATCTGTGGCTGTGGAACCGCGGCATCGACGGCGGCGGACCGCAGCCCGAGCTGGTGCGCCGCGTGGCGCACTGGCTGATGAAAGAACCGGACCTCGAGGAAGAAGCGCTGCGCGCCACCGCCGTCGGCGGCCGCATCGAGGTGAGCCGCCGCACGCTCGCCACCACCTTCGGGCCCGTGACCATGACCGCGCCGGGCGGCGAGACCCGCACCCTGCAGCCGCGCCAGACGGCGCCGGGCCTCGGCATCGCCATCGTCGATGTCGACAAGCCCGGCCTCTACCGCTTCGAGGACGGCGCGCTGCGCACCATGGCCGCCGTCGGCAGTCCCGACCCGCTGGAATTCTCCGACGTGCGCGCCACCGACGCGAAACTGAAGCCGCTGGTCGAGGCCTCGTCGGGCGGATTGATGTGGCTTAGCGACAACGCCGAACCCGATATCCGCACCGTGCGGCCGGGCCGCGCAGCAGCCGGCTCCGACTGGATCGGGCTCCGCCGCAACGAAGGTTACACGGTGGCCGGCATCAACCAGTTGCCACTGCTGCCGGGCATCCTGGTGGCGCTGGCGTTCCTGCTGGCGATCGGCAGCGCCTGGTGGCGCGAGGGCCGCTGAGGCCATCGTTCAGGCGGGACTTTTCGGGTGGTGCGGAATGTTCGCCGGAAAAGGCAGCCATCCGTGCTTCGTCGTCGTCCACACCGTGCGCACCGGCGCAGGAAAGCCCGGATCGGCGAAGGCGCCGACAGCGACGCTCACCATGTCGGGCAGCCCCTCGCTCTCCCAGAACACGGTCGATCCGCAGGTCGGGCAGAACTGAAAGGCGAGCCGGGTGCCGCTGTCGCCCTGCCGGCGGAAGGCGCGGCGGTCGCCTTCTGTCGAGACGATCTGGCTTTTGCCAAAGAACGAGGTCGAACCGAAGATCGCCCCGGTGCGGCGCTGGCAGGCCAGGCAGTGACAGGACGACACGATCTGTGGGGCGCCGGCCAGCCGTATGCGCAGTTTGCCGCAGGCACAGGCCGCTTCGCGTTCATTGGAATTGCTCATCCTGCCCTCCTCTTGTCCTGCCCCGTCATATGGCCGAGGAAGAGCGATTACCAATCGGAAACTTGATCCCCGGCCGCCGAGCGCCATTTGGGGAGCTAAGAAGAGGTAATCCCATGATCGAACTCAGACCTTTCGACAAATTGGGCAAGTCGGACCACGGCTGGCTCAACGCCAACTTCCACTTCAGCTTCGCCGAGTACCGCGATCCCAAGCACGTGCACTGGGGCGCGCTGCGCGTGTGGAACAACGACCGCATCGCGCCGGATTCCGGCTTCCCGCCGCATCCCCATCGCGACATGGAGATCGTGACCTACGTCATCGACGGCGCCATCACGCACAAGGATCACCTCGGCAACGAGGGCCGCACCGAAGCCGGCCAGATCCAGGTGATGAGCGCCGGCAACGGCATCCAGCACGCCGAGTACAATCGCGAGGACACGGAGACCGAACTGTTCCAGATCTGGATCCTGCCCAACAAGCAGGGCGTCACGGCGCGCTGGGAGACGGTCGACTTCCCGGCCGAGGCGCGCGACGGCCGGCTGGCGCCACTGGCCTCGGGCCGTGGCCACAAGGGCGCGATCCCGCTCTACGCCGACGGCGCGCTCTATGCCGGCAAGCTCAAGGCGGGCCAGAGCATCCGTCAGAAGCTCGATGGCAAGCCCGCCTACCTCGTGCCGGCGCGCGGCAAGATCGAGGTGCTGGGCACCAACGGCAAGCCGGTGACCGCCAACGCCCGCGACGGCGTGGCCGTGGTCGACGAGGCCGAGATCACGCTGAAGGCCGCCGAGGATTCCGAGATCGTGCTGGTCGAGACCGACAAGCTCGACTGACGGCCCTCACGTTGACGCATACGACCGGGCGGGGTTTGATCCCCCCCGGTTTCGTTTTGGGGAGACGTCAATGGCCTACAAGGGCTTCGATCTCACGGGCAAGGTCTCGCTGGTGACCGGCGGCAATGGCGGCATCGGCTTCGGCATGGCCGATGCAATGGCCGAGGCCGGCGCCGACATCTGCATCTGGGGCACTAATCCCACCAAGAACGCCACCGCTGTCGAGAAGCTGAAGAAACACGGCCGCAAGGCCCACAGTCAGATCGTCGATGTCGGCGACGAGGCGCAGGTCGAGGCGGGTTTCGCCGAGACGCTCAAGGTCATGGGCCATGTCGACAATTGCGTCGCCAATTCAGGCGTCTCGGGCCGCGGCAAGGGCTCGATTCTGGAGATGACGTCGGACGAATGGCGCCGCGTGCTGCGGGTCAATCTCGACGGCGTGTTCTACACCTTCCGCACTGCCGCCAAGCACATGGTCGCCCGTGGCAAGGGTGGCTCGCTGGTGGCGATGGCCAGCACCGCGGCGGTCGAGGGTGCCGCCCGCTCCAGCCACTACGGCGCCAGCAAGGGCGGCGTCACCGCCTTCGTGCGCGCACTCGCCGTCGAGCTGGCACGTTACAAGATCACCGCCAATTCCATCCTGCCGGGCTGGATCGAGACCGAGATGACGGCCAATGCCTTCGGCAACGAGAAGTTCGCCGGCAACGTGCTGCCGCGCATTCCCGAGCGGCGCTGGGGCGTCGGCGCCGATTTCGGCCCGATCGCCGTTTATCTCGCCAGCGGCGCCACCGGCTACACAACGGGACGCGACTTCGTCATCGACGGTGGCTATACGCTCTTCTAGTCAATCCGGCGGAGGCACTGATGGTACGGAAATTTGCGATCTCTCTCGCGGCGGCACTTGCGCTGGTGACGGGCTCCGCTGCGGCGCAGACAGCCGGAGATAAATATATCGGCTACTATTACCCGGCGCCGACCTCGAGCGAGTCCTACGAGTCGAGCCTGCAGCCACTGCCCAACATCGATAAGGCACAACGCGTCGTGTTCTTCACGATCGTAGCGCAGGGCACGCTGCAATCGGCCTATCGCGTACCCTATGCCGTCTTCACCAAGGGCGACCGTTCCGACCACATGATCATTGTGGCCCTCCAGGGTGGCGAGATGGCCACGATCTACCGTATCCGTGCCGTGCTCGCGAACATGACGACGATGGCACGGCTGTCGTCGTTCTTCACCGAACGCACGGTAGCCGAGGACGCAAATTTCTTCGATCATCTTGAAGATGATGGGCTTCACCAAGCTCACCGTCAGCGACGGCGACAAGATCACGCATCACGTAACGATAAAGTAGGGGCCTTCACAGACCCCGGCGGGCGGCAGCGCTTGTAACCAAGCGCGAGAGCCCACACGGTGCAGAAAGAGCAAGAACCGGTTTAAAGCGCCCTTTCTATTTCGTCGTGATACCAGCCCAGCGCCTTCTCGAACTTGCCGAAGGTCTGCACGCGGTTGGCACCGCTCCTGAAATTGGCCTGAGCGCTGGAGCCGACGGCGAAGTCCTCGTCGAGCGCCGCCAGGATCAGGTCCTGGTTGGTCTTCCAGTAGCTCTCGGGCTTCTTCGCCCGCTCCACCGGGTCGACCAGCACCGAGACATTGATCAGCGCTTCGTCCGGCGACACCGGGAAGCTGGTGAAGACGCCGCAGTGATCGGCGGTATAGGCCAGCACCGTGTTAGGGAAGAGGTTGTAAAGCACCACGGCGTGGTCGCGCAGCCGCCAGCTCTCGCGCGGCGTGCTCTCGACCTCGAGCAGCGAGGGCCTGCAGACGGCGAAGCGCGAATGCCGTTCGCGGCGCTCGTAAGCGGTGATGTTGTCGAGGAACAGAGGCGCCACGCTGGCGCCGTGCAGATAGCGGAAGTGGTAGAGCTCGAGGAAGGTGTCGATCACCAGCTTCCAGTTCATGCGCGGGCGGATCGGCGTCGTGCTCTGCACCTCCCAGCCGTGCATGTCCCATGACTGCAGGTCCGTCTTCACCGGCCCGAGGAAGGTGTCCATGTCGATGTCGGCACTTTGGCCCACCTCGAGCGCCGTCGGCACGACGAAGACCATGCCGCAGCGCTCGGCGACGGCGAGCTGGCGCAGCCCGTGCGTCGCGCGATCGACTTCACCGAACCAGGCTCCGTCGGTGATACCCAAAAGCTTGCCGCCGAGGTCGTAGCTCCAGCCGTGATAGGGGCAGACGAAGGCGCGCTTGCCCGAGCCGCAGGGCTTCAGCTCGACAGTGGCGCTGCGGTGGCGGCAGACATTGAGGAAGGCCCGCAGCTTGCCGTCGGTGCCGCGCGTCACCAGGACCGGCTGGCCGCTGTCGGTGTTGGCGACGAAGTCGCCCGGCTTTCGCAATTGCGCCGAGAAGGCCACCACCTGGGGATTGCGCCGCAGCATCGCCTTCTCACGCTCGAAGCGGTCGGCGTCGTAATACTCCTCGACGGAGGTATGACTGACCTGGCCGTCGTCGCGTGTGTTGGCGCGCGCCATGGCCAGCATGCGCTCGATATAGGTCACCTGGTCGGCGTGTTGCATCGCCCGCTCCGGTTCAGATCGCGTTCATGCCGCCGTCGATCACCAGCTCACTGCCGGTGACGAAGCGCGACTCGTCGGAAATCAGGTAGAGGATACCGTAAGCGATGTCCTGGGGCGCGCCGAAATCGCCGATCGGAATGCTTTTGCGCACCCGCTCCCGGACCTTGTCGTTGGGCATGATGCCCTCGCCCATCAGCGTCAGGATGACCCCGGGATGGACCGAATTGCAGCGTACCTTGTAGCCCTTGCGGGCGCAGTCGATGGCCACGGTCTTGGTGAACTGGCGCACCGCGCCCTTGCTGGCGCCATAGGCCGAGAGGTTGGGCGTGCCGAGGAAGGCCGCCAGCGACGAGAGATTGACGATCGAGCCACCGCCGGAGGTGCGCATCGCCGGCACGCCATGCTCGCAGCCAAGGAACACGCCCTGCACGTTGATCGACAGCATCTTCTGCCACTGCTCGACCGTCTCGTTCTCGAAGGTCGAGGGCGAAGGCCCGGCGATGCCGGCATTGTTGACCAGACCGTCGAGCCGGCCCTCGCGCGCCATGATGTCGCCGATGCAGCGCTTCCAGTCGATTTCCTGCGCCGTATCCTGCAGCAGAAATCGAGCCTTGCCGCCGATCTGCTGCACGGTCTCGAGACCGCCCGGCTGATTGATGTCACTCACGATCACCGTGGCGCCCTCGTCGGCGAGCAGCTTCGCCGTGGCGCGGCCGATGCCCGACCCGGCGCCCGTCACCAAAATCACCTTGCCCGCAACGCGGCTCATGCGTGTCTTCCCTCTCTTTTCTTGTCGCCAAGCTAGAAGCGGCGCAGGCTTGCGACAAGCTCAGAGGACACCATGGCCCGCACACTGGAATTCTTCTTCGATTACGGCAGCCCCTACAGCTATCTCGCCGACACCCAGGTCGAGGCGATCGCCAAGCGCGCCGGCGCGACGCTCGAACGCAAGCCGATGCTTCTGGGTGGCGTCTTCAAGGCGACCGGCAACGTCTCGCCGGCGGGCTTTGAGCCAAAGACCAAGTGGTCGGCTTTCGACATGCCGATGTGGGCCAAGCATTACGGCGTGTCGTTCGCGCGCAATCCGCACTTCCCGATCAACACGCTCACCCTGATGCGCGGCGCCACCGCGGCGCAGATCGACGGCACGTTCGACCGCTATCATCCCGCGATCTACCGCGCGATGTGGGTCGACGGACGCAACCTGAACGAGATCGGTGAGCTGGTGGCGGTGCTCACCGAGGCCGGGCTCGATGCGAAAAAGTTCGGGAACCGAATCGGGGATCAGGACGTTAAGGACCAGTTGAAAACCGTCACAGAGGAAGCGGTGGCGCGCGGCGTTTTCGGCGCGCCCACGAGCTTTGTCGGAGACATGATGTTCTTCGGCAACGACCGCCTTCCGTTCGTGGAGATGGCTCTAAAAGGAGACCTCAAATGAATCGACTGATCCTTGCCGCCGCGACCGGCGCTCTGCTGCTGGCCGCGATGCCCTCGTTTGCCCAGACCGTGGGCCCCTGCCCCGGCGGCGGCGGTTCGGCGGCCAAGTCGCCGCCGGTGCCGGTGTATTTCGACCTCGGCAGCGTGGCGCTTCGCGCCGAGAGCAAGCCCAAGATCGCCGAAGCAGCAGCTACCGCCAAGGCGCGTCAGGTGAGCATGGTCTGCCTGATCGGCAATACCGACAAGCTGGGCGACAAAGCGATGAACGAGAAGCTGGCGCTGGCGCGCAGCCAGGCAGTCGCCGCCGAAATGATCCGCGACGGCATCCCGGCCAAGAACCTGGTCATTGCCAACAATCTGGAAGCCTTCGGCAATCTCAGCTTCGGCAGCCGCGACGCACAGGAAAAGGACCGCAGCATCGTCATCGTCTTCCAGCGCTAGGCGCCCATCTCGATAACCGCCTTGCCGACCACCTTGCGGTCCAAAAGGGCACGAAAAGCATCGGCCGCACGCTCCATCGGAAAACGATGCGAGATGTGCGGTCGCATGATTCCGAGATTGGCGAGACGCGGCAATTCCTCGACATAGTCGCGGCCGAGTTCGGGCGAGAGGCGCAGGATGGTCTCGCCGGCGCGCACGCCCAGGATCGACAGGCCCTTGATCAGGACATGGTTCGACATGATCTTGCTCGGGCCGCCCGAGGTGAAGCCGACCACCAGCAGGCGCGCGCCATAGGCTGCGGCGCGCATGGATTTTTCCAAAACCTCGCCGCCCACCGGATCATAGATCACGTCGGCGCCGCGACCATCGGTCAGGCTCTTCACCGCGGCGACGAAATCGCCGGTGCGATAATTCACCACTTCATCGGCGCCGCTCTGGCGCACCACGGCCAACCGCGCGTCATCGCCGCCAGTGGCGATCACCTTCGCGCCGATATGCTTGCCGAGCTGCACGGCGGCCAAGCCGACGCCGCCCGAGGCGCCGTGGACCAGCAGCACTTCGCCCTTCTTCAGCGCCGCGCGATGGACCAGCGAGTGGTAAGCGGTCTGGGCGCCGACGCGAAAGCCTGCGCCCTCGGCCCACGACCAGTCGGCCGGCAGGCGCATCAGGCGGCCCTTGCCGGTGACTAAAACATACTCGGCGAAAGCGCCGGGGCGGACGCCGAAGATCACGCGGTCGCCCGTGCGCCAATCCCTGACCTCGCCGCCGACGGCATGGATCTCGCCCGCGCCCTCCATACCCGGCACGAAGGGTAGCTCGGGCTTGTGCTGATAGGTACCGGCCACCGACAGGACATCGGGAAAATTGACGCCCGCGGCGCCGACCTTGACGACGACGTCGCCCGGGCCCGCTTCGGGGATCGGGCGCTCTTCGATCTTGAGTACGGAAGGATCGCCGAGGCGATCGCAAACGACCGCCCGCATGCGCTAGTCGAGCTCGAAGGCGTTCTTGTAGTCGAGCTTGAGCGCGGGATCCTGGTCTTCCTTGCGCAGGAGGCAGTTGCCGATCACCAGCACCTCGATCTCGCTGCCCATGAAGCAGCGCCAGGCGTCTTCCGGCGTGCACACGATCGGCTCACCGCGCACATTGAACGAGGTGTTCACCAGCACCGAGCAGCCGGTCCTGGCCTTGAAGGCCTCGATCAGCGCGTGGAAGTCGGGATTGGTTTCCTTGTGCACGGTCTGGACGCGCGCCGAATAGTCGACGTGAGTGACCGCGGGAATATCGGAGCGCGGCACGTTCAGCTTGTCGATGCCGAACAGCGCTTCTTCGGCGGCGGTCATGGCGCGGCGGCGACCCTCGACCACCGGCGCCACCATCAGCATGTAGGGGCTGTCGGTTTTGATGTCGAAATACTTGCCGAGATCCTCGCGCAGCACCGCCGGCGCGAACGGCCGGAACGATTCGCGGTATTTGACCTTGAGGTTCAGCGTCTTCTGCATCGAGGGCGAGCGTGCATCGCCCAGGATCGACCGCGCGCCGAGCGAGCGCGGCCCGAATTCCATGCGGCCCTGCATCCAGCCCACCGCCTTGGAATCGGCCAAGGCCTGCGCCGTCTGCTCGATCATCTCAGCATGGTCGAGGCGCGTGAACTTGGCCTTGCAGGCCGTGAGGCGCGCGGCGATCTCGTCGTCGGTATATTCGGGGCCGAGATAGGAGCCCGCCATGCCGTCCATGTGGCCGTTCAGCTTGCGTGGCTGGCCCATGAAGCCGTGATAGGCGGCATAGGCCGCGCCGACCGCGCCGCCGGCATCGCCGGCCGCCGGCTGCACCCAGATATTGTCGAACACGTTCTCGCGCAAAAGCTTGCCGTTGGCGACGCAGTTCAGCGCAACGCCGCCGGCGAGGCAGATGTTCTTCGCACCGGTCTCCTTGCGGATCGAGCGGCCGAGACGCAGCACGACCTCCTCGGTGACGGCCTGGATCGAGGCGGCGAGATCCATATGGACCTGCGTCAGCTGCTGTTCGGGCGTGCGCGTCTTGATGCCGAACACCTCGGCGAACCTGTCGTTCGTCATGCGCAGGCCGGTGCAATAGTCGAAGTAGCTCTGGTCGAGGCGGAAGGTGCCGTCCTCTTTCAGGTCGACGATCTTGTCGAGAATGAGCGCCTTGAACTTCGGCTCGCCATAGGGCGCGAGGCCCATGACCTTGTATTCGCCCGAGTTGACCTTGAAGCCGGTGTAATAGGTGAAGGCCGAATAGAGCAGTCCCAGCGAATGCGGGAAATGCAGCTCCTTCTGCATCTCGAGGCTGTTACCCTTGCCGTAGCCCAGCGACGTCGTGGCCCATTCGCCGACGCCATCCATGCAGAGGACGGCGGCCTCCTCATAGGGCGACGGGAAGAACGCCGAGGCGGCGTGGCTCTGGTGATGCTCGCCGAACAACAGGCGCTTCTGCCAGTCGAAGTCGGGCTGCCATTTCTGCATCTCGTCACGCAGCAGCGTCTTCTGGAACAGCTTCTCCTTCAGCCACAGCGGCATGGCCATGCGGAAGGAAGTGAAGCCGCGCGGCGCGAAGGCGAGATAGGTCTCGAGCAGGCGCTCGAATTTGAGGAACGGCTTGTCGTAAAAGGCGACATAGTCGACATCGGCCAACTTGATGCCAGAGCGGTTGAGGCAGAACTCGACTGCCTTCTCCGGGAAGTTCGAATCGTGCTTCTTGCGGGTGAAGCGCTCTTCCTGCGCCGCCGACACGAGACGGCCGTCCTCGATCAGCGCCGCCGCGCTGTCGTGATAGTAGGCCGAGATGCCGAGCACCCGCATGAACTGGGTCCGTACGTCCGACTAGAACAGCGTGTAGATGAAGGGAGCGATCGCCGAGCCCTTGGTCAGCACGATCAGGCCGCCGAAGATCACCATCATGATCATGATCGGCAGCAGCCAGAACTTCTTGCGCTCGCGCATGAACGCCCAGAGTTCGAGAACGATGGAGCCCATTGCCGGTCCTTTCAGAACTGATTCTTCATCGACTGGGGCGGCGGCCCCGGCGGGGTGCGGTCGATCCAGTAGGTCTTGGCGTTGCGGTCGAGCCGCAGGTGGAGGAAATCCTTGCCAAAGGCCCGCATGACCAGCCCGATCGGCATGATGGTGACGAAGAACAGCAAGCCGAGGACGAGCGGGTTCATGACCTTGTAGAGCAACAGCCCGAACTTCATCCAGAGCCGGTTGAGCGGCGCGAGGACGCGGGGGAAAGTGTAGGCGAGCACAAGGAAAACGGACGCCACCGGCAGCATCCAGTGCCAGCCGACGCCGCCCCGCCACCACGAGAGCGCGCTTATGAGGGCAAAGAAGCCCGCGAAAACGAGCCCAAAGCCGCGATCGGAGCTGCCCTCGACATGCTCCTCGCGCGCGTAATTCTCATGGGTGTGCCCGGACGCCATGCTCACGACTTAAAGCTGTTAAGTATTCGGCCTTAAGTCACTGATTTTCCACGAAAAGTCAACCAGCTTTGCCGATCGCCAGCTTTGCCGATCAATCGTGGCCGACGTCGGCCTTGGCGTGGTCGAACAGCGCCGTCAGCATGCGCCGCAACACAGCCCTTGCTTGCTCGAAGCTGAGGCCGCTGCCGCGACGAAGCATGATCCAAGCGTCGATCGACAGGGAAGCCTCGATGGCCGCCGTCATTTCCGCCCGCGCGGCATCGCCCAGCTGGGCAAATTCGCGGGCAAAGGCCTGCAGCAGGAAGGTCCGGGCATCGCGGCGGGCGGTTTCACGGCGCTCCACCAGGGCCGGATTGGTATCGCCGAACTGGCCCGCAGCAATGCGCAGCGGCACGACCCTGTCGAAGGCCTCGGCCAGGTAATCGACGACCTCGTTGATGCGCTGGGCAAGCGGCGCCTCGGCGGCGACCGGCTGGAAGAACGGCACACCCTCGCACACGTCATCGAACACAGTTACGAAAAGTGACTCGACGTCGCCGAAATGCTGGAATACCGAGTGAACCGACACGTCGGCGCGCCTTGCCACGCCCACCACGGTGGGGGCGGTGCCGGTCTCGGTGATCATCGTCTTGGCCGCCTCTATGATCTTGCGACGGGTCTCGGCAGAGCGCCGGTTGCGACCGTCGTGGCGGATCATGTCCGAAGAGTTCGCCAATGCCCCAACGCGCGGGGTAACCGCTGCATGATTCATGGTGCGTTATCCTGATCGAAGTGGTGGGCGTACGATGGTCAAAGACCTATTTCGTCGCCTATGCAGGGCTGCAGATAGGTCCCGACTAAGGCGGAAACAAGGAAACACGACGGCCCTGTGATGAATATGAGCCCTGCGCCCAAACCGCTCGCCGTCCTATGGGACTTCGGCGGCGTCATCCTCTCGAGCCCGTTCGAAGCGTTCAACCGCTACGAGGAGAAGTTCCATCTTCCCAAAGATTTCATTCGCATGCTTAATACCCGCAACCCCGATACGAACGCCTGGGCGAAGATGGAGCGCAGCGAAGTTTCGCTCCAGGGTTTCGTCGATCTGTTCGAGGCGGAAGCGCGCGAACGCGGCCACCAACTCGACGGCTGGACGGTGCTGAAAATCCTGAGCGGCGACATTCGCCCGCAAATGGTCGAGGCGCTGCGCCGCTGCAAGGCGGCCTTTCGCGTGGCCTGCATCACCAACAACATGAAATCCGGCGAGGGTCCGGGAATGTCGCGCAGCCCGGACAAGGCCAAGGCGGTGGCTGAGATCATGGCCCTGTTCGAGCACGTCATCGAGTCGAGCAAGGTCGGCTTTCGCAAGCCCGATCCGCGCATCTACCGCCACGCCTGCGATCTTCTCGGCGTGCCGCCGGAGCGCTGCATCTATCTCGACGATCTCGGCATCAACCTGAAACCGGCGCGCGCGCTCGGCATGCGCACCATCAAGGTCGGCGATCCCGACATCGCCATCTCGGAGCTCCAGGAAATGGTCGGCATTGCGTTGCGATGAAAGCAGCCAGGCGCACCGCGCGACCGATCACGGCCAAGTACCTGCAGAACGCCGCCGCGCTCTATCTCGGACGCTACCCGAGCACGGCCGAGGGCCTGCGCCGCGTGCTGAACCGGCGGGTCAGCAAGGCGCGGATGCTCGACGCGCCGGTGATGGAAAACGTCAAGGAGGCGATCGAGGTCGTCGTCGCGCGATTCGTCGATGCCGGCGTGATCGACGACAGGGCGTTCGCCCAGACCAAGGCACGCTCGCTGCACCGGCGCGGCACCTCGGGACGCCTGACCCGCCAGAGGCTCAAGATGGCTGGCGTCGAGAGCGCCACGGTCGATGGCGCGATGGAAGCGCTCGGCGACGAACTGCACGCCGATCCGGCCCAGCGCGAACGCCAGGCGGCGGCGGCCTACGCGCGGCGGCGGCGACTCGGGCCGTTCCGCGCGGAAAAGGACCGCGCCGACAAACGCGCGCGGGACATGGCGTCGATGGCCCGCGGCGGCTTCGCCTACGACGTTGCCAAAAAGGTGATCGATGCCAAGAGCCCCGACGCTCTGGACGAAGGCTGAAGCGGCGGCCATGGTTCGCCCATGAGCATCACGATCTGGCACAACCCGCGCTGCGGCAAATCCCGGCAGACGCTCGAGCTTCTCCGCACCAAGGGCGTCGAGCCCACCATCCGCGAGTATCTCAAGGAGCCGCCGAGCAAATCAGAGGTCGAGAAGCTGATCGATCTCGTCGGCGGCGATCCGCACGGCCTGATTCGCGACGGTGAGCCCGAGTTCAAGAAGCTCGGCAAGAAGAAAGCCGATCTCACCAAGGCCGACATCGCCAAGGCGATCGCCGCGCATCCGATCCTGCTGCAGCGGCCGGTCGTCGTCTCCGGCAAGCGCGCCGCCCTTGGCCGGCCGCCGGAAGCCGTGCTGTCCCTGCTGAAGTAGCGCCATGATCGGACGGCTCCGCCTGTGTCGAGCTGCGTCCTCATCTTCTATGTCACCACACATCTGCTGAACCATGCGCTCGGCCTGATCTCACTCCGCATCCTGGAAGTCGGCCGCGTCTGGTTCGTCTTCATCTGGCACAACCCGCTCGGCCAGACCGTGCTCTACGGTGCGCTATTCGGACATTTCTTCCTGGCCCTTTGGGCGATGTTCCGCCGCCGCTCGCTGCGGCTGTCGCGCTGGGAGTGGACCCAGTTGGGCCTCGGCCTGCTGATCGTGCCGCTGGGCACGATGCATGTCGTCGGCACGCGGCTGGCCGCCTGGTGATCGAGACCAAGAACATCACGTTCGATCGCGACTTCGCCGAGCAGCAGCAGGACGTCGCCGCCGGCGACTACGTCATGTTGTCGGTGACCGACACCGGCGCGGGCATGCCGCCCGACATCCTGAAGCGGGTCTTCGAGCCGTTCTTCACGACCAAGGAAGTCGGCAAGGGCACCGGCCTCGGCCTTAGCATGGTCTATGGCTTCATCAAGCAGTCGGATGGCCACATCGCGATCAACAGCGAGCCGGGCCACGGCACGACCGTGAAAATGTATTTCCGCCGCGGCAGCGTCGCGATGCCGGAGACTGCAGCGATCGCCGCCCCGTCCATGACCGGCGGCAACGAACGCATTCTGGTTGTCGAGGACGAAGCTTCGGTCCGCGGTCTCGTCTTCGAGCAGCTATCGGCCCTGGGATACGACGTGTCGCAGGCAGCCAACGCCGAAGAGGCGCTCACCCGCCTTCGCACGGACCGGCCTTTCGACCTGATGCTGACCGACGTGGTCATGCCCGGCCGGCTCAACGGCAAGAGGCTGGCCGACGAGGTCGAGCGGCAATGGCCAGCCACCCGCATCGTTTTCATGTCGGGCTATGCCGAAAGCGCGCTGCTGCACGATGGACGGCTGAGCAGCGCGCAGAAGCTGCTGTCCAAGCCCTTTCGCAAAGCCGAGCTTGCCCGCGTCATCCGACGTGCGCTCGAAGAAGATCGTATCCCCGGCGTCCGCCCGCTCGTCGACGTGGCAAACTAAAGCGGCGCGACTCTCTCAGTGCGCCATGAACACCGGCGCCGTCATGCTGGCCAACAGAGTGCGGCTGGCACCTCCCAGCACGAACTCGCGCAACCGCGAATGGCCGTAGATGCCCATCACGATCAGGTCGGCGTCATGATCGGCGGCGCGCGACAGGATGGTGGCGCCGATGTCGTTGTCGGCGGCGGTGTCGCGCTGGACCGTCACCTTGACGCCGTGACGCGTCAGCCATTTGGCGACATCGGCCCCTGGCTCGGCGCCGTGGCCGCGCGCTGAACTTTTGGCATCGATCGTCAGCACCACGACCTTGTCGGCCTTCTTCAGCAGAGGCATCGCCGCCGTCGCCGCCCGCGAGGCTTCACGGCTGGCGTTCTAGCACAGCAGCACAGTCTTTCCCGGCGGCTTGGTCGGCCCGGTATGCGGCACCACCAGCACCGGCCGCTCGGTGGTGAGTGCGACCTGTTCGGCAAGGTCGGTCGGCACCATCGCCGACGGCGCGTTGACATCGGCCTGGCCAGCCACGACCAGGTCGACGTAGCGCGCCGCGATCGCCAGCTCGTCCTCGACGAAGCCGTCGATCACGCGCCATTCCGAACCTCTGGTGCGAATTGCCTTCTTGAAGATGGAAGTAGCGGCGGCCTCGTCGGACCTCACCTTGTCGTCATGCGCCTTGTAGAGCGCATCCATGGCGAAGGTGCCGTCGGTGAAGGCCGGCACCTGGAAGCGCGGCCGGACATGCAGGCCGATGAGGTGGCCATCGAACCGGTCGGCGAGATCCAGCGCAACCCCCAGCGTCCTCGCAGTCGTCGTGCTGGCGTCGACCGAAACCAGAATCGTCTTGTAGCTCATGGAATTTCTCCTGTTCGCCCTGACAGACAACGCTCGGCGAACAAAAAGGCTGCGGGATGGGAACCTTCTAAAGACGCCCCACACAGCGAAATGCCGGACGTTTCCGCCACCGCCTGCAGAGGCTATGCTCGGCGCCTGAACCCCGTTCACGCCGCCGCCCCGGGAGGGCTCGCCCCGATGAGCACCGTTACTTCGCCCGTTCCTCTCGTTTTCGGCGACTATGCGCTCGAGGACCGCTACCGGCTCGACAAGGGCCGCGTGTACCTCACGGGCATCCAGGCACTGGTGCGCCTGCCGATGATGCAGAAGCAGCGCGACGCCGCGGCCGGGCTCAACACCGGCGGCTTCATCTCGGGCTATCGCGGCTCGCCGCTCGGCATGTACGACAACGCGCTGTGGGGCGCCAAGAAGTACCTCCAGCAACACAACATCCACTTCCAGCCCGGGCTCAACGAGGATCTCGCTGCGACCTCAGTGTGGGGCAGCCAGCAGGTGAACCTCTTCCCCGGCGCCAAGGTCGATGGCGTGTTCTCGATCTGGTACGGCAAGGGCCCCGGCGTCGATCGCTCGATGGACGTGCTGAAGCACGGCAATGCCGCCGGCACCTCAGCCCATGGCGGCGTCATCGCGCTGGCGGGCGACGACCACGGCTGCCAGTCCTCGACCCTACCGCACCAGAGCGAGCAGGTCTTCGCCGCAGCGATGATTCCCGTGGTCAATCCAGCCAACGTCCAGGAGTACCTCGACTTCGGCATTCTGGGTTTTGCCCTGTCGCGCTACTCCGGCTGCTGGATCGGTTTTAAAGCTATCTCCGAGACGGTCGAATCGGGCGCGTCGGTCTGGGTCGATCCCGAAAGAATAAAAATCATCCTGCCGACCGACTTCCAGCTACCGCCGGGTGGCCTCGGCATCCGCAACCCCGATCCGCCGCTCGAGGCCGAGAAGCGCCTGCACGGGCCGAAAATGGACGCGGTGAAGGCCTTCGTGCGCGCCAACGGCTTCGACAAGACGATCATCGAACCCTCACAGCCGCGCATCGGCATCATGACCACCGGCAAGGCCTATCTCGACACGCGCCAGGCGCTGGAGGATCTCGGCATCACCGACGAGCGCGCCCGTTCGCTCGGCATCCGGCTCTACAAGGTCGGCATGACCTGGCCGCTGGAGCCTGAAGGCGCGCGCCGCTTCGCCGAGGGCCTGCAGGAGGTGATCGTCGTCGAGGAGAAGCGCTCCAACCTCGAGGACCAGCTCGTCCGCCTGCTCTACAACCTGCCGGCCAGCCGCCGGCCGATGGTCATCGGCAAGACCGACGAAACAGGCCGCATCATCCTGCCGAGCGAAGGTGAGCTGACGCCGACCGGCGTCGCCCTGGTGATCGCCAACCGCCTGATGAAGCACACCGGCGAATCGCCCGAGCTGCGCCAGCGCCTCGCCCGCCTCGAGGCCAAGGAGAAGCTTTTGAGCGCGCCGCCAGCCAAGGTGGCGCGCACGCCGTACTTCTGCTCGGGCTGCCCGCACAACACCTCGACCAAGGTGCCGGAAGGCAGCCGCGCCATGGCCGGCATCGGCTGCCACGGCATGGCGATCTGGATGCCGGAGCGCCGCACGTCCCTTATCAGCCACATGGGCGGCGAGGGCGTGGCCTGGATTGGCCAGGCGCCGTTTTCCGGCGACAATCACATCTTCCAGAACCTCGGCGATGGCACCTATTACCACTCCGGCCTGATGGCGATCCGCCAGTCGGCCGCCGCCGGCGTCAACATCACCTACAAGATCCTCTACAACGACGCCGTCGCCATGACGGGCGGCCAGCCGCATGACGGCCCGCTCTCGGTCCCCGAGATCACGCGACAGGTCGAGGCCGAGGGCGCCAAGAAGGTCATCGTCGTCACCGACGAGC
Source organism: Asaia bogorensis (assembly GCA_945905835.1). Taxonomy (GTDB): domain Bacteria; phylum Pseudomonadota; class Alphaproteobacteria; order Reyranellales; family Reyranellaceae; genus Reyranella. Next base: position 24,829 of record CAMDQJ010000059.1, read on the forward strand.
CCGACAAGTACCCGATGAATGCCGGCTTTGCGCACGGCGTCACCATCCGCCACCGCGACGAGCTCGATGCCGTGCAGCGCGAGCTGCGCGAGATCCCGGGCCTCACGGTCCTCGTCTACGACCAGACCTGCGCTGCCGAAAAGCGCCGCCGCCGCAAGCGCGGCACCTTCCCCGATCCCGCCAAGCGCGTGTTCATCAACGACGCGGTCTGCGAGGG
>CAMDQJ010000060.1 GCA_945905835.1 Asaia bogorensis
CGCGATCATGACGCGCCACTGGAGTGGCGCGCCCCCAGCGCAGCTCAATTTTGCGCGCGCAGATGCTCAAGCAATCCCGCACACCCCGCCTCGATGACATCGAGCGCGCGTTCGTAGTCGTCGCGCGTGCCACCATAAGGATCGGCGACGTCGCGCAGGCCGAGCTGCGGGGCGAATTCGAGGAGCATGCGCGGCCGGTCGAGGAACGCGACCGGCGAGATGCGGCGCAGTGCGGCGAGATGGCTGCGGTCCATCGCCACCGGATACTCGAAGCGCTCGAGGTCGGCTGCGACCAGTGGCCGCGATCGGATATCGGCGAGGTCGCAGCCGCGCGTCGCGGCGACCTCGACGGCGAGCGGTGACGGGCCCTCGCCTTCGTGGCCGTGGTAGGTGCCGGCCGAGTCGATGACGAAGAGATCCTCGAGGCCGGCGCGTCGGACCATGGTGCGGAACACGCCCTCGGCGGTAGGCGAGCGGCAGATGTTGGCGGTGCAGACGAAGAGGACGCCGATCGGCGCAACGGGGGCCATGCCGCCACCCTAGCACGGCGCTAGATTGGCCGGCATGCACCAGGACTTCCTGCCGCCGGGCATCGTCGTGCTGACCGGCGCCGGCATCTCAAAGGAAAGCGGCATCGACACGTTCCGCGACGACGGCGGGCTGTGGAGCAGGGTCAATCTCGAAGAGGTCGCGACCATCGAGGCCTGGCGCCGCGACAAGAAGAAGGTGCTCGATTTCTACAACTCGACGCGCACGATGTTCCGCGGCGCCAACATCCGGCCCAATGCCGCGCACGCAGCCCTCGCGCATCTCGAACAAAAGTACGAGGGCGCGGTCACGATCGTGACACAGAACATCGACCCGCTGCACGAGATGGCCGGCTCGAAGAACGTGCTGCACATGCACGGCCGCGACGGCGAGATCCGCTGCATGCAGTGCGGCACGGTGAACCAGAGCGACGCCGACCTCACGCCAAACACCGTCTGCCCCAATTGCAAGGCGGTGGGCGAACTGCGGCCCAACATCGTCTGGTTTGGCGAGATGCCGATGCATATGGCCGAGATCAACGAGGCGATCGAGCGCTGCGGCCTCTTCATGTCGGCCGGCACTTCCGGCGAGGTCTATCCCGCCGCCGGCTTCGTGCTGCAGGTCCGCAAGAGCCGGCCGCGCGCGCATACGGTCGAGCTCAACCTCGAACCGACGGACAACCAGAGCCTGTTCAAGGAACGAATCTACGGCCCCGCCACGGCGATCGTGCCGCCCTATGTCGAGCGCATCCTGAAGCAGGGTTGGAATTGAGGAGACAGCGATGCCCGCTATGAGTCCGTATGGCGCCCACCACATCGCGCCTGACGTCCACGGCCAGAATTTCTATGCCGTCGACCGGCAGTTCCGCGATCTGCTGTCGCTCTACATGGAGCCGGGTCTGCTGAAGCAAATGACGCCGCACTTCCAGCGGCTGGGTGCGCTGGCCGGCAACCGGCTCGACGATCTCGCCATGGCCGCCGACAAGCACCCGCCGGTGCTGCATCCGCGCGACCGCTTCGGCCGTGACGAGGACTGGATCGAGTACCACCGGCCTATCGCGAGATGGAGAAGGTGGCGTTCGAGGAATTCGGCATGCACGCCATGAGCCACCGCGCCGGCGTGCTCGGGATGACGGAGCCCGCGTCGCCGCTGGTGAAATACGCCATCACCTATCTCTTCGTGCAGGCCGAGTTCGGGTTGATGTGCCCGGTCTCGGTATCGGACACCTCGAACTTCATCATCAAGCGCTACGCCTCGCTGGCGCTCAAGAAACTGCTGCTCGACCGGCTGCTGAGTCAGGACCCGGCGACCATGCTCAAGGGCACGCAGTTCATGACCGAGAAGGCCGGCGGCTCTGACGTCGGCGCCATCGAGACCGAGGCCGAACCGATGGGTATCGGCGCGGATGGCATCGAGCGCTGGAAGCTTTACGGCCAGAAGTGGTTCTGCAGCCACGCCGATGCCGATGTCGCTGTCATGCTGGCGCGGCCGCGCGGCGCCGCGCCGGGCATCCAGGGCCTCGGCCTGTTCGCCCTGCCGCGCCGTCTCGAAGACGGCTCGCGCAACGGCTACCGGATCGTGCGGCTGAAGGACAAGCTCGGCACGCGCTCCATGGCCTCGGGCGAGATCGTGCTCGACGGTGCGGTCGCCTATGCCGTGGGCGACGTCAACCGCGGCTTCAAGCAGATGATGGAGCAGGTCAACCTGTCGCGGCTGAGCCACGGCGTGCGCGCAGCGTCGATGATGCGGCGCTACCTCAACGAGGCGCTGGCCGTGGCGCGCAGCCGGCGGGCCTTCGGCAAGGCGATCGGCGAATACCCGCTGCTGCGCCGCCAATTGATGAAGATCATGCTGCCGACCGAGCAGGCGCCCTCCATGTACGCCTTTGCCGCCGATGCGATGGGCAAAGCGGACAAGGGCGACAAGGACGCAGCCAACCTGCTGCGCATCCTCACACCCGTGTACAAATTCCGCGCCTGCCGCGACAACATCCCGGTCGCGAGCCAGGCACTCGAGGTACGCGGCAGCCTGGGTTACATCGAGGAATGGGCGACGGCGCGGCTGGTGCGCGACGCCCAGATCGGCACGCTGTGGGAAGGAACGTCCAACATCAACGCGCTCGACGTCGTGCAGCGCGCCGTCGGCAAGAGCGGCGGCCACAAGACGCTTTCAGCTGCACTCAAGGCGAAGTACGAGGCCAGCGCCTCCCTGCCCGGCAAATACAAAGGCCTGTTGAGCGCCACCCTCGACCGCGTCGAACGCTTCGCCGAGGCCATCGCCGCCGATCCCAAGCACGAGAAGCGCTCCCGCCTCGCCGCCGGCGCGCTCTATCACGCCACGACCGCGGCGCTCATGGCCTGGGAGGGCACAACCCTCGGCGCCAGGGGCGGCGACGCCCGCCGCCTGCTGCTGTCGCGCCTGGTGATCGAGCATCGGCTGGCACCGCAGGACCCGCTGTCGCTCGCCGAAGCGCCGTGGGAGGAGGAGGCGATGAATCTTCTTCTCTCCGACGGACCGGTGCCACTGGCCAAGGCGACGGCTCTGCTGTCCTAGCCGGCCTTCCTCACCGTGACGCCGGCCAACTTCTCGAAGACCTTCACGACCGCCGCACCATCCTCCTTGTTGAGGCCTTGGGCGCGAGCCATCTGGTAGACCTGCTGCGAGACGTTGGCGAGCAGCACGGGCACGCCCAGGCGCTTGGCGAAGGCGGTCTCGAGCTCCTGGTCCTTGTAGGAAATGTCGATCGTGCCGCCCGGCACGTAGTCGCCCTTGAGGATGCGCGGCACGCGGAGCTCCCACGCGGCACTGGCGCCGGTCGAGACGCGCACGACGTCGTAGATCGTCTGCGGATCGAGGCCCGCCTTGACGCCCAGCACCATGGCCTCCGCCACCGCCACGGTGTTGACCTGCACCAGCATGTTGTTGACCAGCTTCATGGCGAGCCCGTTGCCCAACGGGCCGACATGGAAGGTCTTGTTGCCCATGACGGCGAAGAGATCTTCGCATTTGGCGACGACCGCAGCGTCGCCGCCCACGATCACCGAAAGATCGCCCGACTGCGCGCGGCCCGTCCCGCCGCTCACCGGCGCGTCGATCATGTCGATGCCCTTGGCCGCCAGTTGTTCGGCAAGGGCGCGCGCGGCGAAGGGATCGATCGTGGCCATGCAGATCACGATATGTCCCGGCTTGGCCGTCTGGATAATGCCATCGGCGCCGGCGATCACCGATTGCGCCTGCTCGGTCGTCTCGACGATGACGATGGTGCGTTCGACCGCCGCCGCCACTTCCTTCGCCGACGATGCGACTTCGGCGTTGAGCTTTGCGGTCTTGCTGGTATCGATGTCGTGCACCACCAGCGGCACGCCGGCGTCGATGAGGTTGCGTGCCATGGGGCCGCCCATGGCGCCCAGTCCGATGAATCCTACCTTGCCGGCCATTTCTTCCTCCCTTATCGATCCCGAGACTGTAGAGGGATAATCATGAAGCTTGAGGGGAAAGTTGCCCTGGTGACCGGCGCAAGCCGCGGGTTGGGCGAAGGCGCCGTGCGGGCTCTCGCCGGCCAGGGGGCGGCCGTGATGCTGCTGGCGCGCGACGGCGCCCGGGTAGAAGCGGTCGCGCGCGAGATCGTTGCCGCCGGCGGCCGGGCCGAGGCGCTGGCCTGCGACGTCGCCGACTATGCGGCCGTCGAGCGGGCGGTGGCCGCGACGCGGCAGCGGCTCGGCGGTCTCGATATCGCGATCAACAATGCCGGCGTCATCGAACCGATCGCCGACTTCGCCGCCTCCGATCCCGCCGCCTGGGCACGCAACATCCAGATCAATCTCGTGGGCGCCTACAACGTCGTGCGGGCCGTTGTGGGCGGCATGCTGGCGGCCGGCGGCGGCTCGATCGTCAACGTCTCGTCGGGCGCAGCCCATCGGCCGCTCGAAGGCTGGAGCGCCTACTGCGCCGGCAAGGCGGGGCTGGCCATGGTGACCCGCTCGATCGCGTTGGAAACCGCCGGCCGCGGCATTCGCATCTTCGGATTCTCGCCCGGCACGATCGACACCGACATGCAGGTCAAGATTCGGGCCTCGGGCGTCAACGCCGTCAGCCAGATCTCCCGCGCGAACCTGGTGCCGGTCGAGCACGCCGTGCGCGGCCTGCTCTATCTCTGCGACAGCGCCAGCGACGATCTCGTGGGCCAGGATGTCTCAATCCGCGACGAGGCGGTTCGACGGCGCATCGGACTTCACTAGATCGTTGTGCTCACCCAGCAGCGGCTCGCGATAGAGCGGCCGGGAAGGCTCGTCCTTGAAGCGCACGGCAGGGGCGAAGTGCTTGCGCCCGTCATCCGCAACCACGATGGCGCCGCGCTTGATGAGGTTGGGATCGGCGATCGCCTCGGGCAGCGTGTTGACCGGGCCGTAGCAGATGTCGAGCGGCGCCAGATACTCCATCCAGTGCGCAAGCGGCTTGGCCTTGAACGTAGCCGCGAGGAAATCCGCCACCGGCTTCTGGTGTGCGCCGGGCCATTCGCAAAGCGGCGCCATCTCGGGTCTCCCGAGGGCGCCCAGAAGGTTCTTAATGAACTTCATCTCCTGGCCTGCGAGCACGAGCTGGCGGCCATCCGACGTATCGTAGGTGCGATAGAAGGCCGAGCCACCGGTGGTGCGCTGATTCTTCACGTCGAGCTGCCTGCCTTCGGTGAAGGCCTCGCCGATCACGTTGGCGCAGGAGGCCATCAGCGCCTCGTGCATCGACACGTCGATGTAATCGCCCCTGCCGGTGGTCGTGCGGCGCAGCAGCGCCATCAGCACGCCGCTCAGGCCATGCAGGCCGCTTACGAGATCGGCGATCGGGATGCCGGGGACGGTGGGACGGCCGTCGTCACCCAGCGTGAGGCTCAGCACGCCGGTCATGGCTTCGAGCGCGAGATCGTGGGCGGCGCGACCGGGATAGGCGCCGTCCTGGCCGAAGGCGCTGATCGAGCAATAGACGATGCCGGGGTTTTTGGCGGCGACGGCGTCGTAGCCGATGCCGAAGCGGGCGGCGACGCCGGGGCGGAAGGATTCGACGACCACGTCGGCCTCGCTGCAGAGGCGAAAGAGATCGGCACGGCCCTGCTCGCTCTTGAGATCGAGCACGACGCTCTTCTTGCCGCGGCCCATGTTGCGGAAGAAGACGGAGGTGCGCGCGTCGGCCGGCCGGATGTGGCGGCCGGGGTCACCATCCGGCGGCTCGACCTTGATGACCTCGGCGCCGTGATCGGCCAGCGCGGTGGTGAGATACGGCCCCGGCAGGAACCACGAGAGGTCGACGACCTTGATGCCTTCGAGTTTCATTTTACTTGCCCAGAAGTTTTGCGTTGTCAGCGCCGAGCGGCGAACAGGCGGCCTGCGCCAGCCGTTTGCCATCGATGCGGATGGGATTGGCGATCGTGCGCAGATTGCCCTTCGCGGGATGCGGTACGGACGAGACCATGCCGGCCGAGCGGGCGAAGTCGCTGTCGAGCGCGGCGTCGAGCCTGTTGACCGGCGCCGCCGGCAGCAGGCCGTTGAATTTTTTCAGCCACTCCGCGGTGGTGCGCGTGCGGAACGTCGGATCGAGCGCGTCGGTCAGCTCGGCGCGGTTCTTGGCGCGCGTGTTGGGATCGGGAAAGCGCGGGTCGGCCAGAAGGTCGGTGCGGCCCATCGCATCGCACAGCGACAGCCAGAACTTCTGCGTCATGCACATGATGAAGATCCAGCCGTCCTTCGTGGGGAAGGTCTGAACCGGCGCCAGCGACAGATGCCCACCGCGCGGCACGCGCGGCGAGACGTCGCCCTCGTTGAGATACCAGACGCCCGGATAGGTGAGCTGGTGCATGGCGACGTCGTAGAGGCAGGTGTCGACGTCGCAGCCCAGCCCGGTCGTGCGCGCCCGCAAGAGACAAGCGAGCAGTCCGACGATGCCCGTGAGGCCGCTCATGCTGTCGATCATCGACACGCCGACGCGTGTCGGCGGGCCATCGGGCTCGCCGGTGAGTTCCATCAGCCCAGCCTCGGCCTGCATCAGGAAATCGTAACCCGGCCAGTCCTTCCGCTCGTTGGCGCGGCCATAGGCCGAGATGTGCAGGCAAACGATCGCGGGCTTCAGACGCTTCAGACTCGCATAGTCGATTCCAAGCTTGGCCGGCTGCGTGCCGCGGAGATTGTTGACCACGCAATCGGCGCTCTTCACCAGCGCCTCGAACTGCTGGCGGCCGTCCGCGCTCTTCATGTCGAGTGCCACGCTCTTCTTGCCGAGGTTCCAGGCCTGGAAATACTCGCTGTCGTTGTCGCCCAGCCGGTACGGCCCGACCCCGCGCGAGGGATCGCCGCCGTCGGGCGCCTCGACCTTGATCACCTCGGCGCCGAGCTCGGCCAGGAACATCGTGCCGTAGGGGCCGGCGCCGAATTGCTCCAGCGTGAGAACGCGAATGCCCTCCAGCGGCTTGGCGCTCATGAGCCGTTCCGGCGCATGTACTGGCGCGCGATAATGAGGCGCTGCATCTCGTTGGTGCCCTCGCCGATGCAAGTAAGGGGCGCGTCGCGATAGAGCCGCTCGATGTCGTATTCCTTGGAGTAGCCATAGGCGCCGTGGATGCGCATCGACTCGGTGCTGTTCTCAAGTGCTGCTTCCGAGGCGAAGTATTTCGCCATGCCGGCCTCCATGTCGCAGCGCTCGCCGCGGTCGAAGGCGCCGGCGGCGTCGAGCGTCAGCAGACGGGCGGCGCGGGCGCGCGTCGCCATCTCGCCGATCTTGAGCGCGATCGCCTGATGCTCGGCGATCGGCTTGCCGAAGGTTTTGCGGGTTTGCGCGTAGGAACTGGCCAGCCGTAGCGCGCCCTCGGCAATGCCGACGCCGCGCGCCGCGACGTTGATGCGACCGAGCTCGAGCCCGCCCGCCACCTGGGTGAAGCCGCGGCCCTCGACCTCGCCGATCAGGTGATCGGCCGGGATGCGGTAGTTGTCGAAGATGAGCTCGGCGGAATCGATCGACTTGTAGCCGAGCTTCTCGAGCTTGCGGCCGACCGTGAAGCCCGGGCCCTTGGGCGCAATGAACAGGCTCATGCCGGAGTAGCGCGGGCTGGCCTCGGGGTTGGTCTTGACCAGGAGGGCAAAGCACGAGCCCTCGATGCCGTTGGAGATCCAGGTCTTGGTGCCGTTGATCACATAGTCGCCCTTGTCGCGCCGCGCCGTCATGCGTAGCGCCTGCAGGTCGGTGCCGGCGTCGGGCTCGGTCAGCGCCAGGCCACCGCGGATTTCCCCTGACGCGAATTTAGGCAGCCACTGCCGCTTCTGCGGCTCGGTCCCGAACTTCTCGACCGCCAGCGCCAGCATCAGGTGGGAGTTGAAGATGCCGGTGATGGCCATCCACACCGACGATATCCGCATCACGATTTCGGCATAGGTCGTGGCCGGCAGGCCGAGCCCGCCGTATTCGGGGCTGACAGTGGCGCCGAACAGGCCGAGTTCCTTCATTTGCTCGACGATTTCGGCCGGCCAGCGGTCGGCATGGTCGAATTCCTTGACCCGGGGCGCCACCTCGCGGGCCACCCAGCGGTCGATGGTCGCGAAAAGCTGCGCCTCGTCGGCCTCGTCGAGCTTGGCCATTGCGTCTCTCCCTTTGCCTTGTCACGACAAGGTGAAAACCTGCCCGCACCGAGTCAACATCGGATGACGGTTCGCAGAGCGAGGGTGCCGGTGTAGGCTTGCCGCCAATGAGTGTGAGCCGTAGCGACGATGGCGATTGGACGGTCCTGACGGCGCTCAGCGCCGCCTATGACGCGTTCCGCGACAACTACATCCCGTTGGTGGCAACCACGATGGTCTGGCTGCTGCCAGCGATCGTCCTCGACTTCGTGGGCACCAGCCGGACGGTGGTGGTGGCGGGCCATGTGCCGCTGGTGATCTCCAACATCGATTCGCTGATGGGCCAGGTGAACGGCGGCAAGCTCAAGGCCGTCGCCTCGACCGGTGCCAAGCGCTCGGCCACCACGCCCGACACGCCGACCTTCGCCGAGGCGGGCTTTCCCGACCTCGTCGTGACCTCGTGGTCGATCTGGGCGGTGCCGGCCGGCACGCCGGCCAGGATCAAGGCCAAGCTCAAGGACGCGACCGAACGCGCGCTGGCAGCTCCCGACGTCATCGAGAGCATGTGCCTAGGCGGCTTCGAACCCGGCGCCATGGCGCTGCCCGAGGTCACGGCCTTCATCAAGACCTAACACAAACGCTGGGGCGAGGTCATCCGTGCCGCGGGCATCAAGCCGCAATAACCACCTGCTGCCCGACGTGCTGGCGCCCGGCCTCGACCTGGTGTTCTGCGGCACCGCGCCCAGTCCGGCGTCGTTCAAATCCCGCGCCTATTACGCCAATCCCGGCAATTCCTTCTGGCCGACGCTTTTTGCCGTTGGCCTCGTGCCCGAGCGCCTGACGCCCGACCACTTTCCCGAGCTTTTGGCCCACGGCATCGGCCTCACCGATCTCAACAAGACCGAATACGGCTCCGACCACGAGCTGAGCGCCGAGGCCATGGACGCCAAGTCGTTGCACGCCAAGCTCCGCCGCTTCCGTCCCGCCGCGGTCGCCTTCACCAGCAAGCACGCCGCGTCGCTGGCGCTTGGCATCAAGGCGCCGGCCTACGGACGCCAGGCCGAAGCGCCCGAAGGCGCGGTCGCGTTCGTGCTGTCTTCGCCATCGGGCCGCGCCCGTTCGTTCTGGACGCTCGCGCCATGGAAAGAGGCCGCCGCCTTCGTCGCAGCCCGTCGGGCCTTGCGCGAGCGCGCGGCATGAAGCTCACCCGACGCACGGCATTGCTCGGCGCGCTGGTGGCGCCCGCGGTCGCGCGGGCGCAGGAAGGCACGACCAGCCTGCGCGAACTGGCGCGGCGCGCGACGCTTTGCCTCGTGCCGGTGCAGGAGATGTACCGCGCGCGCTGGAACGCCACGGCCAACGAGGCCAATCCGTTCCGCTACAGGCTCAACCGCCTGCAGCATGCCCCGGCGCCGATCAACGACATCCTCCGGTCGTCGGCCTGGCTCGACCTCAGCGGCGAGCCGCTGTTCCTCACCCTGCCGCCGATAAGCGAGCTCTTCTAAAGCTATGCCTTCCTCGAACCCTTCACCAACAACTTCACCTATGTCAGCCGCCGCCTGCATGGCGGCGAGCCCAAGCCGCGCATGATCGTTGGGCCGAAATGGCAGGGCGACGTGCTGAACGACCTCGAGCTCCTGAGGGCGCCCGCCAACGCGGTGTGGCTGATCGGTCGCATCCTGGTCGACGCGCCCGACGATCTGCCCTCGCTGCGCAGCCTGCAGACCCGCACGCTGCTCGAGACGCCGGACATGAGGAACGAACGGCGCATCCTCGAGACCAAGGAGCTGATGCGCCAGCGCACCATCGCGCCGGTCGAGCCGGTGGCCGCCTGGCCGGCGCTGAACGGCGCCGATCCGTTCGACCTGTTCGACGCGGGCGTGCGCATGCTGGGCGAAAGCCCGATCGGCGAGCGCGAACTCGCGACCTTCGAGGAGTTCGCGGCGCTGAAGCTCAAGCCCGGCCACAAGTTCAACGCCCGCGCCTTCAGCGGGGCCGAGCTCGCGGCGGTCCGCGCCGGCATCGCCGAGGGCCTGGCCGAGATCCGCGGCGCGGCGCGGCGCTACAGCCGGCCGGTCGAGGGCTGGAGCTACCCCGAGAGCCATCTCGGCCATTTCGGCGACGACCATCTCTATCGCGCCTACATCGCCGAGACCGCGATCGGCGCCCTGGAGCCGGCCGAGGCGATGGTCGTGACCGCCGCCGCCAATTCCGCGGGCTGGCCGCTCAGCGGCGAAAACCGATATGTGCTGAGTTTCCGCCCCGAAATGCTGCGGACGACGCGAGGCTGCTGGTCGTTTGCCGTCCACGAAGGCAACCAGCCCAACGGTCGCACCGCCCTCACCGATACGACCCAAGGCGTGAAACCATCGCCCGACGGCTCGCTGCAGCTCTACCTGCGGCGCGCGCAGCCGGAGGGCGAATGGGCGGGCAACTGGCTGCCGGCGCCGGCCGGTCCGCTGCGCCTGGCGCTCCGCGTCTACGAGCCCGCGCCGGCGCTGATCGACGGGCGGGACAGGCTGCCCGGTGTGAGACGGGTCGGCTAGCGCCGGTCGGCAGACCCCAGCAGCCCCACCTTCAAGCCGGCGTCCGCCGGATGCGGACCGATATAGATGCTGAGCATGAGACCGCCGATCTCAGCGCTGCCCCGTTAGCCGACCGGCTGGCCGTTGATCGTGACATCGACGCCTGCCGTCCGGAAGGCAAGCACCACGACATCGCGCTCGTTCATCCGCGGGAAGCCGAGCACGAAGGCGTCGATCTGCGCCGTGAGCTGGCAGGGTGCCGGGCAGGCGCTTCTGAGACTGTCGGTGAACGAAGTTCGGACGCGCGATTCCGACAGACCGGTCTGAAATCTGAGTTCGACGAGCTTGGGACCCGGCGAGCGAAGAACCTCTTCGCCGCTGGCGGTTCTGTTCTCCACGTACAGCGCGGCGAGATAGACCAGACCGATCGGGAACACCCTTCGTTCGCCCTGGCCGTTGAGAACCAGCGTCCTGTCGTCGACGGCCCGCTGTGGCGGAAACGGCGGTGCCGGTTGCGCCGATGCGCATCCGGCATGCAGGGCGCAAACCGCGGCAATAGCCACTACAAGAAGTTTCATCGTACGATCCGGCCGGTTTGGCTTTCGCTCCGACGATGTCCGGCGCCGCGCTAGGGTGCCGGCCGCGCCCCGAGCGATTCTTCCTCGGCCCTGGCTTCGATCGCTTCCATGTCGTCGTCCGACAGGCCGAAATGGTGGCCGATCTCGTGGATCAGCACATGGCGCACGATGTGCGGCAGGTCCTCCTCCGACTCGCACCAGAAATCGAGGATAGGGCGGCGGTAGAGGAAGATGCGGTCGATGTCGTTGGCAATGTGGCCGGCGCCGCGCTCCTGCATCGAGACGCCCTGGTAGAGGCCGAGCAGGTCGAACGGCGTGTCGAGCTCCATGACCTTCTCGACCTCGTCGTCGGGAAAGTCGTCGACCTGGATGCGCACGTTTCCGACATGCTTGCGGAATTCCTCGGGGATCGTGGCGAGCGCTTCGGTGGCGATCGCCTCGATGTCCTCGATCGAGGGCGCGTTGCCGAAACAGGGCGTGCGCCGAGGATTGTTGAAGACCGGCATGGGAGTCTCATAGCCACTTGGAGACGGCTCGCCAAGCGTCCGTCGCGATCAATTGTTCGCCGGCTGTTGACCGCGCTGCAGGGGCCGTGCGAACCGCTTGCGCAGCCCGCGAGGCCGCGCCTAATCTCGCGCAGGGATGTTCCATTTTCTGGTCCGCCGCCTGATCGTGGCGCTGCTCGTCGCCGCGACCGTCATGGTGCTCGCGTTCATGCTGACGCGGCTGTCGGGCGACCTTGCCACGTCGATCGCCGGCGCCAACGCCACGACCGAGGACATCGCCGCCATCCGCAAGGCCTATGGCCTCGACCGGCCGGTGCTGACGCAGTTCTTCGACTGGGTCGGCCGGGCGCTCACCGGCGACCTGGGCGACAGCTTCTTCTTCAAGCAGCGCGTCTCGACGCTGATCGCCGAGCGCCTGCCGGTCACCCTGACGCTCGGGCTGACCGGCCTGGTGATCGCGCTTGTGATCTCCCTGCCGCTCGGCGTGCTGGCGGCGGTGCGCGAGAACACCGCCGTCGACCGCGCCGTCCAGTTCGTCGCCCTGATCGGCCAGGCGATGCCCAGCTTCTGGCTGGGGCTGATCATGATGCTGACCTTTGGCCTGGCGCTGGGCTGGCTGCCGATCTCGGGCACCGGTACGTGGGAGCACTTCGTCATGCCGGGCGTCGTGCTTGCCTTCTCGGCGGTGCCGGCGCTCACCCGGCTGACCCGCGCCGGCATGATCCAGGCGCTGGGCAGCGACTATATCCGCACGGCCCGTGCCAAGGGCCTGACGCGGATCTCGATCCTGCTGAAGCATGCCCTGCGCAACGCCGCCATCCCGGTGGTCGCCATCGCCGCCGTCCAGCTCGGTTTCATGCTGGGCGGCTCGATCGTCATCGAGCAGGTCTTCGCCCTGCACGGCCTGGGCTTCCTCGCCTGGGAAAGCATCGGCAAGAACGACTTTCCGATCATCCAGGCCGTCGTGCTGGTGCTGGCGGTCATCTATGTCGGCCTCACCCTGGCGGCCGACCTGCTGAACGCCGTGCTCGATCCCAGGCTGCGCGGGCCATGAGCCCAGAATCATGAGCGAAGTCTCGATCACGGCGGGCCCGCGCCGCGGCTGGAAGAGCGCCACCACCTGGTTGGGCGCCGTCATCGTGGGCGTCGCGGTGTTCTGTGCCATCGCCGCCCCCCTGATCGTGCCGCACGACCCCTTTGCCCAGGATCTCGGCAAGCGCCTGCTGGTGCCGTTCTGGATGGAGGGCACCAACCCGGCGCATCCGTTCGGCACCGACCAGCTCGGCCGCGACTACCTCTCGCGCCTGATCTGGGGCTGCCGCATCTCGATCACGATCGGCGTCACCGTCAGCCTCGTCTCGGCCCTGATCGGCATCACCATCGGCGTGCTGGGCGGCTTCATGGGCGGCCGGGTCGACGACCTCGTGCTGTTCGCCATCACCACCCGCCTGTCGCTGCCGATCGTGCTGGTGGCGCTGGCCGTCGTCGGCCTCTTGGGCAGCTCGATGACCCTGCTGGTGCTGACCCTCGGCCTGCTGCTATGGGACCGCTTCGCCGTGGTGGCGCGCTCGACCACCATGCAGGTGCGCAATCTCGACTTCGTCGCCGCCGCCTGGTGCGCCGGCTGCTCGCGCTTTCGCATTCTGGCACGCGAAGTGCTGCCCAATATCGCCAGCCACCTCGTCGTGGTGGCGACGCTCGAAGTGGCGCTCGCCATCCTGCTCGAGGCGGCCCTGTCGTTTCTCGGCCTCGGCGTGCCGCCGCCGCTGCCGTCCTGGGGACTGATGATCGCCGAAGCCAGGGATTACATGTTCTTCAGCCCCTGGGTGATCATGATCCCGGGGGTAGCGCTGTTCGTCCTCGTCCTGGGAATTAACCTGCTGGGCGACGGGCTGCGCGACCATTTCGGCGCCGGCAACGAACGATGAAGCGGGGGCGATGAGCGCGCTGCTCGAAGTCGAGGCGCTGGAAGTCTCTTTCGGCGGTACGACCGCGGCCGTGCGCGGCGCCTCCCTCACCGTCGAGCGCGGCGAGACCCACTGCCTGGTAGGCGAATCGGGCTGCGGCAAGTCGGTGACCGCACTTGCCATCATGAACCTGCTGGCCCGCGGCGGGCGCCGGTCGGCGCAAAAGATCGCCTTCGAGGGCCAGGACATCGCCCGCCTCGACGATGCCGGCATGTCGAAGCTGCGTGGTGACCGCATGGCCATGATCTTCCAGGAGCCGATGACCAGCCTCAATCCGGCCTACACGGTCGGCTCGCAGATGACCGAGGTGCTGCGCCGCCATCGCAAGGTGAGCCGGGCCCAGGCCGTCGACCGCGCTGCCGACCTGCTGGCCCGCGTCGGCATCACAGCACCTGGCCTGCGGCTCGGCCAGTTCCCCCACCAGCTTTCGGGCGGCCTGCGCCAGCGCGTGATGATCGCCATGGCGCTGATGTGCGATCCGCAGCTCTTGATCGCCGACGAGCCGACGACGGCGCTCGACGTCACGGTGCAGGCGCAGATCCTGCGGCTGCTGGGTCAGCTCCAGCGCGACCTTGGCCTCGGCCTGCTGCTGATTACCCACGATCTCGGCATCGTGGCCCGCGTCGCCAACCGCGTATCGGTGATGTACGCCGGCGAAGTGGTCGAGAGTGCGGCCACGCCGGAGCTGTTCGCCAATCCACGCCATCCCTATACGCAAGGCCTGCTGCGCTGCGTGCCGGTGCCAGGCAAGGTCGGGCGCGACGAGCCGCTGGGCTCGATCCCCGGCACGGTGCCGCGCATCGAACCCGGCTTCCAGGGCTGCGCCTTCCGCGACCGCTGCGACTTCGCCGACGCGACCTGCGCCGTGGCAGTACCGCACCGCAAGGTAGGCGACACGCACGAATATCTCTGCAGGCTCGTCGCGCCTGTGAAGGCGCTGGCATGACCGAGCCGGCGATCGAGCTAAAACACGTCCACAAGACGTTCCGCGTCAAAGGCGGGATGTTCGGCAAGGATCGTCATGTCGTGGCTGTCGACGACGTCTCCTTCGCGGTGCCACCCGGTGGCGTTTTGGGTGTGGTCGGCGAATCGGGCTGCGGCAAGTCCACCCTCGCCCGCTTGATTCTCGGCCTCCTCGCGCCGGACTCCGGCGACATTACCGTCGAGGGCAAGCGCGTCATCGACATGGACCGCCGCGCCCGCGCCCGGCTCATCCAGCCGGTATTCCAGGACCCCTTCGCCTCGCTCAATCCGCTGGCCCGCGTGCGCGACATCGTGGCCATGCCGCTGCGCGCCCAGGGCAATATCGACCGCGCCGAGACCGACAAGCGTGTGGCCGCGATGCTCGAGCGCGTCGGCCTCTCGGCCGAGATGGGCACGCGCCTGCCGACCCAGCTCTCCGGCGGCCAGCGCCAGCGCGTCGCCATCGCCCGCGCCCTGGTGCTGCGCCCGCGCATCGTGGTCTGTGACGAGCCCACGAGCGCACTCGATGTCTCGGTGCAGGCGCAGATCCTGAATTTGCTGTCGGAGCTGCGCCGCGACTTGGGCCTCACCTATCTCTTCATCAGCCACAATCTCGCCGTCGTGGAACACGTCGCAAGCGAGGTGGCGGTGATGTATCTCGGCCGCTTCGTCGAGCGCGAACCGACCGAGACCCTGTTCCACGCGCCCGAGCATCCCTACACCAAGGCCCTGCTCGCCTCGGTGCTGACGCCCGAGCCGGGGCTGGGCGTGCCCGATGTCGGCCTGGGCGACGTGTTGCCCGACCCCTCCAACATCCCGACCGGCTGCCGCTTCCACCCGCGCTGCCCGATCGCCGAGCCGCGCTGCTCAGTAGAAACGCCGCCACTCAAGCCTCGGCCCGGCGGCGGCGTGGAGTGTTTGCTGGTGCCTTAAGACCGCTGGGGGCGCGCCACTCCAGTGGCGCACCCCCAGCGATGAATCACTTCCACTTCGCGAAGTAGAAGCGCGGCAGTTCGTCAGGAAAGGTCTTGAAGTCGAGGTCCTTGGCGAAGGCGTAGGCGTTCACATAGGTGTAGAGCGGCAGCCAGTAGGCCTGCTCGGTCGCGATCTTGATGGCGGCGGAATAGGCCTTGGTGCGCACCGCCTTGTTGGCGGTGGAGCCGCCCTCGGCGATCAGCCGCTCGAGCTCGGGATCCTTCGAGTAGTTCTGCATCTGACCGGCGCCGAACATCACCGGCAGGATCGCCGAGACGTCGTTGATCGAGTAGCTGCCCCAGCTTTGCATGTAGAGCGGTGTCTCACCCTTCTCCGCCTTCTGGATGGCGGGGCTGACCTGGAGCTGGTTGATCTTGGCGCGGATGCCGACGGCGGCGAGATAGCCCTGCACCGCCGCGGACCAGCTCGTCGGCTGCACGGAGGTCACCATCTCGGTCTCGAAACCGTCGGGATAGCCCGCCTCGGCCAGCAGCGCCTTGGCCTTGGCCGGATTGTAGTCGTACTTCACCGCGGCATCGGCATCGCAGCCGAACTGGGTGGGAAAGCACGGGCCCGACGGCACGCGGCTGCCGCCCTGGACCAGCTTGTCGGCCATCTCCTTGCGGTTCACGGCGTGCCACATCGCCTGGCGCACCTTGAGCTTGGTCAGCGGATTGCCGGCGCCGGTACGGCCGGCCGCGTCGATCGACACGTAGCCGATGCGCATCGATTCCTGCTGCACCGCCTGCAGATGCGGCATCTTGTTGATCTGCACCATCTGGTCGGGGTTGATGTTCCAGATCCAGTCGGTCTGCTTGCCCAAAAGGTTTGTCACCTCGGTCGCGAGGTCGGGCACGAACAGGACATGCAGCCGCTTGATCGCCGGCTTGCCCTTGGGCGAGCCCGCCCAGTAGTCCTCGAAGCGCTCGAAGACGACTTCCTTGCCCTGCTCGTTCTTGACGATCTTGTAGGGGCCGGCGCCGACCGGCTTGGCCGCAAAGCCCTCGGGCCCGACCTTCTCGCGATAGGCCTTGGGATGGATCGGCGTCACCATGGCGAGGTATTCGAGCGCCGCCGGCGTCGGCCGCTTCATCTTGATACTGACCGAGAAATCGCCGGTCTTCTCGGCCCCCTCGATCCAGGCGTAGTTGCTGGGCGTCGCAAGCTTGGTTGCCGGATCGGCTATCATGTTGATCGTGTAGACCACGTCGTCAGCGGTGAGCGCGCTGCCGTCGTGGAACTTCACGCCCTTGCGGATGGTGAGGTCGAGCGTCTTGTCGTCGCTGAACTTCCAGTCGGTGGCGAGCGAGGGCTTGATCTCGAAGGTCGCGGGGTCGCGATGGACCAGCATGTCCCAGGCCTGGTGGGCGAGGATCAGCCCGGTGCGCTGGCTGTTGAAATAGATGTCGACGTTGGGCACCGCGTCGACGAACTGGATGCGCAACGTGTCGGCGCTCTTTTGCGCGAAGGCCGGGACGCTGGAGCAGACAACGGCGGCAGCGAGCAGCGCCGGACGGAAAACGTGCATTGGGAGACCTCCTGTGACTGAAGGGAGCCTAGGCCGCCGTGCCACGATGGGGCAAGCTCGCCAACACATTCAGGGAGGACCGACATGGCCAAGAAATTGCCTAGGAAGCTGGGGGGTGCGGCGCGGACCAAGGCGCTGGCCGGGATCAAGAAATGGAAGCCGGTGCCGGGCCGCGACGCCATCAGCCGCAGCCTGAAATTTGCCGATTTCAGCGAAGCTTTCGGCTTCATGGCGCGGGTGGCGCTGATGGCCGACAAGATGGACCACCATCCGGAATGGTCGAACGTCTACAACAAGGTCGAGGTCACGCTCTCGAGCCACGATGCCGGCGGCGTCACCGAGCTCGACGTCAAGCTCGCGGCCTTCATCGATTCGATTGCCTGAGCCTTAAGCCGTGGCGAATAGCGCCTGCTCGGTGGCGAAGGCGGCGAGCCGCGGCAGCAGGTGCTGCTCGGCCGAGGGCAGATAGACCACGGAATAGTCCGGCCGCACCAGCGGCGGGCCGGGCAGCGCCACCAGCGCGCCCGAGGCGATCTCGCGGCGGTAGAGTTCCTGCGGCAGCAGGCTGATGCCCAGCCCCTTGCGCACCAGCGAGACGACGACGCTGAAATTGTTGCAGTAGCTCATGTGGCGCGGCTGCACGCCCGCCTCCTCGAACCACTTCATCATCGTCCAGTGCGCGTCGGCGTCGTGCGGCAGCGAGATGATGGGAAGCTCCACGACGTCGCGCGGCGCCAGCGCTCGCCGGCCGCCGAGCAGATCGGGACTGGCCATCCATACCAGCGTGCAGGAACCGAGCGGTGTCTTGACCGCGCCCGGGATCGACACCGGTCCCGGCACGAAGGCGATGTCGAGCTGGCGGCGCGCCAGCTTGCCGAGCAGGCGCGAGGACAGATCGACGTCGCATTTCAGCGCGACGTTGGGATAGCTCTGGCTCAGGCGGGCGATCAACCGGTCCAGAAGCGCCAGCGCCGTCACCTCCGACATGCCGGCGCGGATGCGGCCCTCGACGACGCCCTGGCCCGACGCCGTCATGCGCATCAGCGAGACCTCGGCCAGGATGCGCTCGGCGTTGGTGGCGCAGAGGACTCGGCCCGCGCCGTCGGCATGGCGACGCGGCCCTCGCGGCTGAACAGCGGGCCACCGAGTTCGCGCTCGAGGTCCTGGATGCGCCGGCTGACGGCGGGCTGCGTCAGGTTAAGATGGCGGGCGGCGGCGTTGAGGGGAGCGCAGGTGAGCCGGGCCGGCAGCCAGCGGCCGGCGAGATCGTCCGCCAGCGAGCGATCGAGCATCCGCTGAAGGGCCTGCCGGGCGGCCTGCGGCGCCAGAGAATCGGAGAACTGCCAGACGAAGAGCTTGAGCGCGCCGTCGCTCGAGCCGGAACGGATCTCCAGGGTCTCGAAATCCCCTCCGAGCGTTTCGCGCGTCGAGTTGCGGACGACTTCGCGCAACAGCCGCTCGAGCGCCGCGCCGGCCAGCGGCCGCAGATCGCCGTCCCTCGCGGTGAAGGTCTTGGGTTGAAGGGCCATAACCTGCATGGCCTTCAGCGGACCACGAATAGCGCAGGCGAAAAACCGCGGGGCCGCCCAATTTGAGCACTGATGCGGCAGGTTTCCGGGGTTTGCGAGGCACTCCGGGCGGCGGCCGTCTACAGGAACGGCTCGACCCTGCCCTTGAGCTTGATGGTCAGTGGATTGCCGTGACGGTCGACGGTCTTGCCGACGGCGAGGCGGACCCAGCCCTCGCTCACGCAGTATTCCTCGACGTTGGTCTTCTCGACGCCGTCGAACAGGATGCGCACGCCCTTCTGGAGCAGCGCCGCGTCATGGTGCGAGCTCTTGGGATTGGTCGACAGGCGGTCAGGGAGCTGGGCGGGCAGCGCGGGTGTGTCGCTCATTCCGCGGCATGTACCACAGGCGGCAGCGCGCGCAACTCGACCGAGGCCTGACGGATCACCCGCCAGGCGCCGCCGAGCGCCAGCGCCGCCATGATCGCGCCGACCAAAAGGTCGGGCCAGCCGATGCCGGTGCCGAACACGCCCGCCGCGGCGGCGAGCACCGCCAGGTTTCCGATGACGTCGTTCCTCGTGCAGATCCACACCGAGACCATGTTGCTGTCGCCGTTGCGGTAGCGATAGAGCAGCGCGGCGACGCCGAGATTGGCCAGCAGCGCCAGCATGCCCACGGCACCCATCACGGCCGAGTCGGGCACGGTCCCGGCCAGCGCATGGCGCACGGTGACGAACAGCGCCCACAGGCCGAACGCCGCCATGGTGACGCCCTTCAGCAGCGAGGCCCGCACGCGCCACTGCAGCTCCATGCCGAGCACGAAGAGGCTGACGCCGTAATTGGCGGCATCGCCCAGGAAGTCGAGCGAATCGGCCAGCAGCGACACCGAGCTGGCGCCGAGGCCGCTTGCCACTTCGACAGCGAACATCGCGAGATTGACCGCGAGTGCGATCCACAGGACGCGGCGATAGGCCGGTGTCGCGGCGGCAGCGCCGTGGTCGTGATGATAATGATCGTGGCCGCAGGAGGCGCTCATGGCTCGAATCATATGGCGCGCGCTGGGCGCTATACAACTACCCGGACAGTATAACGTAGGCCACGCCGGCCAGCGCGCTCGCCAGCAGCACGGGAATCATGCCGACCTTGAAGCGGAAGATCGCGACCGCCGCGGCCAGCGACAGCAGCAGCGACGGCAGGTCGACCGAGGCCAGCACCGGCAACTCGACCGTGGCGCCGAGAAAATGCACGGGCATCAGCATCGCGAACAGCACGTGCAGGGCGAACCACACCGCGAGGTTCATGATCACGCCGACCACCGCCGCCGTGACGGCGCCCAGTGCGGCGGCCAGCGCCTTGTTGGCACGCAGCGTCTCGACGAACGGCGCGCCGAAGAAGATCCACAGGAAGCACGGCGTGAAGGTGACCCAGGTGGTCAACAGACCGCCCAGCGTCGCCGCCAGCAGCGGCGGCATCGTTCCGGGCTCGCGCCAGGCGGCGAGGAAGCCCACGAACTGCGTCACCATGATCAGCGGGCCCGGCGTGGTCTCGGCCATGCCGAGCCCGTCCAGCATCTCGCCGGGCGTCACCCAGCGGTAATTGTCGACCGCCTCCTGGGCGACGTAGGCCAGCACGGCATAGGCGCCGCCGAAGGTGACGACCGCCATCTCGCTGAAGAAAATGGCGATCTTAGTGAAGACGTTTGAGCCGCCCAGGCCGAAATAGAGCGCCGCCACCGGCACCAGCCACAGCGCGAGGAAGATGGCGGCGATCGACATCGACCAGCAGAGATTGGGCTTGGCGTGCTCGGGCGTCTCTTCGCCCAGCAGGGAATCGGCGTCGGCCACCTGTTTGCTGCCGACCTTGCCGTGGCCGCTGCCGGCCAGGAGCGCCGGCATGCCGGCGCGGCCGCCGAAATAGCCGATCAGGCCGGCGGCAAGAATGATGGCGGGGAACGGCACGTCGTAGAAGAACAGCGCCACAAAGGCCGCGACCGCCAGCGCCACCATGGTGTTGTTCCTGAGCGCACGCTTGCCGACGCGTAGCACCGCCTCGACCACGATCACCAGAACGGCGGCCTTGAGGCCGAAGAACAGGCCCTGCACGATCGTCACCTTGCCGAGCAGGACGTAGATCCAGCTCAAGGCCATGATCGCTAAAAGGCCCGGCAGGACGAACAGCGTACCGGCGACGAGGCCGCCCTTGGTCTTGTGCATCAGCCAGCCGATATAGACGGCGAGCTGCTGGGCCTCCGGTCCGGGCAGCAGCGTGCAGTAGTTCAGCGCCTGCAGGAACCGGTTCTCGCCGATCCACTTCTTCTCCTCGACGATGATGCGGTGCATCACCGCGATCTGACCGGCCGGCCCGCCGAAGGAGAGCGCCGCGACGCGCGCCCACACCTTCATGGCCTCGCCGAAGGGAACGCCGTGGTCTTTCATTTAATTTCCTTCTTGCCCGCGAACGAGCTGTGGAGGTCGTCTATGTAATGCGGACGAACTGACGAGACTGGCCTGTCCCCGGTTTGGAAGACAGCAGGTTAAGCTAATCCTGCCTGCCTCTCGAACTCCATAGGGCTCTTGTATCCGATCGTCGAGTGCCTGCGTTTGGCATTGTAGAAGCACTCGATGTAGTCGAACACGTCTGCCGGCATTGTCACGTTGGCGCTTGTGAGCCATTTCTGGCCTATGCCCGAGCCTGCTAAGTCATTGGAAATGCTACAGCGCCATGAAGCGAAGCGGTCGGAGTTTGGGGGTGAACTCTGCCAACGTGACAATGCCCTAAAACCCTTTCCCTGCAGCGTTAAACGTTTCCCGGCCGGTCGGGAAACCCTCGGGAAAACAGGGTCTTTTCAGACCCGCGGCGCGCCCGGCGGCGGCGGGCTGCGCCGGCACTCGCCGGTCAGGATGCCCGAGGTGAAGGCGCCGCCGCCCAGCGGCGACAGGCTGAGCACGCCGTCGTTGCGGTTGTAGGTGATGACGTAGGTCGGGAAGCGCGTGCGGATTGCCTGGTAGGTGATGTAGGTGCTGGTGCCGTCGACCATGGCGCCGTTCTCGAAGATGGCGGCGATGTTGCGATCCTCGTCGAACATCATCGAGAAGCTCTGCGGGCCGCCGCGGCCGTCGGTGAACTTGCAGGCGAGCCAGCGCGTGTCCGCCGCCGCCGGTGTCGCGAGCAGCGCGAGCGCCATCCCGAGGCCGAAGGCCGAGGGACCTTTGGCCTTCACCGCGGTGCCATCCGGATGGCGCCGTCGAGGCGGATGGTCTCGCCGTTCAGCATGTGGTTGGCCACGATGCTCATGGCGAGCTGGGCATATTCCTTGGGATCGCCCAGCCGCGGCGGGAACGGCACCTGGGCGCCGAGGCTCTTCTGCGCCCCTTCCGGCAGGCCCATCATCATCGGCGTGAGGAAGAGGCCCGGCGCGATGGTGCAGACGCGGATGCCCAGGCTGGAAAGATCGCGCGCGATCGGCAGCGTCATGCCGACGACGCCGCCCTTCGACGCCGAATAGGCCGCCTGGCCGATCTGACCGTCGAAGGCCGCCACCGAGGCGGTGTTGATGATGACGCCGCGCTCGCCGTCTTCCATCGGCTCGGCCTGGCTCATGGCGAAGCTCGCGAGGCGGATGACGTTGAAGGTGCCGATCAGGTTGACCTGGATCACCTGGGCGAACATGCCGAGATCGTGCGGGCCGTTCTTGGAGATGGTGCGGGCGGCGCGGCCGATGCCGGCACAGTTCACCACCACGCGCGGCGGCCCCAGCTTCTCGACCACCGTCTTGACCGAGGCCTCGGTGCTGGCGGCGTCCGAGACGTTGGTCTTTATATAAAGACCGCCCAGCTCGCGGGCCTTGGCGGCGCCGAGCTCGTCCTGCAGGTCGAAGATCGCGACCTTGGCGCCGGCGGCGGCCAGCGCCGATGCGGTCGCCCCGCCCAGTCCCGATGCGCCGCCGGTGACGATGACGGCCTGGCCTTTGACGTCCATGAAACTTCCCCCGTCGAGCTTTCCCAATTGAGGCCGCTTTTAGCATGATCCCGCCCCTTACCAAGACGGGCCCCAGCCCCACTTTTAGCCCATGACCGATACCACCCGCATGGTCCGAGACGAGGCCCGCGTGCGCAGCGGCTTCTGGGCCAAGGCGCGCAAGACCTTCGGCCGCCTGCCGTTCAGCGAGGACGCCGTCGCCGCCTTCTATTGCGCCTCCGACAGCAAGACGCCGCTGGCCGTGCGCGCCGCCCTGTTCGGGGCGCTGGCCTACTTCGTCCTGCCCATCGACTTCATCCCCGACATGAGCCCGGGCCTCGGCTACACCGACGATGCCGCGGTGATCATGGGCGCGATCAAGGCGGTGCAGATGTACATCACGCCCGAGCACCGCCGGCTGGCGCGGACGTGGCTGCTCAAGGAGCAGGCCGGGAACGACTGAACTTTCCGGGAAGCCTAGGGCGCCGGCGTCACCGGCGGCGGCTGAGGCGGCGGCCTGTTGGCATCGGCGCGGCGGCGTTCGCGGGCGAGTTTCTGCTCGCGGTGGGCGATGTAGAGCGCCGAGGCGATGACGATGGCGGCACCGACGTAGGTCCAGACCACCGGCATCTCGCCCCAGATCAGCCAGCCCAGGAAGACCGCGAAGGGCAGGCGCAGGTATTCGAACGGCGCCACCGCCGACATCTCGCCCGCCTTGAAGGCCTGCACCCAGAAATACTGGCCGATCGTGGCGGTCGAGGCGATGCCGAGCGCCAGCACCCAGCCCCATAGGTCGGGCCAGCGCCACACCCACAGCGCCGGCGGGAACAGCAGCATGGTCGAGAACAGGGCGAACTGCGTCAGGATCATCAGCGGTGTTTCGGAGTCGCTGAGACGTTTCACCAGCAGAATGGAGAAGGCCACCATGGCGGCGTTGGCCAGCGCTATCACCGCACCGGGCTCGAGGAAGCCCGCCCCCGGCCGCACCATGATCAGCACGCCGGCAAAGCCCACGATGGTCGCCGACCAGCGCCGCCAGCGCACCTTCTCGCCGGCGATCGTGGCGGCGACGACGACCGAGAACAGCGGCTGGGAGAAGGCGATGGCGGTGGCGTCGGCCAGCGGCAGCATGGCCACGGCGTAAAAGCCCAGCACCATCGAGGCGGTGCCGGCGAAGGTCCGCCAGAAATGGCCGGCGATGCGCTTGCTGGTCCATGGCTGCACGCGCCCGGTGAGAATGAACGGCAGCAGCATGACGACGGAGAGCACGGCGCGGAAGAACGCCGTCTGCACGCTCTCGATCTGCAGGCTGAGCAGCCGGATCATCACGCCGGTCGAGGTGAAGATGAAGCCGCCGCTCACCAGCCATATCGCACCCTGGACATTGGGTGGCAGGCGACGGAACCAGGCGACGGCGGGCAGCACTACCGTCGTCCCGAGTCGCGCGGATCTGATCCGCGCTGGAGCGAAGCGAAGTCGAGGGACCTCTTATGCTGCGAGCAGGAAAATAGGTCCCTCCACTTCGCCTCGCTATGCTCGGCTCCGGTCGGGACGACGGGGCTTGCCGTCATCACTAGATCTTCCGCTCTCGGCCGGCCCAGTAGACTTCGCGCAGGTTCTTCTTCAGCACCTTGCCGACGGGGCTGCGCGGCAGTGCGGCGATGAAGTCGACCGACTTGGGTGCCTTCACGCCGCCGAGTTTTTCCTTAACCAGCGCGATCAGTTCATCGGCGCCCGCCTTGGCGCCAGGCTTGAGCTCGACCACGGCCTTGACCGCCTCGCCCCATTTGTCGTCGGGCACGCCGATCACGGCGCAGTCCTGCACGGCGGCGTGGCTCCAAAGCACCTGCTCGACTTCGCTGGGGAAGACGTTGAAGCCGCCGGAGATGATCATGTCCTTCTTGCGATCGACGATATAGATGAAGCCGTCCTCGTCGATGACGCCGATGTCGCCGCTATGGTGCCAGCCGAAGGTCGAGGCCTCCTCGGTCGCCTGCGGGTTCTTGTAGTAGCCCGCCATGACAAGGCCGCCGCGCACCACGATCTCGCCACGTTCTCCGCGCGGCAGGATGTTCCCCGCATCGTCCATCACTTCGACCCGCATCAGGGGTGCGGCCTTGCCGCAGCTCGCCAGACGATGGCGCTTGTTGCCAGCCAAGGCCTCGACGTGATCGGCGGGCGAGAAGAAGGTGCAGATCATGCAGGCCTCGGCCTGGCCGTAGGTCTGCGTCAGCACCGGGCCGAACACGTCGATCGCCTCTATGAGCTTGTCGACCGACATCGGCGCTGCGGCATAGATCAGATGTTGCAGCGAGCTGTAATCGTGTTTGCGGACATCGGGGTGGGCCAGCAGCATATATATAAGTGTCGGCGGCATGTAGATGTGCGTGACGCGGTGCTTCTCGATCGCCGCCA
>CAMDQJ010000061.1 GCA_945905835.1 Asaia bogorensis
GATTTCCGGCTCATCGTTACCCAGAGGGGAACGAGATGAGACAGAAATCCACCACGACGGCCTCGCCGTCCGAGCGCCTTGTGAAGAACATTCGCCGGGCGACCCGTAAGCACTATTCGGCTGAAGAGAAGATCCGGGTTGTCCTGGACAGCCTGCGCGGCGAGTCGAGCATTGCCGAGCTGTGCCGCCGGGAGGGCATCGCTGAGGGTCTTTATTACAGCTGGTCGAAGGAGTTCCTGGAAGCCGGCAAGCGCCGGCTGGCGGGCGACACGGCGCGTGCGGCGACGAGCAGCGAGGTGATGGAGCTTCGCCGTGAGGCGCGGACGCTGAAGGAGGTCGTGGCCGAGCAGGCACTGGAGCTGCGTCTGCTTAAAAATGGCACCAGACGTTGAAGAACCGCATCCTGCTCGAGAACTACTATCTGCCCGGCGATCACGCAGAAGGCGAATGCCGACAAGGTGTTCGAGAGCTATGGCCCGGCGAAGGGATAGGAGGTCCATCATGACCAAGGCAAAGCGCATCGCGACCATCGCGGCCAGCCTCGTGCTGGGCACGCTCACCCTCGCCGCCATGGCTGGCCCCGCCAGCGCCCGCTGGTGGGGCGACGGCCGCTGGCACGACGACAACCGCTGGGACGGTCCGCGCGACAACAACCAGGACCGCTACTACAACGGCTACTACTACCGGCCGCCACCGGTGGTCTACGGCACGCCATACAACTACGGTTATGCCCCGCCGCCGGTGTATTACGACAACACGCTGCCGGGCTTCACGATCCGAATCCAGTAGGGCCGCATTCCGTAGGCTGACGGCACGGCATCACGGAAACAGCGGGCACGAGCGCCCGATGTTTTCATGTTCCTCTCCGCCATTCACATGGGGGAGAGGAACATGATTCGATTCAGCCGTGCGGCACCAGGATCTGGCGCACCGTCGCTACTTCCTGCAGGCGGTCGAAGCCCTCGTTCAGCTCGTCGAAGCCGATGCGCTTGCTCAGCATGCGGTCGACCGGCAGCTTGCCCTGCTGGTAGAGCGCGATGAAGCGCGGGATGTCGCGCACCGGCACGCAGCTTCCCATGTAGGAACCCTTGATGGTCTTCTCCTCGCTGACGAGCCCGCTCTGCTTGAAGGCGAAGTCGGCGCTGATCGGCGACAGGCCCGCCGTCACCGTCGTGCCGCCCCAGCGCGTCGAGAGATAGGCCGTCTCCATCGCCTTGATGGTGCCGGCGAAGTCGAAGGCATAGTCGACGCCGCCGTTGGTGAGATCGCGCACCTGCTTGATGTGGTCGGCGTCCCTGGCGTTCACCGTGTCGGTGGCGCCGAGCTGGCGGGCGAGGCCGAGCTTGTCGTCGGAGATGTCGATGGCGACGATCTTGCCCGCGCCGGCCAGCACCGCGCCCAGGAGGCCAGAGAGGCCGACGCCGCCGAGGCCCACGACTGCAACCGAGCTGCCGGGCTGGATCTGCGCGGTGTTGATCACGGCGCCGACGCCGGTCACGACGGCGCAGCCGAACAGGGCGGCGAGATCGAGCGGCAGAGTCTTGTCGATGACCACGACCGAGCCGCGGTCGACGGTGGCGTATTCAGCGTAGCACGACACGCCCGACTGATGGTTCACCGGCTTGCCGTCCTTGTGCAGGCGGTGATGGCCCGATAGCAGTTGGCCGGCGGCGCGCGGCGTGACCGAGCGCTCGCAGATATAGGGCCGGCCCTCGAGGCAGCGCCGGCAGCGGCCGCAGGAGACGTTGAAGGTGAAGCAGACGTGATCGCCCTTCTTGACGTCATGGACGCCGGCGCCGACCTCGACGATCTCACCCGCGCCCTCATGGCCGAGCACGATCGGCACCGGCCGCGGCCGGTCGCCGTTGATCAGCGACAGGTCGGAATGGCAGAGGCCGGCGCCGCCGACCTTGACCAGAACCTCGCCCTCGCCGGGCGGATCGAGATCGACCTCGACGACGTGGATGGGCTTGCTCTTGGCGAAGGGCCGCGGCGCACCGCAGACCGTGAGAACTCCGGCTTTCATTTTCATCAGGCTATTCCTCCGTCGACGCGGACCAGCGATCCGGTCGTGAAACTCGATTTGGACGAGGCGAGATAGAGTGCGGCCGTCACGATCTCCTCGGGACTGCCGCTGCGCCCGGCGGCGGCGCCCTCGTTGCGCTTGGCTTCCTCGCTCCACGCCTTGGAGACGTCGGTAAGGAAGCGGCCGGGCGAGATGGTGTTGACGCGCACCTTGGGACCGTACTCGAAGGCGAAAGCCGTCGTCAGCGCATTGAGTGCGGCCTTGGCGCCGGCATAGGGCGCGATCTGCGGACGCGGCCGCAGCGCTCCGGCCGAGGAGATGTTGATGATCGAGCCGCCCTGGCCCTTGGCCATGCGGCTGCCGACCAGCGACATCAGGCGGAAAGGGCCCTTGAAGTTGAGCGAGACGATGCGGTCGAAGAGCTGCTCCGAGGTCTCGAGCGACGACGGCGCCAGCGGCGAGGAGCCGGCATTGTTGACCAGGATGTCGACCTTGCCGAAAGCGGCGTAGGCCGTGTCCACCAGCCCATCGAGCTCCTGCCAGTTGGCGACATTGGCGGCATAGGTCGCGGCCTTACGGCCCATGGCGCGGACCTCGGCAGCGGCCTTCTCGCAGGACCCGATCTTGCGGCTGGTAATGAAGACATCGGCGCCATGGGCGGCGAAGGCCTTCACCATCTGGTAGCCCAACCCACGGCTGCCGCCGGTCACCAGGGCGACTTTGCCGGAAAGGTCGAAATAGTCGGTCATGGCAGTGATCCCAGCACTTGGACACTGGCATGTCACTTGCTTACTGTACCGTGAAGCGAAACTACCCGGTCGTTATGAGCATCCACGTCGCGCTGCATCATCGGACGACCTACACCTACGACAAGCCCGTGGCCCTCGGGCCGCAGATCGTGCGCCTGCGCCCGGCGCCGCATGCGCGCACGCCGGTGTTGTCGTATTCGCTGAAGGTCCTGCCCAAGGATCATTTCATCAACTGGCAGCAGGATCCGCAGGGCAATCATCTCGCCCGCCTGGTGTTCCCCGAGAAGACGACCACGTTCGAGGTCACGGTCGACCTGGTGGCCGACATGGCCGTCACCAACCCGTTCGACTTCTTCCTCGAACCGCAGGCCGAGGAATGGCCCTTCGCCTACGACGCCTCGCTCGCCTCCGAGATCGCGCCCTTCCGCAAAACCGAGCCCGCCGGTCCGCTACTCGCGGCGTGGCTGGCCAAGGTCGAGCGCGAGCCGCAGCGCACGATCGATTTCATCGTCGGGTTGAACGCGCGCCTGCAGAAGGACATCGGCTACATCGTGCGGCTCGAGCCCGGCGTGCAGACTTACGAGGAGACGCTGAAGCTCGCCAAGGGTTCCTGCCGCGACACCGGCTGGCTGCTGGTCGCGACTTCTCCGACGTGAGTCCTTTGCGAGGCGTGATCCTGGGCGGCGGCGAGCATTCGTATGGTGTGGCGGTGCAATTGATGCCGATGAGCTGAGCCCCCACCCAACCCTCCCCCGCATCGGGGGAGGGTTGGGGAAGGGGTCAGCCGCCCAAAAACTCCTTCGCCCACTTCGTGTAGTCCGCGTCACGCGTCACGCGCTTCATCATCTCCGCATCCGCGATGCCGGTGAGCTGGGTCGGCGGCACGCCGTCGCGCAGGGCCTTCAGGGTGTCGTGCACGGCCTTCACGGCGGCGGCGAAGGGCTGGTGACCCTGCAGCGCGATGCGCACGCGGCGGCTCGCAAGGTAGTCGCGGTCGGAAAGCTCAGGCGTGCCGCCGCCCAGGATCAGCGGCAGCGTGGTCGCGGCCGAGATCGCCTCGAGCTCGGCACGCGTGCGCACGCCGACCATGAACAGCGCATCGACGCCCACCGCCTCGTAGGCCCTGGCGCGCGCGATGGCGTCGTCGAGGCCGCTGATCTGCACGGCGCTGGTGCGGCCGGCGATGCAAAGCAGCGGGTCCTGGCGGCCAGCGATCGCGGCCTTCATCTTGCCGACGCCCTCGGCGATGGTGGTGAGGCGCGGCTTGGTCGTGCCGTGCGGCGTCGGCAGGTCGGTGTCCTCGATGCTCATGCCGGCGATGCCCGCGGTCTCGAGCTCCTCGACGGTGCGCTTCACGTTCAGTGCATTGCCGTAGCCGTGGTCGGCGTCGACCATCAGCGGCAGGTTGCCGGCGCGGTTGATGCGGTAGGCCTGGCCGGCGAATTCGCTGAGGGTCAGCACGATCAGGTCGGGCGCGCCCAGCACGGTGAGCGAGGCGGTCGAGCCCGCGAACATGCCGAGCTCGAAGCCCAAATCCTCGGCGATGCGGGCGGAGATCGGGTCGTAGACCGAGCCGGGATGGACGCAGCTCTTGCCGTCGAGGATGGCGCGGAAGCGCTTGCGGCGGTCGGTCCAATGCATGGTGAAATCCCCAATTTCGACGGGCAAACGCGGGCCCCCGTGCGCCGTTCGGCGGCGCTTGCCGCTGGGCTTGTCGAAAGCGTAGCGTTCTTAGCATCGACGGGCCGCGGGCGCGACGGCCGCCGGAAACAACGAACAAGCGCCGCCCAAGGGACTAGGAGGAAACGGCCATGTTCGAGATCCTCGACCGGCAGACAACGCTGACCGGCAACCAGAAGAAGATCATCGCCGCGGCGGTGATCGGCGATGCGCTGGAGTTCTTCGACTACTTCCTGATCGGCTTCGTGCTGGCCTTCGTCATCGGCCCGTGGAAGCTCACCTTCGGCCAGTCGGCGATCGTGCTGATGTCGTCGGGCGTCGGCGCCATCCTCGGCGCCTTCCTCTGGGGCTGGCTCGCCGACCGCATCGGCCGGCGCAAGGTCTTCATCGGCACGGTGCTCAACTTCTCGATCGCCACCGGCCTGCTCTACTTCACGCCGGACAACGGCTGGATCTTCCTCACTATCATGCGCTTCTTCGTCGGCGTCGGCGTCGGCGGCCTCTATTGCGTCGACCTGCCGCTGGTCCAGGAGTTCATGCCCTCGTCCAAGCGCGGCTGGGTCGGCGGGCTAGTCACCTGCGTCATCCCGCTGGGCGTCGGCATGGGCGCCGTGCTCGGCGCCTTCATGGGCGCCGACCAGTGGCGCCTGCTGTTCGCCATCGGCGTGCTGCCGGCGGCACTGGTGCTGCTGGTCCGCCTCTGGGTGCCGGAATCGCCGTGGTGGCTGATGCGCCAGGGCCGCTACGACGAGGCCCGCAAGTCGCTGGCCTGGGCGCTGCAGGTCGAGCCCTCGACGCTGCCGCTGCCGACCTCGGCCAGCGCGCCGCGGCCGGTGGCGCCGAGCTGGTTCGAGCTCTTCAAGTATCCGCGCAGCCTGCTGGTCTCGTGGCTGGGCAATGCCGGCGCCCAGACCGGCGTCTACGGCGTCGTGCTATGGGCACCCTCGCTATTCGTGCTGCTGCTGAAGGTGACGCCGCAGGAAGCCTCCAAGATGATGATCCTGCTCACCGTCGTGGGCTTCTTCGGCCGCCTCACCTTCTCCTACCTGTCGGACAAGATCGGCCGCCGCCAGGCGGGCGGGTTGCTGGGCTTCGGCGCCGGCGTGCTGATCATCCTCGCCGGCCAAAACTACAATGGCGTGCTGTTCGGGCTGTCGGCCTTCTGGCTGATCCTGGCGGCGGCGATGTTCTTCGCCGACGGCGGCTTCGCCATCGTCGGTCCCTACGCCGCCGAGGTCTGGCCCTCGCACCTGCGCACCACCGGCATGGGCTCGGCCTATGGCTTCGGCGGCATCGGCAAGATCATCGGCCCGGTCGGCCTGGCGCTGATCGTGGGATCGGGCAACTACCTCAAGCCCGATGTTCCGCTGCCGCAGATTCCGACGGCTTTCCTCTATCTCGGCTGCTGGTTCCTGATGGCCGGGGTGGTCTATTATTTCTTCGGGCTGGAGACCAAGGGCAAGTCGATCGACCAGATCGACAAGGAATTGGCCGCAACGAGAGCCTGATCGACTAAGTTCGGAGTGGATGGCCTTGGACACGACGATACCGACTACTGCCCTGCTGGCCGGCGACCCGGCCGTGGTATCGCGCGCCGAGGCCCTGCGCCCCGCCGTCGAGGCGGCGGCGAACGAGACCGAGGAGGTGCGCCGGCTGCAGCCGGCACTGCTGGACAAGCTCCACGAGGCGCGGCTGTTTCGGCTCCTGCTGCCGCGCTCGTCGAACGGGATCGAGACCGACCCCATCACCTTCTTCAACGTGATCGAAACGATCGCCCGCGGCGATGCCTCGACCGCCTGGTGCCTGAGCCAGGCCGGCGGCTGCGCGATGTCGGCAGCCTATCTGGAGCCGTCGGTCGCCCAGGAGATCTTCGGCCGCAACCCGCGCGCCGTGCTGGCCTGGGGTCCCGGCCCCAAGGCCCGCGCCGTCGCGGTCGACGGCGGCTACCGGGTCACCGGCGTCTATGCCTTCGCCTCGGGCTGCCGCCACGCCACCTGGCTCGGCGCCCATGCGCCAATCTACAAACCGGACGGCACGCCGCTGCTCGGCGACAACGGCCGCCCGGTCGAACGCACCCTGCTGGTGCCGTCGAACGAGGTCGCCTGGACCGATATCTGGGACACCGTCGGCCTGCGCGGCACCGCGTCCGACCAGTTCGCGCTGACCGATCACTTCGTGCGCGCCGACCACACGATCACCCGGGACTTCTCGCAGCCGGCCAGGGAGCGCCGCGAGAACGGCCCGCTCTACCGCATGTCGGCGATGACCTGCTACGAGGTCGGCTTCGCCGGCGTGGCGCTCGGCACCGCCCGCGCCGCCCTCGACAGCTTCATCGACACCGCCCGCAACAAGATCCCGCGCGGCGCCAAGAGCCCGATCCGCGACAGCGCCGTGGTCCAGACCAACCTCGCCCAGGCCGAGGTCGCCATCCGCTCGGCGCGCGCCTTCCTGCTGCAGTCGGTGGCCGGGATCTGGCGCGAGATCTCCGATGGCGCAGCACTCACGGTCGAGCACCGCATCACCATCCGCATGGCCTCGACCAACGCCATCCACAAGGCGCGCGAGGCGGTCGACTTCGCCTACAATGCCGCCGGCGCCACGGCGATCTTCGAGAGCCACCCGCTGGCGCGCCGCTTCCGCGACGTCCATACCGTGACGCAGCAGCTTCAGGGACGCCTGTCCCATTTCGAAACCGTCGGCGCCTGGCTCATGGGCGCCGATGCCGATTTAACCTGGATCTGAGGAGAAAGACGATGCCGCTCGGTACTTTGCAGCACTACACGCTCGAACCGTCCAACCTGAAGAAGACCGTCAAATTCTACTGCGAGGTCCTGGGCCTCGAGGACGGCGACCGTCCGCCCCTGGGCTTCCCCGGCAACTGGCTCTATTCCGGCGGCGTCGCCACCGTGCACCTGCTGGGACCGCGCAAGCCACGCGAGGGCATCGTCGTTCGCGGCACCAAGAAGAAGTTCAAGGACACCGGCCGCTTCGACCATATCGCCTTTGCCGGCACCGACATCGGCGGCGTGCGCAAGAAGCTCGAGACCAAGAAGGTCAAGTTCCGCGAGCAGACCATCCCGCGCACCGGCGGCCAGCAGATCTTCCTCTACGATCCCGATGGCGTCGGCGTGGAGATCAACTTCCCGCCACCCGACGCGAAATAACGGCGCGTGCTGCTCTCGGTCGAGGTCCAGACCGTCGAACCCCTGGCCGACGGCGCGCCCTTCGGTGCGGTCGGCGCCTATGAGCGCGTGATCGGCACGGCCAAGGGCGAGGTCGATCCTAAGGACCCCGCCAACAAGGTCATCGCCAATATCGACAAGGCGCCACTCAATGCGAACGGCCGGGTCGAGTACGCGACCTCGTTCTTCATCCTGCGGCCGAAGGATCCCGCCAAGGGCAACGGCCGCATCCTCTACGAGGTGAACAACCGCGGCCGCAAGATGCTGTTCGGCAACATCGCCGACGGCCCGCTGGGCGTGAACGATCCCAAGACCGTAGCCGACCTCGGCAACGGCTTTCCGCTTCGGCTGGGCTACACCATCGTTTGGTCGGGCTGGGACCCCGATGCACCGCGCGCTAATATGGGGCTGGCGCTGACGGCGCCCGTCCTCACGGACAACGGCAAGCCGATCACCCAGATGGTGCGCGACGAATTCGTCTCCGGCACCCGTGGCGGCGCGCTCGAAGCCTTCAAGCTGTCCTACGAGATGGCGAGCCCCGACGGCGCCCGCCTCACCGTCCGTGGCCGGGCCTCCGACAAGCCGGAGGACGTCGCCTGGACAGCCGTCGATGCGCGATCGATCAAGCTCGCCGAGGGTAAGCCCAAGCCCGGCTTCATCTACGACTTCCACTATCTCGCCAAAAACCCCAAGCTGCAGGGGCTGGGCTTCGCCGCCACCCGCGATGTCGTGAGCTGGCTGCGCTACGACCCAGCCGCCTCAAAGGTCACCGGCCGGCCGATCACCCATACGCTGGCGATCGGCTTCTCGCAGGCCGGCCGCTACCTGCGCAACCACATCTCCGACGGCTTCAACCGCGACGAACAGGGTCGCCGCGTCTTCGACGGCATCCATGCCCATACCGCCGGCATTGGCCGCGTCTTCTTCAACGCGCCCTTCGCCCAGCCCGCCCGCACCGGCACCCAGCACGAAGATCACGATTTCCCCGAGAACGCCTTCCCGTTCTCGACCGCGACGGTCGAGGATCCGCTCACCAAGCAGAAGGGATCGCTGTTCCGCGGCGACGGCAGCGACCCCAAGCTGATCGAGACCAACACCTCGACCGAGTATTGGCAGAAGGGCGCTTCGCTGCTTACCACCGACCCGCTGGGCACCAAGGACATCGCGCTGCCGGACAACAGCCGCGTCTATATGATCGCCGGCACCCAGCACGGCGGCCGCGCCGGCGCCACCACCGACCCCGGCCCCAACATCAATCCGCGCAACCCGCACAATCCCATGCCGGCGGTGCGCGCGCTGCTGGTGGCGCTCGACGACTGGGTGGTCTCCGGCAAGGCGCCGCCGCCCAGCCGCACACCGACCCTCGCGGGCGGCACGCTGGTCGAGCCGGACAAGACGGGATTTCCCGCAATTTCCGGAGCCGCCGTGGCGCGCGTCGCCAACCGCGTCGCGCCGCCGGGCGACTGGGTGAATCCCAAGCCGGCCGAAACGGTCTATCGTACCCTGGTGAGCCGGGTCGATGCCGACGGCAACGAGGTCGCGGGCATTCGGCTGCCCGACATTGCCGTGCCGCTCGCCGCCTATACCGGCTGGAACGAATACAAGGCGCCCTATCCCCCGGGCGAGCTCGCTGACCGCGACGGCAGCTATTTTGCCTTTCCCGCCGCCAGGATCGCCGAGCGCTACACGAACCGCGCCGACTATGTCGCCAAGGTGCAGGCCGCCGTCTCGGCGCTGGTCAACGACCGGCTGATGCTGCAGGAAGACGCCGACCGCTACCTTGAGAAGGCGCGCGCGGAAACGCGAGTGAACCCCTGATGGCCCCAGAAAGCCGCAAGCTCGACCGCGACGGCGTGAAGATCCATTACGAGGTCCATGGGCCCCGTGAGGGTGCGCCGACCCTGTTGCTGAGCCACGGCTACAGCTCGACCTGCCGCATGTGGGGCGGCCAGGTCGCCGCCCTGAAGGACCGCTACCAGGTCGTGATCTGGGACATGCGCGGCCATGGCGAGAGCGACTACCCCAAGGATCCGGCGCTCTATTCCGAGGGCCTGACCGTGGGCGACATGCGCGTCCTGCTCGATGTCGTCGGCGCCGACAAGGCGATCGTGGGCGGGTTGTCGCTCGGCGGCTACATGTCGCTCGCCTTCCATGCCAGCCATTCCCGCCGAGTGCGCGCGTTGATGCTGTTCGACACCGGCCCCGGCTTCAAGAAAGACGAGGCCCGCGCCAAGTGGAACGAGACCGCCAACAAGCGTGCCGACGATCTCGACGCCCGCGGCCTGGCGGCGCTGAACACCAGCGACGAGGTGAAGATCACCAAGCACCGCGACGCCAAGGGCCTCGCGGGTGCGGCACGCGGCATGCTGGCGCAGCAGACCGACCGGGTGATCCAGTCGCTCGACAAGATCAATGTGCCGACGCTGGTGCTGGTCGGCGCCAACGACACCAATTTCCTCGCCGCCACCGATTACATGGCGGCCAAGATCAAGGGTGCGACCAAGGTTGTCATTCCCGACGCGGGGCATGCATCGAACCTGCATCAGCCCGCGCTCTTCAATCAGGCGGTCGAGGCGTTTCTGGCCAAGCTGCCGGCAGCATAGGGAGAAGGAACATGGGCAGGCGAATCGCAGTCGTCGGTGTCGGCGCGTTGGGTGGCTACGTCGGCGGCAACCTCGCGCATGCCGGCGAGGATGTGACCCTGATCGACTTCTGGCCGGAGAACATCGAGGCCATCCGCAGCCACGGGCTGGAGCTCGATGGCGTCACGCCCGAAGAGAAATTCACGGTCAAGAACGCCAAGACCATGCATCTTACCGAGATGGAGGCGCTGTCGCGCCAGAAGCCGATCGACATCGCTTTCGTCTCGATGAAGTCCTACGACACCGAATGGGCGACGGCGCTGATCAAGCAGTACCTGGCGCCGGACGGCTATGTCGTGTCGCTGCAGAATTGCCTGAACGAGGAGCGCATCGCGGGCGTCGTCGGCTGGGGCAAGACGGTGGGCATGGTGGCCTCGCTGATCTCGGTCGACATGTTCGAGCCCGCCCGCATCCGCCGCACCGTCGCCAAGGGCGGCGACAAGCACACCGTATTCCGCGTCGGCGAAGTCCACGGCCGCATCACCAAGCGCGTGGAAGAGTTGCGCGAGATGGTGGCGAAGATCGACAGTGCCAAGACGACCACCAATCTCTGGGGCGAGCGCTGGTCCAAGCTCTGCCAGAACGGCATGAAGAACGGCGTCTCGGCCGCGACGGGCCTGACCGGCGCCGACTGCGACCGCAACGACGCCATCCGCCGCTTCTCGATCAAGCTCGGCGGCGAGGCCGTGCGTGTCGGCCAGGCGCTGGGCTATCACATCGAGAAGATCGGCAAGTTCGAGCCCGAGCAGCTCGCCCGCGCCGCCGAGGGCGACAAGACCGCGCTCGATGAGGTCGAGGCCCTCCTGCGGCCCGGCTCCAACACCAACCCCAACCCGCGCGCCGACATCCAGCGCCCGTCGATGGCCCAGGACATCCGCAAGGGCCGCCGCACCGAGATCGAGTTCATGAACGGCTACATCTCCGACCGCGGCAACTACATCGGCGTTCCCGCGCCGACCCACGCCAAGCTCACCGAGATCGTGAAGAAGGTCGAGCGCCAGGAAGTGAAGGCGTCGCCAGCGCTGTTGGGGGGTTAAAGGGGACGGCTAAGCCGCCTTCTTCATCCCCGCCTTGGCGTCTTCCTTGATCATGTCCGCACCCTTTTCGGCGATCATGATCGTGGGTGCATTGGTATTGCCGGAGGTCACCGTCGGCATGACCGAGGCGTCGATCACGCGCAGGCCGGCGATGCCATGCACGCGCAGGCGCTCATCGACCACGGCCATCGGATCCTGGCCCATCTTGCAGGTGCCGACGACGTGGTAGGTCGTCTGGCCGTTGCGCCGGGCGTAATCCAGCCACTCGTCGTAGCTCTGCACCTTGTCGCCGGGGCTGTTCTCGAAGGCGATGTACCTGGCCATAGACGGATGCGAGACGATCCGGCGGGCGATCTGCATGCCGGCGACCGTGGCGTCGCGGTCGGTCTGGGCCGACAGGAAGTTCGGCCGGATCGCCGGTTCCGTGCCTGGCGTCGCCGACTTGATGTGGATCGAGCCGCGTGAATCAGGCCGGCACTGGCCGATCACCACCGTCATGCCCGGCTCCTTCTCCAGCAGACGCTTCTGGGCGGTGTCGTAGCTGGCATGCGCCATGTGGAACTGCATGTCGGGCGTCTCCAGGCCCGGCCGCGTGCGCACGAAGCCGAACACGACACCCGCCGTCAGGCTTAGCGCGCCCTTGCCGGTGGCGTAATACTTGATGACTTCCTTCACCAGGTTGAGGCCGCGCGTCTGCTCGTTCAGCGTGATCGGCTGCTTGACGCGCCAGTTCATGCGCGGCGCGAAGTGATCGCCGTAATTCTCGCCGACGCCCTTAAGTTCGTGCTTCACGTCGATACCGTGGCGGCGCAGCAGCTCGGGCTGGCCGATGCCGGAATGCTCCAGCACGCCGGGCGACTGTACCGAGCCGCAGGACACGACGACCTCGCGGTTGCAGCGCGCCTCGCGCGCCTGGCCGCCGACGCTGTAGGCGACGCCCACGGCGCGCTTGCCTTCGAGGACGACCTTGGCGACCAGCGCATCGGTCTCGATTTTCAGGTTCGGCCGGCCGCGCGCCGGATCGAGGAAAGCGCGCGCCGACGACCAGCGCTTGCCGTTCTTCATCGTCACCTGATAGTAGCCAAAACCTTCCTGGTTGCCGTTGTTGTAGTCCTTGTTCTTGGGGAATCCGCTGGCTTCGGCGGCATCGATGAAGGCATCGCACAACTCGTGCGTCTCGCTCATATCGGCGACGTTCAGCAGGCCGCCCTTGCCGCGGCTGTCATCGCTGTCGCGCTCGTAGTGCTCGGACTTCTTGAAGTACGGCAGCACGCTGTCGTAGGACCAGCCGCGATTGCCCTGCTGCGCCCACATGTCGTAGTCGAGCGGTTGGCCGCGCACGTAGAGCATGCCGTTAATTGACGAAGAACCACCGAGCGCCTTGCCGCGCGGACAGGGGATGCGCCGGCCGGCCATGCCGTCCTCGGCTTCCATCTCGAAATTCCAGTTGAACTTCTTGTGGCTGAGAAGCTTGGTGAAGCCGGCCGGGATGTCGATCCACATCGACTTGTCGCGCGGACCGGCCTCGAGCAGCAGCACCTTGGTTGCCGGATCCTCGCTCAACCGGTTGGCCAGAACGCAGCCCGCCGAGCCGCCGCCCACGATGATGTAATCCCAATCGGCCATGACGCGTCCGCCCTCCTCGATTTTCACCAGCTTAGCGTAAATGGCAGGAAACGTGATGCCCCGGCGCGATTTCGCGAAGCGGAGGCGACTCGACCTTGCAGCGCGCCACGGCATAGGGGCAGCGCGTGTGGAAGTGGCAGCCCGACGGTGGATTGACCGGGCTCGGCACGTCGCCCTGCAGCACGCGCTTCTGGCGCTTGATGGCGGGATCGGGCACCGGCACCGCCGACAACAGCGCCTCGGTATAGGGATGCTGGCCGCGGGTGAAGATCGTGCGAGTGTCGGCATACTCGACGATGCGGCCGAGATACATCACGGCGATGCGGTGGCTGATATGCTCGACCACCGCGAGATTGTGCGAGATGAACAGGTAGGAGAGCTGCCGCTCGCGCTGCAGGTCCTGCAGTAGGTTGATGACCTGCGCCTGGATCGAGACGTCGAGCGCCGAGACGGGCTCGTCGCCCACAATCAGCTTGGGCCCCAGCGCCAGGGCGCGGGCGATGCCGATCCTCTGGCGCTGGCCGCCCGAGAACTGGTGCGGAAAGTTCGACATCTGCGCTGGCCGCAGGCCGACGCGCGCGAACAGCGCCGCCACCATCTCCTGGCGTTCCTTGCCGCGGCTGACGCCATAGACCAGCAGCGGCTCGGCCACGATGTCGCCGGCGGTCATGCGCGGGTTGAGCGAGGAGAACGGGTCCTGGAAGACGATCTGCATCTGCCGGCGATAGGGCCGCATCTCGGCCTTCGACAGTTTGGTGATGTCGGTGCCGCCGACCACGATGGCGCCCGCCGTCGGCTCGATCAGGCGCAGCACGGCGCGGCCGGCTGTGGTCTTGCCGCAGCCGCTCTCGCCGACTAGCCCCAGCGTCTCGCCCTGGTTGATGGCGAAGCTGATGCCGTCGACGGCATAGACCTGGCCGACCGTGCGGCGCAGCAGGCCCTTTTTCACCGGGAAGTGCTTCTTGAGGTCCCTCACTTCAAGAACGGGGGCCTCGAGCACGGGGGGCATCGGCTCAACCATCGACATGCCAGCAGGCTGCCCAATGGCCGGGCTGCTTCTCTTCATAGGTCGGCCGGTCGCGCCGGCACTTGTCGTCGGCCTTGGGGCAGCGCGGCGCGAAGGCGCATCCCGCCGGCAGGTCGAATAGCGGCGGCACGATGCCGGGAATCTCCTGCAGCCGGCCCTCGCGCCGCGCGGTCTCGCCACGCATCAGGTCGAGGCGCGGGATCGAGGCCAGCAGGCCGCTGGTGTAGGGATGCAGCGGACGGGCAAACAGTTCGCCAACCTCGGCCTCCTCGACCTTGCGGCCGGCATACATGACGATGACGCGCTTGGCAGTCTCGGCCACGACGCCGAGATCGTGGGTGATCAGGATCACGGCGGCGCCGAACTCGCGCTGCAATTCCACAATCAACTCGAGGATCTGCGCCTGGATGGTGACGTCGAGCGCCGTCGTCGGCTCGTCGGCGATCAGGACTTTGGGGTTGCAGGCCAGCGCCATGGCGATCATGGCGCGCTGGCGCATGCCGCCGGAGAGTTGGTGCGGATACTCCTTGGAGCGCTGCGCCGGCTCGGGAATACGCACGAAATCGAGCATTTCTATCGCGCGCTTCAGTGCGGCGGCGCGGTTGAGGCCACGATGCAGGATCAGTGCCTCGGCGATCTGCCGGCCGATGGTCATCACCGGATTGAGCGACGTCATCGGCTCCTGGAAGATCATCGAGATGTCGTTGCCGCGCACGCGGCGCATTTCTTCTTCGCTGAGCGTCAGCAGGTCGCGGCCGGCGAGCTTCACCGAGCCCGAGACGATGCGGCCCGGCGGATCGGGGATGAGCCGCATCAGCGACAGCGCCGTCATGCTCTTGCCGCAGCCCGATTCGCCCACGATCGCCAGTGTCTCGCCGGAAGCGACGGAAAAATCGACGCCATCGACCGCCTTGACGATGCCTTGGCGCGTGTAGAACCACGTCCCCAGATCGGCGACTTCGAGCAGGTCGCTCATGAGCCCCTCATCATTGGCCACGCCTCATGTGCGCTCCCGCGGGTCGAGGATGTCGCGAAGCGCGTCACCTAACAGGTTGGTGCCGAACACGGTGAGGCTGATGGCGACGCCGGGGAAGATCACCAGCCACGGCGCGGTGCGCACGTACTCGGCGGCCGACTCCGACAGCATGCGGCCCCACGACGGGTGCGGCTCGGGAATGCCGAGGCCGAGGAAGGACAGCGAGGCCTCGACCAGAATCGCCGAGCCAAGCTGCGCCGTCGCCAGCACGATCAGCGGCGCCAGCGTATTCGGCAGCACGTGGCGCACCGCGATGCGAAGCTCACCCATGCCGACGGCGCGCGCCGCCTCGACGAAGGGCTGCTCGCGCAAGGAGAGCGTACTGGAGCGCACGACGCGGGCCACGGTCGGCACCAGCGGGATGGCGATGGCGATGATGGTGTTGCGCAACGACGGTCCCAGTGAGGCCGCCATGACAATGGCCATCACCAGGAGCGGCAGCGACTGCATGATGTCCATGAGGCGCTGCATCAGAAGGTCGAACCAGCCGCCGAGATAGCCGCTGGCAAGACCGATCGAAATGCCGAGCAGTGCGCCGAGACTCATGGCTCCGGCGCCGACAGCCAGCGAGATCCGCGCGCCGTGCACGATGCGGCTGAACATGTCGCGGCCCATGAAATCGGCGCCCAGTAGATGGGCACCGCCCGGCTTGGCGAGCGAGGCGCGGGCGTTTGTGGCGGTGGGATCGAGCGGTGCGATGACGTCGGCGAAGAGCGCGGTCAGGACAAAGACCAGCACGATCAGCGCGCCGACCGCGCCCAGTGGATAGCGCCGCGCGAAGAACAGGATACGGGTCCACCATCCGGTGACGTTGGCACCGGCGCGTTCGAGTTCGGCAGCATGATTGATGACGGCCATCGGTCTACTCCGCGAATTTGATGCGGGGGTCGAGGGCCATGTAGGCCATGTCGACCACGAAATTCACCATCACCACGACGAAGGCGATGAACATCACGAGGTTCTGCACGATCGGATAGTCGCGCCACAGGATGGCCTCGACCAGGAAACGCGCGACGCCGGGAATGTTGAACACCGTCTCGGTGACGATCAGGCCACCGACCAGGAAGGCCGCCTCGATGCCGACGATGGTGACGACGGGCAGCAGCGCGTTGCGTAGCGCGTGGTCGTAATTCACCGACATCGTCGAGGCGCCCTTCGAACGGGCGGTACGGATGTAGTCCTGGCGCAGCACCTCCAGCATCGAGGAGCGCGTCAGCCGCATCATCAGGGCGGAGCTGCGGAAGCCCACGACGGCGGCCGGCAGCGCCAGCAATCCCAGCTCCGACCAGAATCCGCGCGGTTCGCTGCTATAGATCGGGATGGTGCCGAACCAGTGGACGGCCCCCATCAGCACCAGCAGGCCGAGCCAGAAGGACGGCAACGACAATCCGCTGAGACTTACTATTCGCAAAAGGTAGTCGAGCCCGGTGTTCTGGCGCACCGCGCTCATGACGCCCAGCGGCACGCCGATCAGCACGGCGAAGAACAGCGCCAGCCCGGCGAGCTTGCCGCTGATCGGGATGCGAGGCGCGATCTCCTCGATGGCCGGGCGTTCCGAGACGTAGGCATAGCCGAGATCGCCCTGCGCCAGGCCCGCGATCCATTTGACGTATTGCTCAGGAATCGGCCGGTCGATGCCGAGCTCGCGGGCGATCTTGGCCTTCTCCTTGGGATCGGCGATGCCCGAGGCGTCGACCAGGATGTCGGCGATGTTGCCCG
The DNA here is from genome assembly GCA_945905835.1 of Asaia bogorensis. GTDB lineage: Bacteria > Pseudomonadota > Alphaproteobacteria > Reyranellales > Reyranellaceae > Reyranella. The sequence continues at coordinate 16,725 of CAMDQJ010000061.1, forward strand.
GCACCAGCCGCAGCATGACGAAGATCAGCACCGACATGCCGAACAGGGTGAGCACCATCAGCAGCAGGCGGCGGGCGAGATAGGCTCCCATTGCGATGTCCTTTAGCGGTCCAGCCAAATGTCTTCGAATCGACAGCCATTGTAGATGCTGTTGGTCTGCAGCACGACGCCCTTAACCTTCGGATCCCAGAAGGTGTTGGCGACGTTGTAGCCGAAGATCGGCCGCGCTGCGTCGTCGGCCGCAAGGGCCAGAGGTGAGCGCATCGATTTCCTTCCATTACGCCGGCGGCTTCGACACTTTTTATTAAGTCCGCCAGCTGCGAGGCTAGCACAACGACCGGGTCGGCCAAGGGCTAGTTGGCCCTAACGGGAAGGCCCTTTGAGCTCGATCTGGTTGCCCTCGGGATCGTCGAAATAGACCGAGGGCCCGTTGCCCTCGGCGCCATTGCGCTCGAAGGTTTCGCCCACCGCAATGCCGAGAGGCGAAAGCTGGCTGACGATGGCGTCACGGTCGAACGGCTCGATGCGGAAACAGAGATGATCCATGTTGCCGCCACCGTCGGGCCGCTCGCGGCCGACCAGGTCGAGCATCGAGGCGCCGGCCCGCAGCTGCACCAGATTGATGCGCTCGACCCGGCGTTCGACCTTGAAACCCAGCGCCTTCTCGTAAAAGGCCACCATGCCCGGGAGGTCGCGGACCCGCAGCACGACATGGTCGATTCGTTCGACTCGGAAGGACATGGCGTTTAGCTTACCCCTCCAGAGAGACAGGTTCCACCCGGGGGGAAACATGGCATTCGCGATCAACGCCGCCAAGGCGCGGCTGAAGAAGAACGAGCTCGCGGTCGGCATCGGCGTGCGGCTGGTACGCAACGTCGACATCATCAAGGTCATGAAGGCGGCGGGCTTCGACTGGCTGTTCCTCGACCTCGAGCACGGCTCGATGTCGATTGAGACGGCCTGCGCCATTTCCGTCGCTGCCCAGGATTCAGGCATCGCCCCGATCGTGCGCGTGCCCTATGGCGAGCTCGCCATGGCGACTCGCGTGCTCGACGGCGGCGCTCTCGGCATCGTAATCCCGCATGTCGACACCGCCGAGGAGGCCAGGGAGATCGCCGACCGCCTGCGCTATCCGCCGCGCGGTCATCGTTCCGTGGGTGGCGGCCAGGCGCAGTTCGATTACACGCCGATGCCGTTGGGCGAGATGACCCAGAAGAGCGACGACAACACGCTGATCGTGGTCATGATCGAGACGCCCAAGGCGGTCGAGAATGCCGAGGCGATCGCCGCCGTTCCCGGCATCGACTCCCTCCTGGTCGGCTCCAGCGACCTGTCGATGGAAATGGGCATCCCGGGCGAGACCGGACACGCCCGGGTCCAGGCCGCCGTCGACAAGGTGATCGCGGCTTGCCAGAAGCACGGCAAGTGGCCGGGCATGGGCGGCGCCTACTCCGAGGAGCTTCTGAAGCTCTACACCGGCAAGGGCATGAAGCTGCTGCTGGCCGGCAACGACCTGCCGATGCTGACGGGTGCTGCCCGCGCGCATCAGGCAAAGGTTCGCTCCTTCCAATAGGGGATAAATCCATGCAAATGCGCACACTTGGCCGCACCGGCCTCAAAGTATCGGTGCTGGGCTATGGCGCCGGTGCGGTCGGCGGCTTGATGACCAAGGGCACGCCGGCCGACCAGGAACGCGCCGTGGCGCGCGCCATGGAACTGGGCATCAACTATTTCGACACCGCAGCACTCTACGGCAACGGCGAGTCGGAGAAGAACCTCGGCCGCGTGCTGAAGAAGCTTAAGGCCGACGTGATCGTCGGCACCAAGGTACGGCTGGGCAAGGAGCATCGCGGCAAGGTCGGTGCCGCCATCGCCAAGGGCATGGAAGATAGCCTCAAGCGCATGGGCCGCGACCATGTCGATCTCTTCCAGCTGCACAATCCGCTGGTCGCCAAGGACGGTGGCGACAATCTCGCCATCGACATCGCGCTGAACGAGGTCGTGCCGGCGCTGGAGAAGCTGCGCAAGGCCGGCAAGACGCGCTTCATCGGCTTCTCGGGCGTCGGCGAGACGCCGGCGCTGCACAAGGCCATCGACTCCGGCAGCTTCGACACCGTGCAGGTCGTGTTCAACGCGCTGAACCCCAGCGCCGGTGGGCCGATGCCCACGGGCACGCCGGGCCAGGATTACGGCAACCTGCTGAAGCGCGCGGTCGACAACAAGGTCGGCACCATCATCATCCGCGCGCTGGCCGGCGGAGCGCTCTCCGGCACCGAAGCGCGCCATCCGCTGGCCATGCAGACCGTGCCGCCGATCGGCTCGGGCAAGGATTTCGCCGCCGATGTCGCGCGGGCAAGAAGGCTCGAACCGCTGATGCAGGGCACGGGCGTCAGCAGCCTCACCGAACTCGGCATCCGCTTCGTGATCTCCAATCCCAACGTCGGCACCATGCTGATCGGCTATTCGACGCTCGATCACCTCGAGGAGGCTGCGATGGCGGTCAACAAGGGCCCCCTGAAAGGCCCTTCAAAGTAGCCAGAGTCTCACCGGAATCTCACCCTGGTGAGACGCCTAAAATGCCGATGGCACCGGCATTTTAGGTGATTCGTCTCACTTTCTCACCCCTCCCCCTGGGGACAGGCTTTAGCGCTTGCCCTCGATCTCGATCTCGATCAGGTGCGGCTTGCCGGTCTTGAAGGCCGCCGTCACGGCCGCCTTGATGTCGTCGGCCTTGGCGACATGCGTGCCGGCGACACCCATGCCCTTGGCCAGGTCGACGAAGCCCATGACCGGTCCCGTCAGGTCCATGTGCATGTAGGGCTTGTTCGACTTAACGTCGAAGCGGGCGCGGTAGGCGTCGATATTGTGCTTGAGCACGCGGTATTCGCGGTTGGCCAGGATCACGAACACGATCTGCAGGTCGTGATGCGCCGCCGTCCACAGCGCCTGAATGGAATACATCGACGAGCCGTCGCCCGAGAGGCAGAGCACCGGCCGCTTCGGCTGCGCCACCGCCACGCCCAGCGCACCGGCCAGTCCCTGGCCGATGCCACCGCCGCGGCCGCTGAAATAGTCGCCGGGGTCGGCGAAGCTGAAGGTCTTGAAGAGGTCGAGATTGGCCGTGATGGTCTCGTCGGCCACGATGGCATTGGCCGGCGTGCCGGCCCGGATTTCCGCCATGGCGCGCGCCATCGAGGTCGGCGTGCGCGCCCAGGCCTTTTCGACGCGCACTTTCTGCGCCGCCGCATCGGCGTCCTTCTGAGCTTTTAGCGCGTCGTTGCGCTTTTTGGCCGCCGCCGCATCGACGTTACCCAACGCGGCATCGAGTGACTGCAGTGCGGCACCAACGTCGGCGACGACACCGGCATCGAGCGCGAAATTGTAGGCCAGCCGCGACGGCGCGGCTTCGATCTGCAGCACCTTGCAGCCCGCCGGAAACGGCGAGCCGGGCGCGTACCAGACTTCCTCGAAGAACGGCCCGCCCACCATCAGCACCAGATCGTTGTCCGCGAATTGCTTGGCGACGCCCGGCGCATCGAAGGCCAGCGTGCCGCGATAAGCGGGATGATCCGTCGGGAAGGAGTTGCGGCCGCGCAAACCCTCGAACCACACCGCCGCGCCAAGGCGCTCTGCGACTTTCACCAGCGTCTTGTCGGCACCGGCGCGGGCAATGTCGTCGCCCGCCACGATCGCCGGGCTTTTGGCGGCAACCAGCAGCTTCGCCATCGTCGCGATACCGGCCGGATCGGGCCGCGTCGCAGTGAACGAATGACCCGGCTTGCCGGGAGGAATGTCGGTCTCCTGCTCCATCATGTTGATCGGCAGTGCCACGAACACCGGACCAGCCGGCGCTTCGTTCGCAATCTTGAAGGCGCGCTGCAGGATCGGTCCGAGTTCATCGGCGCGTTCGACCTGCACGCTCCACTTGGTGACGGGGGCGGCCATCGCCGCGAGATCGTGGCCGAGCACGGGATCGCGCAGGCGCGCGCGCGTGTCCTGCTGGCCCGCCGTCACCACCATGGGTGAGTTGTTCTTGAGCGCGCCGTAGATCATGCCGATGGCGTTGCCGAGGCCCGGCGCCACGTGGAGGTTCACGAACGCCGTCTTGCCGCTCGCCTGGGCATAGAAATTCCCCGCGCCGACGGCCACGCCCTCGTGCAGGTGCACGATGTACTGGATCTGCGGATAGTCGAGCAGCGAATCGAGCAGCGGGCTCTCGGTGGTGCCGGGATTGCCGAAGATGCGGTCGACGCCGTGGGCGAGCAGCGTCTCCATGAGAACCTGACGACCGCGCATTGCTCTCCTCCCTCGTTTTTCGTGCTATCGCTTCTGCCGCTATGAGTGGCCACACAGGGGAAGCGCATGCAAGCGGATTACGTGGTTGTGGGAGCTGGCTCGGCGGGATGCGTGGTAGCGTCTCGTCTGTCGGAAACGGGCGCCTCGGTGATCCTGCTCGAGGCGGGGCCGAGCGACTGGTATCCCTGGATCCACATCCCGGCCGCCATGCGCAAGCTGCTGCGCAACCCGCTGGTCAACTGGAACTACACGACCGAGCCCGAGCAGAGTTCGGGCGAGCGGCGCCTCGACTGGCCGCGCGGCCGCACCTTGGGCGGCACCTCGTCGATCAACGGCATGCTCTATGTGCGCGGCGCGCCGGCCGACTTCGACGGCTGGGCGCAGATGGGCGCGCGCGGCTGGAGCTACGACGACGTGCTGCCCTACTTCAGGAAGGCCGAGCACTACGTGCAGAAGGGAGACCCCGAGGTGCGCGGCCAGGGCGGGCCGCTCAAGGTCGAGGACTATCGCACCATCCTGCCGCTCACCCATCGCTTCGTCGAAGCAGCCCAGCAGGCGGGTTTTCCCTTCAATCCCGACCTCAACGGCAAGCAACGCTACGGCGTCGGGTACTCGCAGATGACGCGGCGCGGCCGCTGGCGCGGCTCGACGGCACAGACCTTCCTGCGCGAGGCACGCGGGCGGGCGAACCTCCGGGTCGAAACAGAGGCGCAGACCGGCCGCCTCCTCTTCGAGGGCAAACGCTGCGTCGGCGTCGAATTCATCCGCGGCGGCAACCCCACAACGGTGCGCGCCAACCGCGAGGTCATCGTGTCGGGCGGCACGGTGAACTCGCCACACATCCTGCAGGTCTCCGGCATCGGGCCGGCGGCGCATCTGCAATCGCTCGGCATTCCCGTGCTGCACGATTTGCCGGGGGTCGGCGCCAACCTGATCGACCACTACGTGATCCGCCTGGTGCATCGCGTGCAAGGCGAGCGCACGGTGAACGAGCTGGCGCGCTTTCCGGGCTACCTGCCGGAGATCCCCAAATTTTTCCTGACCGGCAAGGGCGCCCTGACATTCGGCGTTACCACGGCGCAGCTCTTCTGCGACAGCCGCGAGGGCCTTGCCTCGCCCGACCTGCAGCTCCTGTTCACGCCCGGCAGCACCAACACGCTTAAGTTCGGCCAGCTCGACACCAAGCCCGCCATAAGCTGCGTGGTCTGCGTGGTGAAACCCGACAGCCGCGGCACCGTCATGGCTGTATCGGCCGATCCGTTCGCGCGGTCGGCGATCAAGCCCAACTATCTCACCACGCACACCGACGAGCTGGCGCTGCTCGGCGGCACGCGCCACGTCCGCCGCGTCTTCGCCCAGCCGGCGCTCGCCCAGTACAGTCTGGGCGAGACGTCACCCGGCCCGGACGTCAGGAGCGACGACGAGGTACTGGCCTATGCCCGCAAGTTCGGCAACACGCTCTATCACCCGGTCGGAACGTGCAGGATGGGCGAGGATCCGCGCGCCGTCGTCGACTCGCGGCTGCGGGTGCGCGGCATCGACGGCCTGCGGGTGATCGACGCCTCGGTGATGCCGACGCTTACCACCGGCAACACCAACGCGCCGACCATCATGATCGGCGAGAAGGGCGCGGCGATGATCCGGGAGGACGCGGCCGATTAGCGGCCCCACAGCCGCTTCGTGGCGATGGCGGCGCCCTCGCTGGCGCTCTTGAGCTTGGCCCAGACGACGTCCTCGGCGACCAGTTCGCCGCCGGCGAAGGTGCCGAAGCCGCAGTCGCTCGAGGCGATGACTCGGCTGCGGTCGCCCACGACGGCCACCGCCTCGCAGATGCGATTGGCGATAACCTCGGGATGCTCGACGAAATTCGTCGTCGAGTCGATTACGCCCGGCAGCAGCAGGAATTCGTCCGGCAGCTTTACCTTCTTGAGCGCGGCGTATTCGTGCTGGTGGCGCGGATTGGCGAATTCGATGCTGAGCGCGCCGACGCGAGCCTGGTAGAGCACCGGCAGGATGTCGCTCATCGCGATGTCGTCGACATGCGGGCCTTCCCAGTTGCCCCAGCAGCAATGCAGGCGAATGCGCTCGCGCGGGATGTTGGCCACCGCCTGGTTGATCGCCGCGACATGCATCTCGGCGATCTTGACGAACTCGGCGTCGCTCTTGTCCTGGAACAGCACGGTGCGCTCCATGGCGAGGTCGGGCGCATCGATTTGCAGCACGAAGTCCCGCGCGATGCGCTCGTATTCCTTGGCGATCTGGCGTGCCAGCGCAAAGACATAGGCCTCGTGGCTGTCGTAATGCACGTTCATCAGCGTCGTGGCGATGATGCCGGGCGATGCCGCCGTCATGAAGGTATCGACCGGCTTTTGAGGCAACCCGTCGAGCGCCGCCTTGAACATGCGGCATTCTTCCTCGGCCGCCGCGAGGTCGTCGTAGACCACGTCGGCGATGGCTTGGGCTGCGTTACGCACCTTGCTGCGCCTGGGTGCGCGGCGCGCCGCCTGCGCCGCAAAGGCCGGGAAGTTGGCGTAGTCGGTGGGCGACGGCCGCTTGGACTCGCCACCAAAACCCTTCATGCGCTGCACGACATAGGTCTGGAAGCCGACGCGCGGCTGCTCGCCGTCGCACACCACGTCGACGCCGGCGGCGGATTGACGGGCCACGACATCGCGCACCGCCGCCTCGCTCTTGCGCGCAAGCAGGGCCTTGTCGACCGCCTCGCCGGCCTCGTCACGGATCAAGAGGTCGCTGAGCTCGGCGCTGCGCGGCAGGCTGCCGACATGGGTGGTGAGGATCCGCTCTTCGCTTCGCCGCATCGTGCCTCTCCTAATCGATCGTGGCGCCGACCGCCTTCACGACCTCGGCCCATTTGGCGCGGTCGGCCTTCACCGTCGCCTTGAACTGCTCCAGCGTCTCGTAGCGCGGCGTGTTGCCGAGATCGGCCAGCTTCTTCTGCGTCTCGGGATCGTCGAGCGCCACCTTTATGGCGGCGTTCATCTTGCGCGCAATGGCGGGGTCGAGGCCCTTGGGCCCAAAGATGCCGAACCAGGTGTAGCTCTCGTAGCCCGGCACGCCTGCCTCGTCGATCGTCGGCACCTCGGCGATCGCCGGCACGCGCTTCCTAGTGGTGACGCCCAGCAGCCTCACCTTGCCGGCGCGATAGTGCGGCAGCGCCGTCTGCACCTGGTTGAAGATGCAGCAGACGTCGCCGTTCAGCACACCCTGGATCGCCTCGGGCCCGCCCTTGTAGGGCACGTGCACCATGTCGAGCTGGGCCTTGTGCACGAACTCGGCGAAGGCGAGATGAGTGCCCGTGCCGTTGCCGGTCGAGGCGTAGTTGTACTTGCCGGGGGCGGCCTTCACCTTGGCGATGAAGTCCTTGACCGACACGGCATCGATCACCGCCGGATTGATCATCAGCACGTTCGACACGTCGTTCAGCGCCGAGATCGGCGTGAAGTCGGCCTCGACGTCGAAGGGCAGCCGCTTGTAGAGGGTGGCATTGACGCCATGCGTCGCCGAGGTGCCCAGCAGGAAGGTGTAGCCGTCGGGGGCTGCGCGGAACACGACCTCGGAGGCGACGTTGCCGCCGGCGCCGGGCTTGTAGTCGATGACCAGCCGCTGGCCGAGCGTCTTCTCGAGCGAGGGCTGCAGCAGGCGCGCCACGACGTCGACGCCGGAGCCGGCGGGAAAACCCATGTAGATCGTGACCGGCTTGGTCGGCCATTCTTGTGCGACAGCGGAAGCCGCAGAGAGGAAGAGCGCGAGCGAAGCCAGCAGGGCTTTCAGCATGGATGTCTCCTGAAGACAGGCGATTGGCTGCTATGCTGCGACAACGAGGGGAGAAACGCCATGGGCTACATGACCGAGGAGCGCCGGCTGATCCAGGAGACGGCGCGTGCCTTCGCGATGAAGGAG